>DASRUM010000275.1:0-13552 GCA_035655415.1 Pseudomonas sp.
CAAAGTGATCGACGACGAAGGCGTCGAGCAGCCGCTGGGTTCGATTGGTGAGCTGTGCGTCAAAGGCCCGCAGGTGATGAAGGGCTACTGGCAGCGCCAGGAAGCCACCGACGAAATCCTCGACGCCGAAGGCTGGTTGAAAACCGGCGACATCGCGGTGATCCAAGAAGACGGTTACATGCGTATCGTCGACCGTAAGAAGGACATGATTCTGGTGTCCGGCTTCAACGTCTACCCGAACGAGCTGGAAGACGTGCTCGCTACGCTGCCTGGCGTGCTGCAATGCGCGGCCATCGGTGTGCCGGATGAGAAGTCGGGCGAGGCTATCAAGATCTTCGTGGTGGTCAAGCCGGGTGAAACTCTGACCAAAGAGCAGGTCATGGAACACATGCGCGCCAACGTCACCGGCTACAAGGTGCCGAAGGCCGTCGAGTTCCGCGACGTATTGCCGACCACCAACGTCGGCAAGATCCTGCGCCGCGAGCTGCGTGATGAAGAGCTGAAGAAACTGGGCAAGAAGTAAACGCCCGGTCAAACAAAACCCCGCCTCGGCGGGGTTTTGTTGTTTTAGGGGCCATGCCGCGTTTCTGGTGCGCGCGGCGCACCCTACGGGGCAGCTGTCAGCCGGTGCGCCAGGTGATTTCTTCTACCCCATCGGCGCTGATGCGCATCCAGCGGTCGGCTTGTTCGTCGCTTTCTTCTTCCTGCCAGCCGCCGGGCGCGCAGCGTACTTCGACATTCAGAGCGGCGAAGGCCGCCTGGGCGCAGGCCAGGTCGTCGGCCCAGGGCGTGGCGTCGCTTTCCAGGAACAGGCTGTTCCACTTGCCGACAGCCTTGGGCAGCCAGGTGACAGGCACTTCACCGGCCATGCATTTGTAGGTCTGGCCTTTCTGCTGCCAGGGGGTGCAGTTGCCCAGTGCGCTGTTCAGCCACTCGCCGATGGCGATGTGGTCGGCGTCTTTCAGGTATATCTCGATATCCGGTTGGCGCATGGTCATAGTCTCTCGATCCAGTCGTAGCGGATGGCGACAGTCACGTCGCAGGGTTCGGCGATCACTGCCGCGCGCTTCTCGGCGCTGGCGCGCCAGCCGTGTGGGGTCATGGCCAGCAGGTCGGCGCGGGCCTCGCTGCTTTGCAGGTGCAGATTAAAGGTCAGGGTTTCGCTGTGGGCCAGGCGCATGCCGTCGGGGATCAGCTCCAGGTGCTTCTGATCATCGTAGTCACGCACTTCGTCATACAGCTTTTGCCGCAATTCCATCAGATGCTCACTGGTCGGCCCCATACGCAGCAGGCCGCCACCGGGGGCGAGCAGGCGTTTGGCCTCCTGCCAGTCGAGCGGGCTGAAGACGCTGGCCAGCAGTTGGCAGCTGGCGTCACTCAGCGGCACGCGGGCCATGCTCGCCACCAGCCAGTTGAGCTGGGGCGCACGCTTGCAGCCGCGCTTGATCGCCTCGCGGGAGATGTCCAGGGCGTAGCCGTCGGCTTGCGGCAGGGCGTCGGCGATCTGCGCGGTGTAGTAACCCTCGCCGCAACCGATATCCAGCCAGCGCGCCGGGTTATAACCGGCCGCCATTTCGGCCAGGCGCTTGGCTAATGGTGCGTAATGACCACCGTCGAGAAATCGCCGCCGCGCCTCGACCATGGCGGCGTTGTCGCCCGGGTCGCGGCTGTTCTTGTGCTGCACCGGCAGCAGGTTCAGGTAACCCTGGCGCGCACGGTCAAAGCGGTGGTTGGCCGGGCAGGTGACGCCATTATCGAGCGTTTGCAGCGCCGCCTGGCAGATAGGGCAGATCAGCATGCGAAAAATCCATTAACAGGCCGTCGCGAGCGCCCCGAGAGCAAGGCGGACGGAACGCAGCGACGAGACATATCAAATAGATAGGCGAGGAGCGAGTACCGCCCAACGCAGCTATCGGGGTGCGTAGCAGGCTTGTTCATGGATTTTCATGCGAGCAGATTGACCAGGGTTCGGTAGTAGATCTCGGTCAGCACATCCAGATCACTGGCCAGTACGCGTTCATCTACCTGGTGGATGGTGGCGTTCACCGGGCCGAGTTCGACCACCTGGGTGCCGAGGGTGGCGATAAAGCGCCCATCCGAGGTGCCGCCGCTGGTCGAGGGCTTGGTGTCGCGGCCGGTGACGGCCTTGATGCTGGCCGCTACGGCGTCGAGCAAGGCACCTGGCTCAGTGAGAAAAGGCAGGCCGGAGAGTGCCCAGTCGAGCTCAAAATCCAAGCCGTGTTTGTCGAGGATGGCCTGAGTACGCTGCTGCAGGCCCTCAACCGTCGATTCAGTCGAGAAGCGGAAGTTGAAGATGGCTTTCAACTCACCCGGAATCACGTTGGTCGCCCCGGTGCCCGAGTTGAGGTTGGAGATCTGGAAGCTGGTCGGCGGGAAGAACGTGTTGCCGTCGTCCCAATGCTCGGCAGCCAGTTCGGCCAGGGCCGGCGCGGCCAGATGAATCGGGTTGCGCGCCAGGTGTGGGTAGGCCACGTGGCCTTGCTTGCCGCGCACAGTGAGGGTGCAGCCGAGCGAGCCACGGCGGCCGTTTTTCACCACGTCACCGACCAGGGTGGTGCTCGACGGTTCACCGACAATGCACCAGTCCAGGCGCTCGTTGCGTGCACGCAGGCGCTCGACCACGGCCTTGGTGCCGTTGTGCGCCGGGCCTTCTTCGTCGCTGGTGATCAGAAAGGCGATACGGCCTTTGTGGTCCGGGTATTCGGCAACAAAGCGCTCAACGGCGATGATCATCGACGCCAGGCTACCTTTCATGTCCGCTGCGCCACGACCGCAGAGCATGCCTTGCTCGTCGATCAGGGCATCGAATGGCTGGTGCTGCCAGTTTTGTACTGGGCCGGTTGGCACTACATCGGTGTGTCCGGCAAAGCACAGTACGGGTCCCTCTTGGCTGCCGTGGCTGGCCCAAAAATTGTCCACTTCCTCGATCCGCATCGGCTCGATGGTGAAACCGCAGGCGGCAAGGCGGCGCGTCATCTGTTCCTGGCAGCCTTCATCGAGCGGCGTGACGGACGGGCGACGAATCAGCTCGCAGGCAAGCTCCAGCGTCGGGGAGAGGGGCGTGGCGTTGGCGGTCATTGCGGCTCCAAGGCGGCATCAAGCGGAAAGGCCGCCATCTTAAAGCAAAACGGCGGCCCTTGGCCGCCGTCTAGCATTCGGGCATAGCCAGTGTCAGCTGGCAGCGACCGTTTCCTGCGCGCTTGCCTGTGGCGCTGGCAAGGACGACAGCAGCGCCATGATCAGCGCCGCCAGGTAGGGCAGCGACTGCACCACCAGCATAGCCACCCAAAACTGCACATCGGCGCTGGGCAGGCCTTGGACAACGCTGATACCTGCGGCCGCTCCCCATAGCAGCAGCATGATAAAGACTTCTTCGCGCGCTTCGGCCAATGCCACCAGGATGCCGTGGTTGCTGGCCATCTTCGGGTTGCGGAAGAACGGGATGGTTTTGGTAAAGGTGCCGTAGAGCACCGCCTTGGCTATGGTGTGCGACATCGCGAGGCCCGCCACTGCAGCCTGGAATGAACGCACCAGATCGACGCCCATGGCCTTGCGGTAGAGGAACAGGATCTTGCCCAGCTTGAAGAAGAACAGCGCCAATGGCGGGATGGCGAAAATCATCAACGGCGGGTCGACCCGCTGCGGCACGATGATCATCGCTGCCGACCAGAGCAGGGCGCCGACGGTGAAGAAGATGTTCAGGCCGTCGGCAATCCATGGCAGCCAACCCGCGACGAAGTGGTAGCGCTGGCCGGTCTTGAGTTCGGAATCCTTGCCAAGGAACAGGCTGCGCGCATGGCCCTTCATGATCTGAATGGCGCCGTAGGCCCAACGGAAGCGCTGCTTCTTGTAGTCGATAAAGGTATCCGGCATCAGCCCCTGACCAAAGCTCTGGTTGGCATAGGCTGCGGAGTAGCCTTTCTCGAACACGCGCAGGCCCAGTTCGGCGTCTTCGCAGATGGTCCAGTCGGCCCACTTCAGTTCGTCCATTACCGTGCGGCGGATCATGGTCATGGTGCCGTGCTGGATTATCGCGTCGCGGTCGTTGCGCGTCACCATGCCGATATGGAAGAAGCCTTTGTATTCGGCGTAGCAGAGTTTCTTGAAGATATTTTCGTTGCCGTCGCGATAATCCTGCGGCGATTGCACCACGGCGATCTGCGGGTCACTGAAGTGCGGCACCATGTACTTGAGCCAGTTCTTGTCGACGCAGTAGTCGGCGTCGATCACCGCCACCACTTCGGCGTCCGGTGCGGTGTGCGGCAGGATGTAGTTCAGTGCGCCGCCCTTGAAACCGGCAATCGGCGCGACGTGGAAGAAGCGAAAGCGTGGGCCCAGGACTTTGCAGTAGGCCTCTACCGGCTCCCACACCGCCGGGTCCTTGGTGTTGTTGTCGATGATGATGACTTCGTAATCCGGGTAATCCAGTGCGGCCAGGGCGTCGAGGGTCTGTTTGACCATCTCCGGTGGCTCGTTGTAGCAGGGCACGTGGACCGACACCTTGGGCCGGTAAGCACTGTCGGCCAAGACCGGCTGGAACGGCCGGCGGCGCGCGCTGTTCCAGGCGGTTTCTGCCAGTTCGTGGGCTTCAGTCAGTAGCACGATAAATACACCGAAGGCACCGATACCCAGCAACAGGCCGACCAGGGTGCTGAACCAGGTGCTGTATTGCTGGCTGTAGTCGTAGCCGATCCACACCAGGGCCGAGCCGCCGGCGAAGGCGACAATGGTCAGGAAGGTGCGCCCGCGCTGGCGCAAGGCGCTGCCGTCGATCAGCATCAGCGCCAGGCTGAGCAGTGCCAGCACCACCGAGCCTATGGCAAGCAAGCGCCACTGAGGAATCGCCACCACCGGCCCTTCGAAGGCGAACTTGGCCTGGCGCTCCAGGTTGTATACGCCCCAATACGCACCCACCGAGCCTTCATCGCTGGCCTTCCACGGCTGGTCGAAGGCTTCGATAACGAAATAGTTGTAGCCCTGGGCGTTCAGTGCATTGACCAGGGTGCGCAGGTAGATCGCCTGGTCTGCCTGTGAGGCATCGGCGCCGCCGCGCATGCGGCCGTTGCTCGGCCAGCCGACTTCGGAAAGTAGCAGGGGTTTTTTGGGGAACAGCTTTTTCAGGTCCTTGGCGCGATCGAGGACGAACTCGGTAGAGTCCTCCATCGGCACAAATTCCCAGTAGGGCAGTACGTGGGCGGCGATCAGGTCGACGTGCTGAGCCAGTTCCGGATGATCCTGCCAGATGTGCCACTGCTCGGAGGTGGTCACCGGCACCTTGATCGCCGCGCGTACGCGGTCGATATAGGCAATCAGGTCCTCTGGGGTTACTTCGCTGCGGAACAGGGCTTCGTTACCGACCACCACGCGCACCACGCTGCGTGAGTTGTTGGCAATTTCGATGGCTTTGACGATTTCCCGCTCGTTGCGCTCCAAGTCCGGACTGATCCAGATACCCAGGGTTACGCGCAGGCCGAACTCTTCGGCCAGCAACGGGATATTGCCCAGCGGGCCGTCTACCGAGTAGGTGCGGATGTTGTCGGTCTGCGTGCTTAGCAACTCCAGGTCGGCACGCATTTGCTCATCGCTGGGGTAGGTGTCCTGCTGCGGGTTCTGCCCTGCGCGGAAGGGTGAAAATGAAAACCCGGAGATTTGTTCCGGCCAGTCCGGTGCGGTTACCGGGCGGTTGTACAGCGCCCAGATACCGGTAAACACGGCGGCAATTGCCAGGAACATGACCAGGTTCAGTCCAAACTTACGCGAAGGCATAGTGTGCAGGTCCAGCGAAGGGGCAATAAAAAGCGACGAGCGTCGGGTGGCGCATGCTACGCCGCCGCCATTGGGCTGTATAGCGTGGTGGGTCGGCATATTGATGGGACGATGGGCGGCCTTGAAGGTTCCGCTGATGGCTATGTGCTACTGCTGTTCATCGGTTAGATCGGTCTAGACCCAGACAGTGCTTGGGCACAGCTTGCCGACTACCTATAATGCGCGCCGCTTGTGGCTTGCGAGAGAGAAGTATGCCTGTGGATGAACAACGCTTTGCCGGAATCGCCCGTCTGTATGGCCGCCAGGGAGCCGAACGGCTGGCGGCTGCGCATGTGGCGGTGGTTGGTATTGGCGGTGTGGGCTCCTGGGCTGCGGAAGCTTTGGCGCGTTCAGGCGTGGGCGAAATCTCGCTGTTTGATCTGGATGATGTCTGCGTCAGCAACAGCAACCGTCAGATTCATGCGCTCGACAGCACGGTTGGTCAGCCCAAGGTTGAGGTGATGGCGGCGCGCATTCGCGCAATCAATCCGGGCTGCGTGGTGCATGCGGTGACGGATTTCGTCACCCGCGAGACCATGGCCGAGTACATCACCGAGCAACTCGATGCGGTGATCGATTGCATCGACAGCGTTAACGCCAAGGCCGCGCTAATTTCCTGGTGCAAACGGCGCAAGATTCAGGTGATTACCACCGGCGGCGCGGGCGGGCAGATCGACCCGACGCAGATTCAGGTCGGCGACCTGAACAAAACCTGGAACGATCCGCTGGCCTCCAAGGTGCGTTCCACCCTGCGCCGCGACTACGGCTTCTCGCGTACCCCGGGGCGCAATTACAGCGTGCCCTGCGTGTATTCCAGCGAGCAGCTGCGCTATCCCAAGCCCGACGGCACGGTGTGTCAGTACAAGGGCTTTGTCGGCGAAGGGGTCAAGCTCGACTGTGCCGGCGGTTTTGGCGCGGTGATGATGGTGACCGCCACCTTCGGCATGGTGGCCGCTGCGCGCATCGTCGATAAATTGGTCGCCGGTACACGGCGGCCTGCGGAGCGGCCGCGCTCGTCTGGCGTATAGCGGTGCGTGTGGATCAATCTGTAAAAACGACCGGTTAAGGTCGCTGTTCAGCAGGGATATGCTGTTTTCCGCTTTATCGAGGTGTGTTGTGTTGTCCCTGCTGCGTCATCTGTTAAGTCGTACCCCGCGTTACGTGCTGCTGCTTGCAGCGCTTTCTGCTTGCCTGAGTGCCCATGCTCATCCGGTTGTACGGGTTGGCACCGGCGACTGGGTGCCCTATGTCGACCAACAACGCGAAGATGGCGGTGCCTTGTCGCGCCTGGTGCGCGACATCTTCAAGGCGGCGGGTTATCAGGTCGAATTCGTCTACTACCCCTGGGACCGCAACCTGCTGATGCTCGAGCACGGCACTCTCGATGCGGTGATGCCATATGTCTGCTCGCCGGCGCGGCAGCGTTTTAGTACCTGCAGTGATGCCGTGGTGAAAGGAGAGGTGGTGCTGTTCCAGCGTGCTGACCAGCAGTTGGACTGGTCAAATATCGAAGACCTCAAGCGATTCCGCATCGCCACCAGCCACGGCTACTCCTACGGTCCGCAATTTGATACAGCGGTGCAGAACGGACAGTTGCAGGTGCAGCAAAGCGGCAAGGAAGACACCGGGTTTCGCCTGCTGGAACTGGGCCGCGTAGATTTTCATCCGCAAGACCGCGCCGTGGGCTATGCCATGCTGCGGCGGATGTTTACCCCCGAAGCGCGCGCGGCCATTACCCATCATCCGCGTATGCTGAATACCGAGCCGTTGCACCTGCTGTTTCGCAAAGGCGATACCCGAACCGATCAGCTGCGTAAGACATTCAATGCCGGTTTGCGCCGCTTGGCGCAGAACGGTGAGTTGGAGCGTTTGCAGCAGGCCTTGTATTCCGGCAATGCCGATCAGTGGCGCGCTGCACCCTGATCGACTGTATCGAGCAAGTGTTGCATCCGCATCAGTACGGCCTGCAGGCCATTGCTGCGTGAGGGCGACAGGTGGCGGGCCAGGCCGAGTTGGGTAAACCAGTCCGGCAGATCCAGCTCTGCTAGTTCCTCCAAGGCCAGGCCATTGACCCGCGCCAGCAGCAGCGCCAGCAGACCACGCAATAGTCGAGCATCACTGCCGGCGCGAAACTGCCAGTGCGCGCCGTCACGCTCGGCCAGCAGCCACACCTGACTCTCGCAGCCTTGCACCCGGTTGGTTTCACAGCGCTCTGCGTCACTGAGCGGGGCAAGCTGGTCGCCCCATTGCATCAGCAGGCGCGCGCGCTGTTCCCAACCGGGGCAGGCGCTAAAGGCTTGCAGCGCTGTCTGCGCAGTGGCAGGCAGGCTCACTGCAACAGCTCCAGGGCCTGATCCAGGGCGCTGAAGAAACGCTGCAGGTCGTTGCCATCGTTATACAGCCCCAGCGACACACGAATCGCCCCGCTCAGGCCGAGGCCCTGCAATAGCGGCATGGCGCAGTGATGGCCGGCGCGTACGGCAATACCCTGTTCGGTCAGCAGGTGGGCGAGGTCGGCGTTATGCACGCCGTCGACCACAAAGCTGGCCAGGGCGACAGTGGGTGTGCCGAGCAGGCGCACGCCCTGGCGCTGTCGCAGCCCTGTAAGTAGCTCGCTATGCAGGGCTGTTTCGTGGGCGCTAACGGTGCTGGCGTCGAGATTGCTCAGGTAATCCAGGCTGGCGCCAAGGGCGATCACCGAGGCAATCGGTGGCGTACCGGCCTCAAAGCCCAGCGGCGCGGGGCGAAAGCTGGCGCTGGTGTAGTCGGTGTGCAGCAGCATTTCGCCGCCAAACTGCCAATGCGCCAGCTGCTCCAATGCGTGCGTGCGGCCATAAAGCAGGCCGACGCCATCCGGGCCATAGAGCTTGTGGCTGGAGCAGATATAGAAGTCGCAGCCCAGGGCCTGCAGGTCCTGGCGACCGTGCACCACACCCTGGGTGCCATCGACCAGGGTCAGCGCACCTTGCGCCTGTGCCAGCGCCAACAATGGCTCCAGCGGCTGCCAGCAACCGAGCACGTTGGACAGCTGGCTGACCGCCAACAGGCGGGTGCGCGGCCCGATCAGCTGCGCCGCTTGGGCTAGATCGATCAATCCATGCTGATCCAGCGGTAACACAACCAGTTTGAGCTGCCGACGCAGTGCCAGTTGCTGCCAGGGCAGTAGATTGGCGTGGTGTTCCAGGGCGCTGATGACGATTTCGTCGCCAGGTTGTAGACGCTGCTCCAGGCCGTAGGCCAGCAGGTTGAAGGCTTCGGTGGCGCTGCGAGTAAAGATGATCTGCTGCGCGCTGGGCGCATTTAGCCAGCGTGCAGCCTTCTCACGTGTTGCTTCGAAGGCGCGGGTGGCGCGCTCGCCCGGCAGGTGCTGGGCGCGATGCACATTGGCTGCGCCGCCAGCGTAATAGCCGAGCAGGGCATCGAGCATGGCCTGAGGTTTTTGCGCGGTGGCGGCGCTGTCCAGATAGGTTTGGCCTTCTGCTTCGAGGGCCAGAATGCCGGGGAAGTCAGCGCGCCAGGGGGAATGGATAGGCATGGGCAGGCAATCGAGACCGTAGGATGGGTTGAGCGCAGCGATACCCATAATGAGCGTGATGGGTATCGCAATGCTCAACCCATCCTACAAAACTATCCCGTAGGGTGCGCCGTGCGCACCGGGGCGCACATGGGTTTGTGGTGCGCGCGGCGCACCCTACGGTCAGGCATTTCTAGATCAATTATGGGCGTGCAGGGCTTCGTTCAGCTCGATCGCCGATTTGTGGGTCTTGCACTCCACTGCGCCGGTTTGCGAGTTGCGGCGGAACAGCAGGTCCGGCTGGCCAGCCAGATCGCGGGCCTTGAGTACCTTGACCAGTTTGTTGTCAGCATCGAGCAGTGCCACCTTGGTGCCGGCAGTGATGTACAGGCCGGACTCCACGGTGTTGCGGTCGCCCAATGGGATGCCGATACCGGCGTTGGCGCCGATCAGGCAGCCTTCGCCCACCGAAATCACGATATTACCGCCACCGGACAGGGTGCCCATGGTCGAGCAGCCGCCGCCCAGGTCCGAGCCCTTGCCGACGAATACGCCCGCAGAAACGCGGCCTTCGATCATGCCTGGGCCGGCGGTGCCAGCGTTGAAGTTGACGAAGCCTTCGTGCATCACGGTGGTGCCTTCACCCACGTAGGCGCCCAGGCGGATGCGTGCGCTGTCAGCGATACGCACGCCAGCCGGTACCACGTAGTCGGTCATTTTCGGGAACTTGTCCACCGAGAAGACTTCCAGCAGGTCGCCCTTCAGGCGCGCTTCCAGTTGACGCTCAGCCAGTTCGCCGAGGTCGATTGCGCCCTGGCTGGTCCAGGCGACGTTCGGCAGCAGCGGGAAGATACCGGTGAGGTTCAGGCCGTGCGGCTTGACCAGGCGGTGCGACAGCAGGTGCAGCTTGAGGTAGGCCTCAGGCGTGCTGGTCAGCACGGCGTCTTCGGCGAGCAGGGTGACCACCAGCGGCTTCTGGCTTTCGGCCAGGCGGGTGAGCAGGGCGGACTGCTGGCTGTCGACATTTTTCAGTGCTTCGGCCAGATCGCCAGCCTGGCTGTTGTTGATCGCAATGGCCTGGTTACCGCCCTGGTAAGCGAGTTTTTCCACCACTTTGGCGACCAGTTCGCTGCTCGGGTTGAGCAGTGGCTGGGCGTAGAAGACTTCCAGCCAGGTGCCCTGACGGTTCTGGGTGCCAACGCCGAAAGCCAGGCTGAAGAGGGTTGTGCTCATGCTATTTTCCTTACCGCAAATTCGTGTGGGCCGGCTGGTTCAAACCAGTTCGGCGGCATAACGGTCGGCTTTGAAGCCAACCAGGGTCTTGTTGCCGAGATCCAGCACCGGGCGTTTGATCATCGACGGTTGGGCGAGCATCAGTTCGATCGCCTTGTGCTGATCGAGGTCGCTTTTCTGCGCCTCGTCCAGCTTGCGAAAGGTGGTGCCTGCACGGTTCAGGATGGTTTCCCAACCATGCTCATTGCACCACTTTTCCAGGTTGCCACGGTCTATGCCGCAGGCTTTGTAATCATGAAAGGCGTAGCTTACCCCGTGCTCGTCGAGCCAGGTGCGGGCTTTTTTCATGGTGTCGCAGGCTTTTATGCCAAACAGGGTCTTGCTCATCAGAGGCCCTTCACAAAGTCGCGGATACGTTCGGCTGCCGCTACGCACTCGGCCAGCGGCGCGACCAGGGCCATGCGCACACGGCCGGCGCCTGGGTTGTTGTCGTCTACTGCGCGCGACAGGTACGAGCCAGGCACCACGGTGACATGCTCGCGGGCAAACAGCTCGCGGGTAAATGTTTCATCGTCTATCGGGGTTTTCGCCCACAGGTAGAAGCCGCCATCCGGGCGCTGCACATCCAGCACGCCTTCCAGAGTCGCCAGCACCGCGTCGAACTTCTCGCGGTACAGGTCGCGGTTGGCTTTGACATGGGCTTCGTCGTTCCAGGCGGCTACGCTGGCCAGCTGAGTTTGTACCGGCATGGCGCAGCCGTGGTAGGTACGGTACAGCAGGAAAGATTTCAGAATGTCGGCGTCGCCGGCGACGAAGCCGGAACGCAGGCCTGGCAGGTTGGAGCGCTTGGACAGGCTGTGGAACACCACGCAGCGTTTGAAATCATGGTGGCCCAATTCGGCGCAGGCGGTCAGCAGGCCGGCCGGCGGGTTGCCTTCATCGAAGTACAGCTCGCTGTAGCACTCATCCGCAGCGATGACGAAGTCGAATTTGTCGGCGAGGGCGATCAGCTTCTTCAGCGTCGGCAGCGGAAGCAGCGCGCCGGTCGGGTTGCCGGGCGAGCAGAGAAAGAGGATCTGGCAACGCTGCCAGACCTCGTCGCTGACGGCGTCGAAATCCGGGTTGAAACCGTGTTCTTCCAAGCATGGCAGATAGTGCGGCTGCGCGCCGGCAAGAAAAGCGGCGCCTTCATAGATCTGATAGAAGGGGTTGGGGCTGACTACTAGTCCATCGACATCGCGCTTGACCACCGCCTGGGTAAAAGCAAACAGCGCCTCACGGGTGCCGTTGACCGGCAGCACATGGCGCGCTGGATCGAGCGTACCGGCCGGCAGACCAAAGCGGCGATTGCACCAGTTGGCGATGGCTTCACGCAGTGCCGGAATGCCCAGGGTAGTCGGGTAGACCGCTAGCTGGTCAAGGTTGGCGCGCAGCGCCTCAGCGACAAACTCCGGCGAGCGGTGTTTCGGCTCGCCGATCGACAGGGCAATCGGACTTTTCCCGGCGGCTACCTGCACGCTGCCCAGCAGGGCGCGGAGCTTTTCGAACGGGTAGGGCTGCAGCTGGTTTAACGCGTCGTTCATTGTTGCTTCCTGAGTTGTGCCAGCGCCCGCATCGTAGATGTCGGGCGGCTCAAGGTAAGGGCAAGTGGTTTAAATAATGATTCGGCTCTGTTCGATCTGCAGGCCTGGCGCGTCGGAGAGCTGCGCGACCATGGTTTCCTGCAGGCGCGTGCACAGCTCGGGGTCGGACAGTGGCTGGTTATGCGCATCGGTGACGAAGAACACGTCTTCGACCCGCTCACCCAGGGTGGCGATCTTGGCGTTCTGCAGCGACAGGTCGAAGTCGAGGAAAATCCGCCCAATCCGCGCCAGCAAACCCGGTCGATCCGGAGCGGTGACTTCGAGAATGGTCACTGGCCGATGCGCATCGTTGTGAATGGTCACCTGCGGTGCGAAGGCAAAGTGCTTGAGCTGGCGCGGTACGCGGCGCTGAATGATGTTCGGGTAATCATCCGGGTTCTTCAGCGCGTCGATCAGGCCCTGGCGAATCTCCTTGATTCGCGCCGGGTTCTCGCCAATCGAGCCGCCTTCGCCTTCGAGCACGATGTAGGTGTCGAGGGTGAACTGGCTGGTGGAGGTTAGAATCCGCGCGTCATGGATGTTCAGGTTGAGCTGGGCCATGGCCGCCACGGTCACGGCGAAGAAGTCGTGCTGATCCTGGGCATAGATAAATATCTGTGTGCCGCCCTCGAACTCGCGCTGGGTGGTTTCCTTTATCAGCACTAGCGGGTTGCTGTTGTTGGCGTGCTGCAGGATCGCCTCGCTGTGCCAGGCCACGTCGCTGGCCGTGTGGCGCAGGAAGTAGTCGTCACCCAGTTGCGACCATAGCTGCTCGGCGTCGTCCGGGTCAGTGCCGCCGCGCACCAGAATGTCCAGCGCGGCGATCTGCGTCAGGCGAATCTGCTCTTCGCGGTCCAGCGGGTTTTCCAGGCCACGGCGCAGCGCACGCTTGGTCTCGGTGTAGAGCTGGCGCAGCAGGCTAGCGCGCCAGGAATTCCATAGGCTGGGGTTGGTGGCGTTGATGTCGGCCACGGTCAGCACGTAGAGGTAATCCAGACGGGTCTGATCGCCAACCAGGCGGGCGAAATCGAAGATCACCTGCGGGTCGGAGAGGTCCTTGCGCTGCGCCGTGGTGGACATCACCAGGTGATGTTGCACCAGCCAGACGATCAGCTTGGAGTCCCAGTTTGGCAGCTGGTGGCGTACACAGAAGGCCTCAGCATCCACTGCGCCGAGTTCCGAATGGTCGCCGCCACGGCCTTTGCCGATGTCGTGGTACAGCCCGGCCATATAGATCAGCTCGGGCTTGGGCAGCTTGTCGATCAGTTTGCTGGCCAGGGGGAATTTTTCCGCCAGCTCGGTCCACTTGAACTTACGCAGGTGCTTGATCAGGTTCAGGGTGTGCGCATCGACCGTA
>DASRUM010000276.1:0-26781 GCA_035655415.1 Pseudomonas sp.
GGGCCTGCAACCTATTTCCGTCACCCACAAGGCCGAGTCACTGGAACAGGCCATCGACGGCTCCATCGAAAAACTGCACCACGCCCTTGAGCATCAATTCGGCAAACTGCGCAGCAAGCGCGTCACGCCACTGCACGCCGACGAGGCGAACGATATTCCCGGCCAAGACGCACTGCTGGAGGAGGACTTCCTCGCCGAGGAGCAGCTGCGCGCCGTTAACTGAATACCACGGGCAGCGGGCCAGGCTGGCTGCCCATCAATCCCTTGCTCGCGCCCCCGCAGGTTTCTGCGGGGGCGTTGTTGTTTCAGGGTTTGCCCATAGCGGCAAATGCCTGCCTGGAGCGGCAGAGCGCTTCCCCTTCGCTCAAGGCTGAAACGGCGCATAGCCCTGGTTTTACTGGGCTATAGGTGGTTGGCCCATATTCTGCAGAAATGCCTGCCAGCTGACCTACGCAGGGATTCGCCATGACCAGTATCTCCAACCACTCACCGCTGGCGAGCTACTTCGCCAACACCGCCAAACCCAGCACCGCTGGGGCTGCAGGCAGTGGCAGCAGTACGGACAAACCAAACACCAGTGCGCTAGACCCGCTTGCGGAAATCCGCCGCTTTGCCAGCGGCATGGTGGCTAACAGCCGTGGTGGTCTGCTGCGCGCGATGCACGCCGAGAGCAGCGGTGCGAGCAACGCGATTGCCAGTGATCGCTTTCGCCCGGTGGCCGAGCCAGAGAGCGACATCTCGAAAATTGTCTTGCCGGATGTCGCCGAACTGGACCGTGAAGACGCCGCCAAGCTGCTGGCGCAGATCAACAAGGTGGTCGATGCCGGCCTGGACAAGACCGACAGCTTTGTCGGCTACAACGGCGACCAGCAGACCGACTCGCTGACCACCTACCGAGATTGGCTGCAGGCCAGGGGCGGCGTCAGCATTTACGTATAAGCGCTCGGCCACCGAATTCGCCAGTCGCGCTGCCTGCGCATTGGGCTGGTTTCAGCGCGCGAGGTGCGCCAAGATCACCCGACCACAGTGATGGGCACACCGCATGCTCAGGTCGAGGGGATTTATGGCAAGCAAGGAATTTATTCGGGCGTTCGCCGCCCTGGGATTGGCGCTGTTGTGCGCCACTGGTGCGCAGGCCGCCGAGGATGCGCAACTGATCGGGCTGATCAACAGCTACCGCAGCGAAGTACAGCGTTGTGGCGATCAGGCCTCCGCCGAGTTGCCGCCGCTGACGGCCGATCCACGCCTGGTGCAGCCGGTGGGCCGCTCGGGGGATTTGCAGCAGGCCATGAGCGCGGCGGGCTACCCGATGGTCAACGTGCAGGCCATCAGCCTGTCCGGCCCGCGCGATGCGGCCGCGGCGCTGAAGGTGCTGCAGGAGAGCTTCTGCAAGATTGTGCTGGACCCGCAGTTTGTCGATATCGGCGTTAATCAACAGGACCGCGAGTGGCGCATCCTCCTGGCCAGGCCATTGCTGGCGGCGCGCCTGGGCGATTGGCAGGCGGAAGGGCAGAGGCTGCTCGAACAACTCAACAGCGCGCGCGGTACGGCACGCCAGTGCGGCGGCCAAGCCTTTGCCGCCGCCGCACCGCTGGTGTGGAATGCCACCCTGGGTAGCACCGCCGAAGCCCACAGTCGGGCCATGGCTAACGGCAACTTCTTCGATCACCAGGACCCTGACGGCCGCACCCCCGGCGACCGTGCAGAATTGGCCGGCTACAGCGGCCAGCGCGTTGGCGAAAATATCGCCGCCGGGCTGGATAACGCCAGCAAAGTGCTCGCTGGCTGGCTGGCCAGCCCCGGCCACTGCGCCAACCTGATGAACCCGCAATTCAGCGAGCTGGGCGCCGCCTATGCAAACGATCCGAAGAGCGATGCGGGGATTTACTGGACGGCGCTGTTTGGCGCGCCGTAAGGGAGGTAATGCCGACCATAATTCGTTATGGATCGGCGGGTGAACTCTGGTTCTTGCAGTGGTGCGTGCAGCCAGGCTCATCAACTGCTGGAACTTCGGGCGCTGCAGACACTGCGGCTGTTTACAGCTTGAAGTGCCCGACCAGCTCGTCCAGTCGTGTCGACAGGTCCTGCAAGCTGGTGCTGGATTGGCTGAGCTGGTCGGCGATTTGGGTGGTTTCCTGGGTTAGGTTGTTGATTTCTTCGACGTTGCGGTTGATTTCCTCGACCACGCAGGACTGTTCTTCTGTGGCCGTGGCGACCTGAATGTTCTGATCGCTGATCTGCGTGATATGGCCGTTGATCTGCTCCAGGGCGGCCGAGGCCTTGCCGGCAAACTCCACTACTCGTTCGCTCTGCTGACGTCCGCGGGACATGACATCCACCGCTGCGCGGGATTCGGCCTGCAGACGGTTGATCACTTGCTGAATTTCTTCGGTCGATGCGCCCGAACGGCTGGCGAGGGTGCGAACCTCGTCGGCCACCACGGCGAACCCACGACCTTGCTCGCCAGCACGGGCGGCTTCGATGGCGGCGTTGAGAGCCAGCAGGTTAGTCTGCTCGGAGATGCTGCGAATGGTGTTGAGTGTCGAGCTGATCGCAGTGATCTGTCCTGCCAGTGCCTCGACCACGTTGGAGGCTTGCTCCAGTTCGCCACTGAGTGTGTTGATCTGCTGGTGTGCTTGGGCCACTACGTCGCGGCCGTCGCTGGCGTGCCGGCTGGCTTCGTGGGCCACATGGGCAGCATTTTCAGCATTGCCGGCAATTTCATTGACGGTCGAACCAAGCTCATGGATGGCTGTGGCGACCTGCACCGTGCGGTCGCTCTGCGAGGTGCAGTTGCTCTGCGTCAGGCGCGCGCGCTCGGCCACTTCACGGGCCATCGCGGACAACTGACGTGAGTTGCCTGCCAACTGCTCCATGGTGCTGTGGACCTTGGCGATAAAGCGGTTGAAGCTGTTGGCAATCTGGCTCAGTTCGTCTTCGCCGGGCAGTTCGATACGGGTGTTCAGAGACAGGTTCTCTGCGGCATTGCCCAGCTTGTCCTGCAAGATGGAGACGCGCCGACGCAGGTTGCTGACGATCAACCAGGCCGTGATAAAGGATGCCAACAGACCAAGGGTGATGATGATCAACTGACGACTGCGGCCGTTGACATAGCTTTCATTGCTGAGCTGGTTCTGTTGCTCGGCCTGTTGCAGCAGACCGTCGAGAAGCTCGTTGGCACCCAGGCGCATAACCCCATAGCTTTTGGCGTATTGATCGCGGTAGATCTGCTGGGCGCGGCCCATGTCGCCGGCGTCGAGGGCCTGTAGCAGCGGCGTCAGCTCATTGCTGACCATACTTTCAAATTGTTGCAGCAGGCGCTCTGCCTGCGCCTTTCGATCCGGGTTTACCTGGGCGTCGACCGCGTGGCGCATGGCCTCGCGCATGCCGGGAATATCCTCATTGAGCGCTTCTTGCACCCGCGTTTTGACTCCGCGCTCGTCGCGTAGGCCTGTGTCCTGCAGCAGCATCATGTCGATACCCACGCGCATGCGCGGAATGCGCGAGGCCGTCTCTGCCATGGCGCGCATCGGCGCCGAGGTATTGAGGTACAGCGCGCTGGCTTGCTGCTGCATGGTGGACATGCTGCTCAAGCTGGTAACCGCCACCAAAATTAGGGCAATGCAAGGAATGGCTACTGCGATTATCAGGCGGGTTTTAAGAGTCAGAGAGTCAAGGCGCATAAGGCTCATTCTTTATTAGGAGGAAACGACGTTACCAAGCAGCGTTTTTTGTAAGTGTCGGCATGGCTGCCTCAGCATAGATGCTTGTGCAGGTGATCGGCAGGACGAGGCCGATCATGAGACCTTTGCTTCATTGCAGCTGCTGTATATTGCGTTAACGTCGTCCCCACGGTTTCGATAATGACCAGACCCCACTGCGTAGGCCACGCCATGCATATCAGGTTGTACTGATCTGACCACCAAGCCCTGGGTGCAGGAAGCTGGCATTGAGGTGCTGGAACAACCCTTCTTCGCTCGCGGTAACTTGGCCACTGCCGGCGGTTGCCTGGCCTCGATCTATCTCGCTGCCTGGACCCTGGCGCGCCTGGTCGGGCGTGATGCGGCGGCCGAGGCGCTGCACTATGTGGCGCCGGTTGGGGAGAAAGAGGCGTATGTGGCGCGTGCGCTCGGCAATATCGAGGCCTATCTCTAGGCGCGGCTTATGGCCGTGAAAGGCGGCTATCCGGCGCGAGAACCGCCAAGGCTTATTTCAGCGGTTTCTCCACCACTACATAACGCTTGCCACCACTGCGTTTGGCCACGTACATGGCTTCATCCGCCTGCTGCACCAGCTGCAGTTCGCTCTGGCCGTGATCGGGGTGCACTGCGATGCCCAGACTTGGTGCGCTGATCAAGTGGTGCCCATCCAGCAGGTAAGGCGCGCTGAGGGCAGCAATAATCTTCTCGGCCACCAGCGTGGCATCCTCCTGGCGACCGATGTTGTCGACGATCACGGCGAACTCGTCGCCGCCCAAACGGCCCACCGTATCGGATTCGCGTACGCACTGGAGTAGGCGCCGCGCGACCTCTTGCAGCAACAGGTCGCCTGCGCTGTGGCCGTAGGTGTCGTTGATCTGTTTGAAGTTATCCATGTCGAGATACAGCACCGCCAGGCGCAGGCTGTCGCGTTTGGCCCGCTGCAATGCACTGCGTAAGCGGTCGAGAAACAGCGTGCGGTTGGACAGCTCGGTCAGCTGGTCATATTGGGCGAGAAACTCCAGGCGCGAGTGCGTGCGCTTGCGCTCTATCGCCGCCGCCACCTGGTTCGATACAAACTGCAGCAGCTCCTGGTCCTGTTCGTTGTAACGCACGCTGGCGCTGTGGTTCTGCAGCACCAGTGCACCGAGGGGCTGGGTGCCTGAAATTAGCGGCACGCCCAGCCAGTCAGCATGCGTAGCCGTCGCAGTGCCCTGCGGGGCTGTTTCAGGGGTTAACAGCAGGGCGCGCCCCGCGCGAATGACCTCGGCGCAGAAATCACGGGTGGCTATTGGTGAGTCATCCGGCGCGAGCGGGTAGGCAACGCTGAGCTGGTCACTCGCAGCATCGTGCAGCGCTACGCAGAAATGTTGGGCGGGCAGTAATTGCGCGACCACCTCATGCACCTGCTCGTAAAGCCTGTGCAGGTCGCCAACCGCGTGGGCCGCTTCCGATACCGCATACAACGCCGCCTGCACCGCCTCAGCCCGCTTGCGCCGGGTGATATCGCGCGCCACGCCAACCCGCACCTGCTCGGCCTCAAGCCACTGGGCAGACCACATGATGTGCACGATATGGCCGTCTTTATGGATATAGCGGTTTTCATGGTCTGACGAGGGTTGGCCTGAATTGATGCTTTTTACGAGTGCCCGGCTGGCGGCGCGATCGTCCGGGTGCATCAATTCAAAGGCGCTGCGGCCAATCATTTCTTCGGGCCGATAACCGAAAACCCGCTCACTGGCCGCGCTGACGGAGAGAAAGCGACCGTCCTTGTCCACTACGCAGACAACGTCCAGCAGCAGATCCAGTAGCTTGTCGTGGGGCAGGTGTGGGTTTGACGTCATGGCGGTGAATATACTGTGCGACCCGCAGGCTTCGCTAGCGTGATGATTTTTCGCTAAACGTGACTCGCCGCAAGGCCGAAGTTCGTAATAGCGGTTGTAGTTGGGTCATGCCGGATGAGTTGCTGGCCGCCGCTGAAAGGGGTGCCAATCAGCAAGGTGATCACCCAGGTAGTTTTTCAACAGTCCGCCAACGACCGAAAAGTGGGGCTCTTATGCATGTACTGATTGTCGAGGACAACCCGGACATCATCGCCAACCTCTACGGCTTTCTGGAGCCTCTTGGTTATACGTTGGATGTGGCGCGCAATGGCAATGCCGGTGTCGCGTGCGCTACGGGCAGTTGCCATGATGCGATTGTCCTTGATCTGTCGTTGCCCGGGTTGGATGGCATGGAGGTGTGCCGCACGTTGCGCCGGGAGTATCAGCTGACCACACCAATCCTGATGCTGACCGCGCGGGACACAGTGCACGACAAACTGGCTGGTTTCGAAGCCGGGGCCGACGATTACCTGGTTAAACCCTATTCCCTGCCTGAACTGGATGCCCGCTTGAAGGCGCTGGTACGTCGCTCACGCAATGAGCATGTGCAAGCGGTGCTGACCTTTGGCGAGCTGTGCCTGGATGCAGGTATCGGCCGTGCCACCCGCGCAGGGCAGCCGCTGGACCTGACACCCACGGGTTACAAAATTCTCAGCGCACTGATGCGCGCCGCGCCAAGGCTAATGACGCGTGAAGAGATAGAGCGCCAAGTGTGGGGCGACAACCCGCCGGAAAGCGATGCCTTGCGCACCCATATCCATACCCTGCGCCGCACGCTCGATAAACCTTTCCCTCAGCCTCTGCTGCTGACGCTGCCGGGCACTGGTTATCGACTGGCGACTCCTGATGAAAGCTAGGCTCTCGCTTAAGCAGCAGATCACTCTCGCCTACATGCTCCTGGCGGTGACGGTGGCCAGTGTCTTTAGCCTGGTTTCCTATATTTCCGTGGCGATTATCGAGGATCAGGTCATCGACGTACGCCTGGCCAAGATGGCCGACGGACTGATCAGCGCCCAGCAGCAGGGGCAACTGCCGGATGCGCCGGCGGACGTACGCTTCCTCATCGACGCCAGTATTCCGCTGGAGTTGCGGCAGTTGCCTGCGGGCCTCCACGAATTGACGCTCGACAACCAGCATGTCCATGCAGTGCTGCGTGAGCAGGGCGACAGCCGCTATGCGGTGGTGCAGGAGGTTGATGAGCTCGAACATACGGAGCTGATCATCCTTCTGTCGCTGGCCAGCGGCTTTGCCGTCAGTGTGCTGCTTGCCATTGTGCTGGGCATGCTCAGTGTGCGGCGGCTGATCGCGCCCGTGGCGGCACTGGCTGATGCGGTGCAGCGCAATGCCGGGGCTACGGAACTGCCGTCGCTTAACGCGCAAGATGAAATTGGCGTTCTGGCCCGTGCTTTCGCCAAGCGGACCGACGAGTTGCAGCATTTCCTGCAGCGCGAGCAGATGTTCACCGGCGACGTCAGCCATGAGCTGCGCACGCCCTTGACCGTCATGCTGGGCGCGGCGGAAGTTCTGAGCGCACAGCTGGCGGACCAGCCGCTGCAGTACGCCACGGCGCAGCGCATCCGCCGGGTGGCCGAGGAAACCGCGCAGCGGGTCAGTGCGCTGCTTCTGCTTGCGCGCGCACCAGAGACGCTGGATGCCCCACGTACCGTGCTAAACGGCATTGTCGAGGCTGAAATGGAGCGCTACCGGCCGCTTTTGCAAGGTAAGACGGTCGAATGCCGGCTGGAGTGGCACGAACAGGTGGCCGCCCATGTGCGCCCCGAGCTGGCGGGAATCATCATCGGTAACCTGCTGCGCAACGCCTGCCAACATACCGAGCAGGGCAGCATTACCGTGCGACTTGCTGCTGGCCAACTGGTGGTCGAGGACAGCGGTATCGGCATGCCCCCGCGGGTGCGCGAGCGTTTGTTCGAGCGCTTCGTCCACGACGCTAATTGGCCCGCGCATGAGGGCACGGGCCTGGGGCTGTCGATTGTCAAACGTGTGGTTGATCATATCGGCTGGGACGTGCGCCTGGAGACTGCGCAAGGCGGGGGGACGTGTTTCGTCCTGTCATTTCCAGCGCTGCTCGCCACTCAAACCTCTTAACGCCGCCTTAACGCCGGGGTGTCTATCGTGTGGCTTCCGTGAGCAAGGTATTCAAGAGGAAGCGCATGAAAAGAGCAGTGATTGCAGTGGGTCTGTTGTTGTCATCCGGCATGGCGTTTTGCAGTGACGGTCCTGCCTGGGACTACAGCGGTGCCAAGGGGCCGGAGAACTGGGTCAAGCTCAGCCCAGAGTACGGCGCGTGTGCCGGGAGCAATCAGTCACCGATCAACCTGAGCGGGTTTATCGATGCCAAGTTGGAGCCCATCGCCTTTGCCTATAACGCCGGCAGTGCAGAAATTCTTAACAACGGCCACACCGTTCAAGTAAACGTCCAGGCGGGGAGCTCCATCGTCGTGGACGGTATTCAGTTCGAGCTAAAACAGTTCCACTTTCACGTGCCCAGTGAAAACCTGATCAAAGGCAAGTCCTTCCCCATGGAAGGGCACCTGGTCCACGCCGACAAGCATGGCAACCTGGCCGTTGTAGCGGTCATGGTGACCGAGGGCGAAGCCAGCAAGGCGCTGGAAAAAGCCTGGGCGCAGATGCCGGAAAAAGGCGAAAAACTGGCGCTGAGCGCGGATATCTCCCCGATGGAAATCCTGCCTGAAAATCGCGATTACTACCGCTTCAATGGTTCATTGACCACACCCCCTTGCTCTGAGGGCGTGCGTTGGCTGGTTATGAAGCAGCCGATTACGGCCTCTAAAGAGCAAATTGAGAAGTTCTTGGCGGTCGTGCATCACCACAACAATCGCCCGGTGCAAGCGGTCAACGCCCGCCCGGTATTGGAATAAGCGATACAGTGACTGCGAGTCTGGCCGGTTGTTGAGAACTGCCTGGTTAAACCCGTCTTGAGTTTACTGAGTCGCTGGCCATAGCAACGGCAGCACATGCTCACGCAGCAACGGTGCCAGTGTCTGCGGCAATGCATCGCCTTGTGCGAGCCAGCGCAGTTCTTCCAGTTCGGCGGCGGCGCTGACGCTGTGCGGCAAGCGGGCCTGAAACACGCTGGCGTCGATCCAGGTATCGGCCTCGTTGGCCGCAGCTGCGCGGAACTGGCCGAGCGGTTGCAGTGCGTTGGCCGGTAGGCTGAGGTTGAGTTCTTCCTGCAGTTCTCGGGTCAGGGCGGTTAGAGCGTCTTCACCGGGCTCGGCTTTGCCGCCGGGCAGCATAAAGGCCTGGGTGTCGCGTTTACGCACCAGCAGCAGGCGACCGGCATCGTCGAGCAGGCAGGCGGCGGAAATAGTCAGAATGGTCATTGGCGTTTCGCTTGTGTGTGGCGCGCTCCGCGCGGTTTCTCTGTTGTGGCTGTCATGCTGCGCTCAATGCACTATCAGCCGTTCGCGTACCAGCGCCTGCGCTTGCTGGGCCATCTGATCGAGCAGGCGGTCGCGCTGTTTTTCCGCATCGCTCATGGCTCGCTTGCCGTGCTGCTTTACCAGGTAGGCGTGGATTTGCTGCACGTCCTTGGAGTGGAAGATTGGCGCCAGGTCCTGCACCGCCACCAGACCATCCGAGCGATGACTACGGGTATTCATCAGCACCTGCGGCCCCTGCGCGGCCAGCACCTGAAAGCCCATGGCCTCGAAGGTCCTCACTTTGCTGGCAACGCAGGCCAGTTCGGCGTGCGGGTGGCGGCTGATCATCTGTTGCAGCATGGCGCGAGCTATCCCGTGCCGACGCTGCTTGGTGTGTACGGCCATATAGGCCAGGGTGCAGGCTTCGGGGTCATCCTTGGCGGGCAGGTACAGGGCAAAACCGAGCACCTGGGACGGGTCGAGATCATCCAGGGCCAGAATAAGGTGAGCGCTGGTATCCCGATCACTGTCCATGGCCTGCAGGTACAGGTGCATCTCGTAGCCAATCACGTACTGATACAGCTGATAAAGCGGGTTACTGGGCGTCAGCGACACCGGGCTGATATCGCTGAGGTAGTCCACCACCATCTGCAGAATCTGGCTTTTCAGTGACTCGGGTGGCGGGGTGTCCAGGTGTACAAGGGTGAACATCGTCAGTCGGGCTCCGGGCGTGCGCGATTGGGCGGTCGGTGTGGGCTGCATTGTAACGCCCTCGGCTTGGCGGGTTTGCATCGGCTTGCTGCTCCGGTCAGCAGGATCTGAACGGGGTTGGCTAGGCTTGGGCTATGATGCCCGCCCGCCCGCGCCGCTCGCCCATCGTCAGGTCACTATGTCCGTTAATGCCCTCTATACCGACCTGTCTGATTATTACGATCTGATGTGCGCGGATATCGACTACCAGGCGCAAAGCCACTGCATCCACCGGCTGCAGCAGCTGTTTGGCAACGCCGGCAGCCGTCACCTCGATCTGGCCTGTGGAACCGGGCCGCATGTGCGCCATTTTCTCGATGCCGGCTATACCAGTAGCGGCCTCGACATTAACCAGCCGATGCTGGACAAGGCCGCGCTGCGCTGCCCGCAGGCGCACTTCGCTTTGCAGGATATGTGCGCTTTTACGGTGAGCGAGCCACTGGACCTGATCACCTGCTTTCTCTATTCCATTCATTACAGCGGCGGTATTGAGCGGCTGAAAGCCTGCATCGCCAGCGCCCATGCAGCCCTCGCAGTCGATGGGCTGTTCTGCTTTAACGTGGTCGACAAGGGCAAAATCGATAACAGCCTATTTGCCGCGCACAGCGCGCACCATGCTGACGGCCAGTTCACCTTCAGTTCCGGCTGGCATTACGCCGGTGCGGGTGAGCAGCAGGTATTGCGGCTGCAGATTGAAAAGACCACGGCCGGTGAGACCCAGGTGTGGCACGACGAGCACCCGATGGTGGCGGTGGGCTTTGTTGAGTTGCAGGCGCTGTTACAGCCGTATTTTGATGTCCATGTGTTTGAGCATGACTACCAGAAGCTTATCCCGTGGGATGGTACTTCCGGGAATGCGCTATTTGCCTGCGTAAAGATTGGCTGATCGTTGCTGCGTTTCGCGGGCAACCCTGGGCTAGACGCTCCGCACGCCTGCATATATGTCGTCGCTGCGTACTCAGAGATTAATCGCCCTAACAGGAGCAACTGATGGACCTGACCGACCGTATTCTGACAACCCTGCTGGCCGAATTTTCCGACCTTGGCCAAGTAGAAAACCTCACTCGCGCCACCCTGCGCCTTTCCCTGGCCATATTTTTGGGCGGGTTGCTTGGTTATGAGCGCGAGGCAAAGGGCAAGGCTGCGGGTGTGCGTACGCATATGCTGGTGTGTCTGGGGGCCAGTGTCTTTGTCATGTTGCTGGAAATGGACGGCGCGGATCACGATGCCATGAGCCGGGTGATTCAAGGCGTCGTTGCGGGTATCGGCTTTCTATGCGCGGGCACCATTCTCAAAGGCGAGCACATTGCCGATGTGAGGGGCCTGACCACTGCCGCCGGGCTATGGGCCACTGCGGCCATAGGTGTGGCTGTGGGGCTGGGCCATGAGGCGACTGCTGTGCTCAGCACGCTAATGGCGCTGCTGATACTGCGTGTTATGCCTATGCTTTTGGACCCTAAGCCCGATGGCAATGAGGACAAGAGGGAATAGGCGAGGCTGGTTTGAGTACATACGCCGCTTATGTGTTGTTTTCGGGCAATGGTTCCCCTTTATCCAGCTGGGTTAGCCCTTGTAAAGCCCAGATATCCGGCCATGGCACCCGCTAGCCATCCGTGCCAAGATTTGCCGGTAGATAAGCGAGAGGTTTTGTCATGGATCTGCAAAAAATTGAGGATGAAGCCCTGCACCTTCCCAAGAAGGAGCGGGCACAGCTGATCCAGCGTTTGGTCCTGAGTCTGGAAGCTCCCTCAGAAGAAGAGCTTCGGTCAGACTGGTTGCTTGAGGCACGGCGGCGAGCAGAAGAGCTTGATAGTGGCTCGGTTCAGGCTGTGCCCGGTGATGAGGTGATGAAGAAGGCTAGAGCCCTGATTCGATGAATTATTCTTTTCACCCGGCAGCGGAAGCCGAGTTTCTGGAATCTGTCGGTTATTACGAATCGAAGGTTCGCGGATTGGGTGGTGCCCTCATTACGGAATTCGAGGCCCTGGCCACATTGATTGGCGAGTCACCAAAAGCCTGGCGAGTTGAGCTTGAGCCAGATATTCGCAGAGTCCCTCTCCACCGTTTTCCGTTATCTATCCTTTACCGGGAAAGGCCTGACGGCTTTCAGGTTCTGGCTGTTGCCCATCACCGCCGACGTCCGCAATACTGGCTTGGCAGGCTTTAACTCCCCTAGCGTTTTTGACCATCTAGGTGGACAAGCGGCGCGTTGTCCACCCTACACAGCAGTCACCGTGGCGCAGGCCGGCGGTTTTCAGGCCGGCTCTGGCGTGCGGGTTACCTGCAGCGCCTGCTGCAGCTGCGTTACCAAGGCATCGACCTGGTTCATGGCTTGAGCCACGGACTCGGCCAGCAGATCACCGCCGACTTCCTGGCCCTCGATGGCAATCTGGTGCACCTGGGTAATGCCGATAAAGCCGAGGGCGGTGATCAGGCTGGGCTCCAGATGGTTCATATGCGCCATCACGCCGCCGGCGCCAAAGCCGACTCCACCTCGGGCCGAGAGGATGACGGCATGGCGAGGGCGGTCGGCGAGCATCGGCACGTAAGGATCGAGTGGATTGCTTTCGTCGACCTCTACAGTTCTGCCGGCACGCACGATCTGGTCGATCCAGGCCTTGAGCGCAGCCGGCATGCTGAAGTTGTAGAGCGGCGCGCCGATCACCAGCACGTCTGCGGCAATCAATTCATCGACCAGTTGGTCGCTCTCCGCCAGCGCGTCCTGCATCCACGGCTCGCGCTGTTCCTCTGCAGTAAAGGCGGCGGCGATCCAGTCGTGGTCGATGATCGACGGCGGGTTCTGGCCTATATCGCGATAGGTGAGGCTGTCTTGGCCACGGCGAGCTAGCCATTGGCTGACAAAACGCTGAGTCAGGTTGCGACTGTGTGAACCGTGCAGATCCTTGCCGGCGAGCCCGGGGCGGGCGCTGGCGTCCAGGTGCAGGATATGTGGCATGTCGAGTCTCCTTTTCGAAGTTGAATTCATCTGTTATTCACTGCAAGTTCAGGCTAAGTTCAGTCCGCACGGGCGACAAACGACGATTATTTTCATGTATGGATGAGGAGAGTTCATGTATGGCGCAGCGCTGGTTACCTTCGCTTTCTGCCCTGCGGGCCTTTGAGGCGGCCGCTCGCCACGAGAGCGCCAAGCAGGCCGCAGAAGAGCTTTCGGTGACCGCGACGGCGGTCAGTCATCAGATTCGTGCCCTGGAAGAGTCGCTCGGCGTTGCGCTGTTTCTGCGCAAGCCGCGCCAACTGGAATTGACCGCCCAGGGGCGTGAGCTGCAGCAGGTGCTGGAAAGCGCCTTCGACAGCATCAGCGCCGCGGCTACACGCCTCAGTGCGTTGCCCTGTCGCCAGGCCATTACGCTCAGCACCACGCCTGCCGTGGCGGTGCGTTGGCTGCTGCCCTGGGTGTGCATGCTGCGCGATGCCCATCCGACCATCGACCTGCGCATCCACGCCTCCCATGAGCCGGTCGCGCTGGATGGCGTCACCGCAGATATCGCCATCCGTTATGGCGACGGCCGCTGGCCGGGGCTGGTGGCTGAGAAGCTGTTCGACAACAGTTTTATCCCGGCCTGCAGCCCACACCTCGGTTTGCATGATGCGGCCGAGCTGCCCAAGCATTCACTGATTCACTTTCGCAATCAGGCCGCAGTTTCCTCACCGCTGGATTGGGCTATATGGCAGAAGCAGGCCCAGGTGCCGGGGCTGGATGTCGGCGCCGGGCTGGTGTTCTCCGACGAGACCCATGCCATCTCGGCCGCCATTGGCGCGCAGGGTGTGGCGCTGATGAGCCGGCAACTGATCGAGGATGAGCTGCGCGAAGGGCGGCTGGTACAGCCCTTCGGTCCGGAGCTGGAAGGCAAACCGTTCTTTCTGGTCTACCCGGAAAACCGCAAGCACGACCCGACCGTTCAGGCGGTTCGTGATTGGGTCATGGCCGTGCCGGGTGGGCTGTGTACGCTGTAGGTTGGCCGATATAGCTGGGTTGACCCGGTTCCTGTTGCCTGTGCGATGTGAAGTCAGGCTGCCTTACTGGGCGGTGCCGTGCGCTTGGTGCGCTACTCCCGCATTTCGCGCACCTAAGCCGAACGTTCCGCATCAGGGTTTGGCTGTGATGTGAGGCTCTTGGTCTTGGCCGCAAGCACGGCAGCCTGAATCGCGCTCAGGGTTTTCTTGCCCGCTGGGTATTCAAACACTTTGCTCTCAGCCAGGGTGTAAACGCGCTCGCCGCTATTCAGCGTGACCTGCAGAAACGCCAGGTGATCCGTCCACGAGCGATAACGGCGCACCATAAACAGGCTGTGTTTGGAAGTGACCGAGCGAATGCGGGTCAAGGGTATCTGTAGGTGACCCTCGTCGCGGGTAATCACCAGTTCATCGTTATGGATAAACGCAGGGCCACATTTTTTGACCCTGAAATATTCAACGGCAAAGCGGCCCCACAGGATAAACAGCACCGGTACAACCACCCACATTTCGGCGCGTTTCATATCGGGCAATGCGAACAACAACAGAACGCCGATTACCACGAAAATGGCGAGCGTAATGAAGCGGTAGAAATAGACGCTTTGGAATTCCATAAGGGTTAGAAAACGGGTGTCCATACGCGTGTTATCCCTCGACGTTGTGTAATTGAGCGCTGATGGGCTATCCGGCATTTGAGCAGAGTAGGGTGCTGGCTGCGCTAGCCAAGCTTGGAAAATGTGCTCTGCCCCCTGCTTCGCATGGGTGCTTTCTCGACTGACGTTTGGCCGCAGCTTTTGCATCGGCTATATGACGGTGTCGCGCGCCCCTGTTGCATCTGGGCTACTCGCTACGCTCGCTCTCGAAACGTCGCGCTACATAGCCCATCACGATACCGGCGACGATACCGATGGCTCCGCAGGTCAACCCCATGGGCCTGTTTGTCATAAAGCCGACGTTTTTCACATGGACTGGTAAGCCGAGCAGCCCGGTAAAAAACAGCATCGCAACCGACAGGGCAATGAGAAATATGCCGCCCGCTCGCCACGACTGGGTGGCAATGCCCTTGCTTCGGCAATAGGCATAGGCGATGCCCAACGGCAGCAAAAACTGGGTGGCGAGGAATAGGATCAGATTGCTGCTGTCGTTCATCGTCGTCTGCTTCTGTGTGGGCCCTAGCAGGGTATTGCATCTGCCTGACATGCCGGGTGATCTGTCACGCAAAACAGTAGTGAGAGTAGGCGGCAAGTCAGTGACGCTAAGACGATCATTCCTAGGCTCTGTGTGGGAATACAGCCGGTGACGCTCTGCGTCACGAGTCCCAGCGGTCTACCTCGATCAACCCCGCCTGGCCTGCATAATTCCTGGCACTGGAGTAACGCCAATGCTCCGCTCGGTCTACATAGCCACGCTTGAGTGGATTGTGATGGATGTAGTCGAGTTTCTCTCTCATCACCTCATTGCTCTACACCAGCTCTGCGTGTGACCCCTCCTGCCAGAGTTGATACACGCGATCATGCTTGTGTGCACGCTTGGCGCAGCGCAGCCGCGCCAGCAAACGCTCCGCCCCTCGCGTTTGCAGGTGATCGATGATTTGCCGTGCCGTGAAGGATTTGAACCCGCTGACACATTTGCTCAGGTCAGGTGCTTGGGCAACGAAGTGCAGGTGGTTTTCCAGAACGACATAGCCATAGAGGCGTAAGCCCTGGTTTGCCTGTTGATAGCGCCAGCAATCGAGCAGGATGTCGACCAGCGCCGGTCGAGTAAACAGCGGTAGCCATTCCAGCACCGTGCAGGTGAGAAAGTGTGGTTTCTCGGGTTCGGTGATGAGGTAGCGGCTACGGCCCATGGATTCCTCCTTGAATCGATTGGTAGGTATCTGATCGTACCCAGGCTCCGCGTGGGCCGCATTTGAGGACGCTCCGCGTCCTGCTTTCTGTTACGTGATTGAGATTAGCTGAGGTGTAGAGCCTGGTAGTGATCGACGCAGAGCGTCGCGGATTGTATTCCCACGCAGAGCGTGGGGACGATCAAAAAGATATACTCGAAAAACATGGACTGAATGTATGGTGTTGAATCTATGACGACCGGCCGCTCCACAGCCTACACAGCAAAAGCTGTGCGGATTGAACAGATCAGAGTCGAACTGAATCAGCGCTGGCTTGAGCAGGAGCTCGAGCGCGTTAACGAGGTTTTCCTCTTAGCACTCAAAGACGCTGCGGAGCACTGTGAACAACTGCGTTGTGAGCTTGCGAGCCAGCAACTGCTGGAGCAAGAAGCCAAAGCCAAACTGACCGTCGTTGACAAGCTTCGCTTTAAACTTGGGACTCCTTTTTCGGCTGCAAGTATGTCGGCAGCAGCGCAACAACTATCGATAATTAGTGAGCGTATCGAGACGCTGCAAAATGACATTCTACTGAACAGCCCAGGAGCTAAAGCCTCCTCACCTAACACCAGTTCAAAGTTGCTTACAGCAATAGCGCAAAACGATAAAGCAGTACGCTTAGCCAAAGCCAGCAATAACAGCGCGCGATCCGCCTGGGTAGAAGAGCAGCTGCAAAACCAACTGCTTGATGAACGAATCCAGTTAGACGCACGGCGTAAAGAGGCCACTCAAACCAAAGCCGACCGCAAAGCATTGCGCTCTAACGTTGAAATGACAGTCACCATCGAAGGCCAGCGCGGCATGTTGACGGGCGTGACTAGAGACATCTCCGACACGGGTGTGTTCGTGGTGTTAAAAGATGCCGATAAAACCTTCACCGAAGGTGAGTTGCTTTCTGTGCAGGTCAGCGGCCTACGTGGTGAATCAAAGGTTGTAAGCGGGGTTGCGGTGCGCGTTAGCGGCAGTGGTTTGGGCGTGCGCTTGAACTCCGCTAAGGATGCTCTGAAGTAGCCCTATATTTCCGGCCGCCTTCAGCCCTTGCTGATTTTTAAAACAGCTATTTACCGCACCGATAGCTCCCGCGTGGGACGATCAAGTACCACCCAGGCATTGATCGTACCCACGCTCCGCGCGGGTACGCATTTGAGGACGCTCCGCGTCCCGCTTTTGTTCCGTGTTAGAGACTAGTTGAGGTGTAGAGCCTGGTAGTGATCGACGCAGAGCGTCGAGGGTTGCATTCCCACGCAGAGCGTGGGAACGATCAAATTGTTCTGGCCCATCGCGGCTCTCGCGGCATCCATGCCGCTCAACCCCTTGCGCAACAATTCCACTCGGCCTCCTGATGGGGCGTTTGGCGTCGTCTGTGTGATTGTTGGCGAGTAACGAACAGCCAAACCAGCGCTGTGTCGGATGGGTTATCGTACGGCCTGAGTGTTTGTTGTCTTGGATGGCGGAATAAGAGTTTCGATTCGATAATCGTTGAGCGGCAAGATAGTTGCTTTGCCGTCGAGGTAAAGAGCGATGCGCTCGTTAGACGAGTCAATTACGAAGCCTTTGGCTATTTCGATGTCGCCATCCATCAGGCGTACGCAATAGTCCTGACGCTTTTCGACTTTTTCACAGCCTAATGAAAATACTGATGTGCTTTTTTCTATTGCTAGTTGTGCTGATTTGTAGCCGGTATATGCCGGTGTGATGAGGAATAAGTTAGCTGCTACAGGTAGCGCTAGTAGAATTAAAGTAATGCTGGTTGATAAAGCAGTGATGGTCATTAATAGATCTAATTTTTTGTTCTTGCTAACAGCGCCGTTGGTGGTCTTTTTTTTGTTGGGGCGTGATAGCCAGGCCAGTAACATAATTTCGACTACTAGGAAAGCAACAGTCCCTAGAGTTGAAAGGACAATCCACGGATCAGTCAGAACGTTAAGCCAGTTGCTGCATACTTGGATTAGGGCTGCGTATGCATAAATAAAATAATCTGTAGTGGATTTCTCGAAGAGGCCCGTGCCGACACTAAAGTGGTTAACCCAGATTTGATGATAAACCACACCGGTTAAGTAGATTGCAGAGTAGCCAAGTAACCCGAGCAGTGGAGCGAAAGCAATCCAAAATATCTTTACGAAGATTGTTTCATTGCTGGTATTTTTATCAATTTTTTCCATGTCAGCTCTCCTTTATATTTTCGCAGTTTGAAGATTTATCTACATGCACTCAAGCCCTGCGCCATGTCTTGCAGCAAACTAACAGGCAACGCGGTTCCCGGATCCCGTCAGGAGGCCGAGTGGAGGTGCTGTGGAGAGGGGCGTTTGGCATGGATGCTAAACGAGGAACGATGGGCCGGGGATGGCCCACCGTGACGACCCTCGGAACAGTGCCAGAGCGAGGGACGTTGAGCGTAGCGAAACCCGGATGTCGGGCGCGCTTTCTCTTTGGTTACTTTCTCTTTGCGCGCGCATACGGAGCGAAGCGCAGTAACAGCCGCAGGCTGGCCCGAAGGGCGAGCGCAGCGAGTAAAGAGAAAGTAACTCGGCGTAAAGCCGAAATCGGTAATTGATATTACTAAGAAGTGTGGCTTGTCCCCGATTATCGGGTACTATAGGCCTATGAAAGTTTTGATATGAGAAAGCTTGTTGTTCCGACAACAAGCCAGAGAAGTGCCAAATTAACCCCGGTTTTTAGCCGGTATAATTTTATGTCTCTTATGTATATTAGTTTCATTTGCTCAAATGCAAGTTCTTCATTTATTTCGTCTGGTGTATGTGGGACTTCAGCTAGGAATGACTTCACGTCTTTCGTGGCTTTTATTTCTTTCCGGTTGAAAATTGAGTCAGGTATGCTGAATTCAAACATTCCGCCGCCATAGAACATGCCTTTGTGTTTGTTGGAGTTAACTATATGTCTGGCTGGGTTGTCTATTGCGGAGAGGCCTCGCGCAAAACATAGTATAGATAGTGCCCAAAGTATGAAAAAAAGAAAAAATAATATTAATCCTATGATTTTTGGCTCTATGGTGCAGATGTAATTAAAATGCGACCATATTCGGCCCAGAAAAGTAAATGGGATTAGCAGTCCTGTTAAGATCGCGCCGATTTTTACGTCTATCGCCCTTATTGTTGTTTGGGTGTCTAGTATCGCTTTGGTGATGAATTCTGAGTTACTTTGCATTTTTGGAAACCCACTCATCCATTTGTATGTTTACAACGTTCCCGTGATAGCAGTCCCTGTTGTAGTTTTTTGAGAGAAGGTTTTTGTTAGACTCGTTAAGGTTGTCGTAGAAAATATCTGAAACCATAACTTCTTTGTCTGCATATGTCTTGTTTCCGTAGGAGCATAATTTTGCTGCTTCTCCAACAAGTTTCCCTAGCCAAATTACCTCGTTGACTCCACTGCCACTATAGCCTGCCTTGATGTACAAGGATGAACCGTAAGATAGGCCTATGCCTACAGTGATTTCCGAATACCCTTTCTTCTTGTACTTTATATTTAAGGTGTCAATTAGTGATGATGCTTTGGCGGCTAGTGAGAATAGATTGTCAATATCTTGCTTGTAAGGAGTGTCGTACACGCCCCATACGCAATCACCTTCGATGTATATCTCGCTGACGTTGGAGTGGTCTTTTAGAATCGCAACAAGTTCTGATGTATAGGTCTTGTATATTTTTGCCAAAGTTGGGCGTTTGTGTTTTTCTGAAAGGCTTTTGGAATCTCGCATATCAACAAAAATCGCAGCGCAATCTACGTAGAACCCATTGCTAAAAGTCAATGTGTTCCTTGGTGGGATTGATTTTCTGTCTTCGTAGTTGGCGTCGGAGTTGTTGAGTGTCTGGTCGATTCTCTTAATGCTTTCTTCGTGATTGTATGCGCTGTATTTTGCTTCCATTTTTAGTCTTCTAGTATGCCTTTATGGGAAACGAAGAGCCCCGCACAAGGCGGGGCTCTTAATTTTCAATCGCCACCCCAAACATCCATTTCAGGTAAAGCGCTCTTAACTCTTCAGTGAGTAAGCTGGGAATCAATCCCAGCTCAATGCCCCACCAGTCTGATACTCAATAACCCGCGTCTCGAAGAAGTTCTTCTCCTTCTTCAGGTCCATGATTTCCGACATCCATGGGAACGGGTTAGACGTACCTGGGTACTCTTCCTTCAAACCAATCTGGGTCAGGCGACGGTTGGCGATAAATTTGAGGTAGTCCTCCATCATCGCGGCGTTCATGCCCAGTACGCCGCGCGGCATGGTGTCGCGTGCGTATTCGATTTCCAGCTGAGTGCCTTCCAGAATCATCTGGGTTGCTTCGTCCTTCATCGCGGCGTCCCACAGGTGTGGGTTTTCGATCTTGATCTGGTTGATCACGTCGATGCCGAAGTTCAGGTGCATGGATTCGTCGCGCAGGATGTACTGGAACTGCTCGGCGACGCCGGTCATCTTGTTGCGGCGGCCCATGGAGAGGATCTGGGTGAAGCCGCAATAGAAGAAGATGCCTTCCAGTACGCAGTAGTAGGCGATCAGGTTGCGCAGCAGTTCTTTGTCGGTCTCGACCGTGCCGGTGGTGAAGGTCGGGTCTGAGATCGAGCGGGTGTATTTGAGGCCCCAGGCTGCCTTTTTAGCGACCGACGGGATCTCGTGGTACATGTTGAAGATCGCGCCTTCGTCCATGCCCAGCGATTCGATGCAGTACTGGTAGGCGTGGGTGTGGATGGCTTCTTCGAAGGCCTGGCGCAGGATGTACTGGCGGCACTCGGGGTTGGTGATCAGGCGGTAGACGGCCAGCACCAGGTTGTTGGCGACCAGGCTGTCGGCGGTGGAGAAGAAGCCGAGGTTGCGCATCACGATGCGGCGCTCGTCGTCGGTCAGGCCGTCCGGAGTTTTCCACAACGCGATGTCCGCGTTCATGTTCACTTCCTGAGGCATCCAGTGGTTGGCGCAACCATCCAGATACTTCTGCCAGGCCCAGTCGTACTTGAAGGGGACGAGTTGGTTGAGGTCGGCGCGGCAGTTGATCATGCGCTTTTCATCGACCGCGACGCGGGCGGAGGCACCTTCCAGCTCGGCCAGGCCTTCGGCGATGTCGAGTTGGTCGAGGGCGGCTTTGGCGCGGGCTACGGCGGCGCTGTCATCGGCGGCAATGGCGCGGGCTTCGACCGCGGCGGCACCGCCGACCTGGTCGAGTTTGTCGATGTTCATGTCTGCCATTTGGGCAGAGGCTTTGCTTGCTACGGCGGTGTCGGCGCCGTCTTCCTTGTCAAATTCATCCCAGCTCAGCATGGCTTGGCTCCTGCTTGCGGGCCGGTGAAATAACCGGCCTGTGTGGATATACAGTCTAATTGTGTTCCGTTGCGTACAGCGCGCAAGGGCAAAACGGGTACCGCTGGTCGGGGCGGCTCTAGTAGCTGGCCGTTGCCCCGAAGCCCACGCCGGGTAGGGCGGGGGTTGGTAATAAGTGGGGAGGGCGGTGTTGCCTTTTCCCCTCACCCTAACCCTCTCCTAGCCGGCCGCCCCCGAAGGGGCGAGGGGACTGATCGTGTGTTGCTCTAGCTTTTCGTTCGACATTCAAGCGTGTAGCTGAGCGAGTGAGCGCTAGGCGCCTGGTGGGTTGGAACCCCTGAGCATACGACTGTATGTGATGGGGGCCGACCTACCAGGCAACAACGCGCGCGCCGCTCAGATCCGCGCGCTTATTGGCACGCTTCGCAGTCTGGTTCGTCGATCGCGCAAGCCTTTGGTACTGGAGCTGGGCCTGCGCTCATTTCCACTTCCGGGGCCTTGGCCGGTGCTGCGCTCAGGCCATCGTTGCCACCACTGGACACGGCGTTCAGCTTGCCGGTGTTGATGGTGGACTTCTCGGTGCTGGTCGCGGCCAGGGCACGGAGGTAGTAGGTGGTTTTCAGGCCACGGTACCAAGCCATGCGGTAGGTCACGTCGAGCTTCTTACCCGAGGCGCCGGCGATGTACAGGTTCAGCGACTGCGCCTGGTCGATCCACTTCTGGCGACGGCTGGCGGCGTCAACGATCCACTTGGTGTCCACTTCGAACGCGGTGGCGTAGAGGTCTTTGAGTTCCTGCGGGATGCGCTCGATCTGCTGCACGGAACCGTCGTAGTACTTGAGGTCGTTGATCATGACCGAGTCCCACAGGCCGCGGGCTTTGAGGTCGCGAACCAGGTACGGGTTGATCACGGTGAATTCGCCCGAGAGGTTCGATTTCACATAGAGGTTCTGGTAGGTCGGTTCGATCGACTGCGATACGCCGGTGATGTTGGCGATGGTGGCGGTCGGTGCGATGGCCATGATGTTCGAGTTACGGATGCCTTTCTGCACACGGGCACGTACCGGGGCCCAGTCCAGGGACTCGGTCAGGTCGACGTCGATGTACTTCTGGCCGCGCTGCTCGATGAGGATCTGCTGCGAATCGAGCGGCAGAATGCCCTTGCTCCACAGCGAACCCTGGAAGGTTTCGTAGCTGCCGCGCTCGTCGGCCAGGTCACAGGAGGCCTGGATGGCGTAGTAGCTGACCGCTTCCATCGACTTGTCGGCAAATTCCACAGCGGCGTCGGAGCCGTATGGGATGTGCTGCAGGTACAAAGCGTCCTGGAAGCCCATGATGCCGAGGCCAACCGGGCGGTGACGGAAGTTGGAGTTCTTCGCCTGGGGCACCGAGTAGTAGTTGATGTCGATGACGTTATCGAGCATGCGCACGGCGACCTTGATGGTCTTCTGCAGCTTGGCGGTGTCCAGCTTGCCGTCGACGATGTGGTTCGGCAGGTTCACGGAACCCAGGTTGCACACGGCGATTTCGTCGGCGTTGGTGTTCAGGGTGATCTCGGTGCACAGGTTCGAGCTGTGCACGACGCCTACGTGCTGCTGCGGGCTGCGCAGGTTGCATGGGTCTTTGAAGGTCAGCCATGGGTGGCCGGTTTCGAACAGCATGCTGAGCATCTTGCGCCACAGGTCTTTGGCCTGGATGGTCTTGAACAGCTTGATCTTGCCGCCGAACTGGGTCAGGGCTTCGTAGTATTCGTAGCGCTCTTCGAAGGCCTTGCCGGTCAGGTCGTGCAGGTCTGGCACTTCGGACGGGCTGAACAGGGTCCACTGGCCGTCGTCGAACACGCGCTTCATAAACAGGTCTGGAATCCAGTTCGCGGTGTTCATGTCGTGGGTGCGGCGACGGTCGTCACCGGTGTTCTTGCGCAGCTCGATGAACTCTTCGATGTCCATGTGCCAGGTTTCCAGGTAGGCGCAGACCGCGCCTTTGCGCTTGCCGCCCTGGTTAACTGCAACTGCGGTGTCGTTGACCACTTTGAGGAATGGCACAACGCCTTGCGACTTGCCGTTGGTGCCCTTGATGTAGGCACCCAGTGCGCGTACCGGGGTCCAGTCGTTGCCCAGGCCGCCAGCGAATTTGCTCAGCATGGCGTTGTCGTGGATGGCGTTGTAGATGCCCGACAGGTCATCCGGCACGGTGGTCAGGTAGCACGACGACAGCTGCGGACGCAGGGTGCCGGCGTTGAACAGGGTCGGGGTCGAGGCCATGTAGTCGAAGGACGACAACAGGTTGTAGAACTCGATGGCGCGGTCTTCACGCTGCTTTTCTTCGATGGCCAGGCCCATGGCCACGCGCATAAAGAATACTTGCGGCAGTTCGAAGCGGGTGCCGTCCTTGTGGATGAAGTAGCGGTCGTAGAGGGTCTGCAGGCCCAGGTAGGTGAACTGCTGATCGCGCTCGTGGTTGATCGCTTTGCCGAGTTTTTCCAGATCGAAAGTGGCCAGCACCGGGTTGAGCAATTCGTACTCGATACCCTTGGCGATGTAAGCCGGCAGAGCCTTGGCGTACAGCTCGCTCATTTCGTGGTGAGTGGCGCTGGTGGCGACACCGAGGAAGCCCAGGCCTTCGGCGCGGATGTTGTCCATCAGCAGGCGTGCGGTGACGTAGCTGTAGTTCGGCTCACGCTCAACCAGGGTGCGCGCGGTCATCACCAGGGCGGTGCTGACGTCGCTTTGCGCTACGCCGTCGTAGAGGTTCTTGAGGGTTTCTTTCTGGATTAGCGCGCCGTCGACTTCCGCCAGGCCTTCGCAGGCTTCGGTGACGATGGTGTTGAGGCGGCCCATATCCAGCGGCGCAACAGTGCCGTCGAGGTGGGTAACGCGAATGCTTGGGTGCGGCTCGGCGATGTCAGTGGCGGCACCGCTTTTGCGCGCCTGGCTGCGCGATTCACGGTAGATCACGTAGTCGCGGGCAACTTTCTGCTCGCCGGAACGCATCAGGGCCAGTTCGACCTGGTCCTGGATTTCTTCGATATGGATGGTGCCGCCGGACGGCATGCGGCGCTTGAAGGTGGCGCTGACCTGCTCGGTCAGGCGCTCGACGGTTTCATGGATACGCGACGAGGCGGCTGCGGTGCCACCTTCAACAGCTAGAAAGGCCTTGGTGATGGCAACGGTGATCTTGTCATCGGTGTAGGGCACCACAGTACCGTTACGCTTGATCACACGCAGTTGACCCGGCGCGGTGGCGCTCAGGCTCTGGTTGTCATCGGTGGCCTGCGGCGCATTGGCCTGCGGGTTCTCGCGGGAGGTGTCGGTGTGCATGAAGATCTCCATGTTCTGTATTTGTTAGATGGACGCTTTAACTGTCGATCACTGCGAAGAACTGTCGTTCATTCCATTTCATCAATGCCATGGGCACAGCCAGAGGCTGGGCACACTGGGACTTGCAAATTGGGCAGGGAAGGTACGACTAAAGCGCCTTCCTGGCTCAAGAGTCACACGTCAAGGTGCTTTTGGCGCCTCAACTACTACATCTAGTGGTGCAACCGCGTGTGCGGTCGCTGCTTTATTCATTTTCAGGCGCGCTAAGCGCTGCACTGAAGGGTGGCCTGCTGCGGTAGAGCAGGCGTACTGCAAGGGTCTTTCAGGCGACCGGTGACGGGCTGGGATCAGGCCGTGTGCGAGTCATTCTTCTTGTGTCCGGTTGCCAGGCTAAACCCAACATGTGGTGGGTGTCGCGCGATTGGCATACAAGATAATGCGCTATCTGGGGTATTGCAAGGCGAGAGAGCAAGAACAACCTGTGGATAAGTTGTGGGTGAATTGTGGGTTAAACCGCGCGATTGGCGGCAAGCCCGCATGCTTGCTGGGGTGTACAGTTCGTCGGTGTTGATCAGGCTTTTGCTTTGGTTTACCCAGGTGTGGGCTATCTCTCAGTTCGATACTACATCTAGTGTTTCTACAGAAATGGGGCATGCGCTATGCAGTGCCCAGGGCATTGATACAATGCCGGCCGTTTCCGTGTTGGCAGGAGTCCGTTGTGGAACAGCAGTCGTGGCACATTCTTATTGTCGAAGACGACCAGCGCCTGGCCGAATTGACCCGTGAGTACCTGCAGAGCAATGGCCTTAACGTGTCCATCGAGATGGACGGTGCGCAGGCCGCCGCGCGGATTCTGCAGGAGCAGCCCGACCTGGTGATCCTCGATCTGATGCTGCCGGGTGAAGACGGCCTATCGATCTGCCGCAAGGTGCGTGGCCAATACGAGGGGCCGATCCTGATGCTCACTGCGCGTACCGACGATATGGACCAGGTGCTGGGCCTGGAAATGGGCGCGGACGACTATGTCTGCAAGCCGGTGCGTCCGCGCGTGCTACTGGCGCGTATCCGCGCACTGCTGCGCCGTCATGAGGGCGCAGAGGTGCAGGCGCCAAGCGAGCGCCGGCGTCTGCAGTTCGGCCCGCTGGTGATCGACAGCGCGATGCGTGAAGCCTGGCTGGGTGAGCAGAGCATCGAATTGACCAGTGCCGAGTTCGACCTGCTGTGGCTGCTGACTTCCAACGCCGGGCGGATTCTCTCGCGCGAAGAAATCTTTAATGCCCTGCGCGGCATCGAATACGACGGCCAGGACCGTTCCATCGACGTGCGCATTTCGCGCATCCGCCCGAAAATCGGCGACGACCCGATGCATCCACGGCTGATCAAAACCGTACGCAGCAAGGGCTATCTGTTTGTTGCCGAAGCGGCTGAAGCACTGACATGAACTCATTGCCATGAACTCGATCTTCCTGCGCATCTATGGCGGCATGCTCGCCGTGCTGGTGCTCGTTGCATTGCTCGGCGTCGGCGCGCTGCAACTGCTCAACGATGTGCGAGTGGATCAATACCGTGAGCGTCTGGCCCAGGGCACCTTCCGCCTGATGGCCGATAACCTCTCACCGATGGTGGATATCGAGCGGCGCCGCGCGGTTACGGTGTGGGGGCGCTTGCTCGGCATTCCAATGCGGGTCGAGACGTTGGAAAGTGCCGGGCTGGACAGCGGCGCGCGCAACAGCCTGCGCCGCGGCCAGGTGCTGGTGCAGCAGACCGGCCCGCACGCAGCGCGCATCTTCAGCCAGCTGGACGAGCAGCCGCTGCTGCTGATTGCCGATGTGCAGCAGGTCAGCGAACAGCTGGCCCGCGCCACCAGCTTTCTGCTGATCGATGAGCTGGTGCGCTATCCCTGGGATGAACAGCCGCGCCGACTGGCGGCGTTGAAACAGGACAAGCAGTTCGGTTTCGACCTGCGCCTGGTGCGTCTCGATCAGGCCGACCTCGACCCCGATCAGCGCCGCCGCGTGGATGAAGGCGACACAGTGATGGCCCTGGGTCGGGGTGGCGACAGTATTCATGTGTTTTCCGGCATCGTCGAAACGCCCTGGGTGCTGGAAATCGGCCCGCTGTACCAAATGAATCCTTACCCGGCGCACTGGTTAGTGCTGATCGGCGCACTGGGCCTGAGCCTGATCGGGCTGATGGTCTACCTGCTGGTGCGGCCGCTGGAGCAGCGTTTGAGTGGCCTGGAAGGGGCCGCCACGCGGATCGCCAGCGGCCGCCTGGATGCTCGCGTGCCGACTCGCGGCAGTGATTCGGTGGGGCGCCTGGCGGCGGCCTTCAACGCCATGGCCGAGCACCTGCAGCGCTCCCTGAGTATTCAGCGCGAGATGGTCCGCGCCGTGTCCCATGAGCTGCGCACGCCGGTGGCGCGGCTGCGCTTTGGCCTGGAGATGATCGGTGATGCCGAGAGCGAAGCGGCGCGGCGCAAATATATGGACGGCATGGACAGCGATATCCAGGACCTCGACAAGCTGGTCGACGAGATGCTCACCTACGCACGCCTGGAGCAGGGCGCGCCGGCGCTGAACTTCCAGTCGGTCGATTTGAACGAA
>DASRUM010000277.1:0-9559 GCA_035655415.1 Pseudomonas sp.
CGTGGACGGCAACGGCAATATCATCAAAGGTGCCACCACCACCCGCAACGATTTTTTTTCCATCAACCTGGAGGGTTTCACCCTCAATGGGGCCTACCTCAACCTGTGGGGTGACAGCACCGGACTGCAGGGCGAGGCCAGTTTGCAGATGTACACCGATAAACTAGTTATTGGTACTTGTCGCAACTGTACCGATGCCAATCGTCTTGTGGCCAAGAACCTGTATTTCGATATCAACCTCGGTCAGGCCAGCCTGCAACCGCTGAACTTCTCGGTTCTGGGCGATGGTGAGCTGCGTCTGTCCCTGCCCAGCGTCACCTGGAACAACCATCAGGCCTTCTACCAGCAGGTGCCGAAGAGCAATATCAGTGTCGGCAACCTAAGCATGGGTGGGGTCGACCTGGGTTCGCAAGTCGTGCGTGGTATGCGTGTGGATTATCTGGAAGTGCGTACCGTGAACCTGCCGCGATGAGGAGAGTCAGTATGCGCAGTACATACCTAGGCTTTGCCCTGCTGCTTATGGCGGGACCCGTGCTGGCCGAGTTGCGGCCGCTGGCTGAGGATGAGTTGCAGGGGATAAGCGGGCAGGCGGGGCTGAGTATCAGTGCCAGCCTGAATTTTGCCGCCAACCCCGCGCAGACCCGTTGCCCGGGTGGTTGTGGTACCCGGGTGGCGATACAACCGGCTAACAGCAGCGGTTTTATCGTGCTGGACAATATTCAAGGTACCTTCGGCTTTGAGGGGCTGAGCTTCGATATCGTCACCATCGACAGCGGATACAACGGTGAAGGGGCCGCCTTCAATGAATCGGCCATGCGCCTGGGGTTGACCGATGCGAGCTTTAACAATGCCCGTGTCACCTTGGCCGGCTCCAATAGCGCCACGTCCGGCGGGGTGGGCTTCCAGCAGACCGATCTGCTGACCTATCAGATCAATGGCGATGTGCGCATAAACGGTAACCTCTACCTGTTCGCCACGCCCTGAGTCGCTCTGCGCCGAGGCCGGCGGCGCCGACTTGAGCCCCTGCCAACTGGCGGGTTGGGCCAATTTCCGGTCTATCTGACTGTTACCTTTCTGTCATCTTGCTGCCATGGTTGCCCTTCATTCTGGCGGCCATACTGTCGCCGAATCTGTGCTGCGATGTTCGCGCGACTGGTCGATAAAGCATCGCCAATGGTCGCTGAACCGAGGAAATATCCCTGTTGCTCTTTCGATATGTGCCGGTTGTCGGCACAATTCGCCTCCACTTTTCGGGGAGGTGTCAGCTTTGCTGATTGCCTGCCGGCCGACTTTGCTAGCACTCAGGGCATAGACACGCAGATGATCAAGACGCCGTACTACCTCATCGACAAGCAAAAGCTCTTGGGCAATCTGGAGAAGATCGCCTATGTACGCGAGCACTCCGGCGCCAAGGCGCTGCTGGCGCTCAAGTGCTTTGCCACCTGGTCGGTATTTGACCTGATGCAGCAATACATGGACGGCACCACCTCCAGCTCACTGTATGAGCTCAAGCTCGGTCGGCAGAAGTTCGCCGGTGAAGCCCACGCCTACAGCGTGGCCTGGGCGGATGACGAAATCCCCGAGATGCTCGCCAACTGCGACAAGATCATCTTCAACTCCATCGGCCAGCTCGAGCGCTTCGCCGAAGCCTCCGCCGGCAAGGTGCGCGGCCTGCGCGTTAACCCGCAAGTGAGCAGCTCGGATTACCTGCTGGCCGACCCGGCGCGCCCATTCAGCCGCCTCGGCGAATGGGATCCGGAAAAGATCGCTGCGGTGATGGATAAGGTCAGCGGCTTTATGTTCCACAACAACTGTGAGAACGGCAGCTTTGAGCTGTTTGACCAGATGCTGAGCACTATTGAAGAGCGCTTCGGCCACCTGCTTGAGCAGGTCGAGTGGGTCAGCCTCGGTGGAGGCATTCACTTCACCGGCGACGACTATCCGCTGGATCAGTTCTGCGCACGGCTCAAGGCCTTCTCCGAGCGCTTCGGCGTGCAGGTGTATCTCGAGCCCGGCGAAGCGGCTATCACCCTGAGCTCCTCGCTGGAAGTCACGGTGCTCGACACCCTGTACAACGGCAAGCATCTGGCCGTGGTCGACAGCTCGATCGAAGCGCACATGCTCGATCTGCTGATCTACCGCCTTAACGCCAAGATGGAGCCCTGCAACGGTGAATACAGCTACATGGTGTGCGGCAAGTCGTGCTTGGCGGGTGACATCTTCGGTGAGTACCAATTCGACAAGCCACTGGCCATTGGTGATCGCCTGTCGTTTATCGATGCCGCCGGTTACACCATGGTCAAGAAGAACTGGTTCAACGGCCTGAAAATGCCGTCCATCGTGGTCAAGCAACTCGACGGCAGTGTCGAGGTGGTTCGCGAATTTGGCTTTGAGGACTACCTCTCCAGCCTGTCGTAAAACTTGTAGGGTGGACGACGCCTTTTTCGTCCACCGCTCGGCAATCGCGCAGGTGGATGAAAACAGCGTCATCCACCCTAGGTTTGTAAATCCGCAAAAACTGTCTCAATAACGCAGTACCCAGGAGGTGAAACAATTGAAGAAGAATGTTCTGATCATTGGTGCAGGAGGTGTCGCCAAGGTGGTGGCCCACAAGTGCGCGCAGCACAACGACGAACTCGGTCGTATTGCTATCGCGTCGCGCAACATCTCCAAATGCCAGGCCATCATCGACAGCGTAAAGGCCAAAGGCAGCTTGAAGCAGCCGGCCGAAATTCAGGCCTATGCCCTGAATGCGCTGGATATTGAAGCAACCAAAACGCTGATTCGCGAAACCGAATCGCAGATCGTTATCAACGTGGGCTCGGCCTTCCTCAATATGTCGGTGCTGCGCGCCTGCATCGATACCGGCACCGCCTACCTCGACACCGCCATCCACGAAGAGCCGGGCAAGGTCTGCGAAACACCGCCTTGGTACGGTAACTACGAGTGGAAGCACCTGGCCGAATGCCAGGATAAGGGCGTGACCGCCATCCTCGGCGTCGGTTTCGACCCGGGCGTAGTCAATGCCTATGCCGCATTGGCGCAACAGCAGTACTTCGACAGCATCGAGTCGATCGACATCCTCGACGTCAACGCCGGTTCCCACGGCAAGTACTTCGCCACCAATTTCGACCCGGAAATCAATTTCCGTGAATTCACCGGGCAAGTCTGGAGCTGGCAGAACAGCCAGTGGACCAGCAACACAATGTTTGAAGTCAAACGCACCGACGACCTGCCAGTGGTCGGCGAGCAGAATCTGTACCTGACCGGGCATGACGAAGTGCATTCCCTGTCCAAGCACCTGAATGTACCCAATGTGCGCTTCTGGATGAGCTTCGGTGAGCACTACATCAATGTGTTTACCGTGCTGAAAAACCTCGGCCTGCTCTCCGAGCAACCGGTAAAAACCGCCGAAGGCCTCGAAGTTGTGCCACTGAAAGTGGTCAAGGCCGTACTGCCGGACCCAGCCTCGCTGGCGCCGGGCTACAGCGGCAAGACCTGCATCGGCGATCTGGTCAAAGGCATCAAGGACGGCAAGCCGGCCGAGCTGTTTATCTACAACGTCGCCGACCACAAGGACGCGTTTGTGGAAACCGACAGCCAGGGTATTTCCTATACCGCAGGCGTACCGCCGGTCGCAGCTGCACTGCTGGTCGCTCGTGGTGATTGGGACGTGGCGAAGATGGCCAACGTTGAACAGCTGCCGGCTGAGCCGTTCCTCAAGCTGCTCGATGTAATGGGCTTGCCGACACGCATCAAGGACGCCAATGGCGACCGTCCGTGGGATCAACAGGTCTGATTGGCTGCGTCTAGCTCGTTGGATTAGCCTAACGCCCGCCATTTGGCGGGCGTTTTGCTTTTTGGTGAAAATCCACCGTCGCCTGTTACTGGTGGATGTAAAGAGCGACATCCACCCTACGTGCAGGATGCGCGATCAAACCGTGGGAGGGGCTTTAGCCGCGATGCGCGCCGCGCTTCCCGCCCGTGGCATTTCACGCGACAATCAACCCTTATCGACACGCGCCCCAACGTCGGGCGCGTGCTACGGCGACTCCGTGAGGAAACCAGCATGAGCAGCAACGACCGCGTCATTATTTTCGATACCACCCTGCGTGACGGCGAGCAGAGCCCCGGCGCGTCGATGACCGGTGAAGAGAAGCTGCGCATCGCCAAGGCTCTGGAGCGTTTGCGCGTCGACGTGATCGAGGCCGGCTTCGCCATCGCCAGCCCAGGCGACTTTGCTGCGGTCAAGGCGATTGCCGATACCATCAAGGACAGCACTGTGTGCAGCCTATCGCGGGCTCTGGACGCCGATATCGACCGCGCCGCCGAAGCGCTCAAGGGCGCCAACTCCGGGCGCATCCATACCTTTATCGCCACCAGCCCGATTCATATGCAATATAAGCTGCGTATGCAGCCGGATCAGGTGGTCGAGCAGGCTGTGCACGCGGTTAAACGCGCGCGGAATCTGTGCAGCGATGTCGAGTTCTCCTGCGAGGATGCCGGCCGTTCGGAGATCGATTTCCTCTGCCGCATTATCGAGGCGGCGATCGACGCCGGCGCGCGCACCATCAATATCCCCGATACCGTCGGTTACGCGATTCCGCACCAGTACGCCGAGACCATTCGCCAGTTGCTCAACCGCGTGCCCAACGCCGACAAGGCAGTGTTCTCCGTGCATTGCCACAACGACCTGGGCCTGGCCGTGGCCAACTCCCTGGCTGCCGTGGTCGCTGGTGCCCGTCAGGTCGAGTGCACCATAAACGGTCTCGGTGAGCGCGCCGGTAACGCCGCGCTGGAAGAGATCGTTATGGCGATCAAGACCCGTGAAGACCTGCTCGGCGTGCACACGCGCATCGACACCCCGCATATCCTCAGCACCTCGCGCATGGTTTCCGGCATCACTGGTTTCCCGGTGCAGCCGAACAAGGCCATCGTCGGCGCCAACGCCTTCGCTCACGAGTCGGGCATTCACCAGGACGGCGTGCTCAAGCACCGCGAAACCTACGAGATCATGTCCGCGCAGTCGGTCGGCTGGAACGCCAACAAGATGGTCATGGGTAAGCACTCTGGGCGTGCGGCCTTCCGCTCGCGTCTGGATGAGCTGGGTATCGCTCTGGCCGGCGAATCCGAACTGAACGCGGCCTTCGCCCGCTTCAAGGCGCTGGCGGACAAGAAACACGAGATATTCGACGAAGACCTGCAGGCTCTAGTCTCCGACACCCTGGCCGAGGAAGCGCCCGAGCACTTCAAACTGGTGACCCTGGATGTCGCCAGCAAGACCGGCGAAGTGCCACAGGCGCAGGTGGTGGTCAGCGTCGACGGCGCCGAGCACAACGGCCACGCGCAAGGTTCGGGGCCGGTGGATGCGACCTTCAAAGCCATTGAGTCGATCGCCAGCTCTCAGTCCACCCTGCAGCTGTATTCGGTCAACGCCATCACCCAGGGCACCGATTCGCAAGGCGAGGTGACTGTGCGCCTGGAGAAGGGCGGGCGCATCGTCAACGGTAATGGCGCCGATACCGACATTCTGGTGGCTTCGGCCAAGGCCTATATCAATGCGCTGAACCTGATGCAGGCCGGGCAAAAAGCCCATCCACAGGCGGCTGACGTTTGATTGCAGAACTGCGCCGTCGTGCCTATCTGAGCGCCATGCAGGTGGCCCGCTGGCTGCCGCGTGTGGAGCTGCCGTTTGCCGCGCCTTCGCGCCCGGAGCTGCTGCAACCGCTCATTGAGTCCGAGTCCGAGCTGGAGGTAGCCGCTGCCGTGCCACAGGCGGTGGCTGAAGCGGCGCCGGCCCATGAGCCGCCGCTTGCCGAAACCTCCGTTGTCGCGCCTGTTACCCGGCCCAAGATCGAAGTGCCACGGCCGGCGCCTCAGGGGCGCATGGCCAAGGTTGAAGCCGTTGCAGCTGACGCCGAAGAGCAGGTGAAACCCCAGCCAGCGTCCGTCGCACCACCGCGCTTTGCCTTGCAATTGCTGCGCGCCGGCGCTTGTGCGGTGCTGGTCGAACTGCCGACCGGCGAGCCGTTGCAAGGCCGCGACCCGGCTTATCTGCTGCTCAAGGATTTGCTGCGCGCCGCCGGCCTGCCGGACAGCCCACAACTGATTGGCGAGCCGGTGCGCTGGCCGCTGCTGGTGCGCGGGCAGATCGACCAGGGCCCGCAAGCAGCGCTGGAATATGTGCAGAGCTTTGTTGGCGCCCGGCTGGAAGAGCAGGAGCCCTGCAGCTGTCTGTGGCTGGTGGGCTTGCCCGCCATTCGCTTTGCCGGTGAGGCCACTGCCGACGCCTATAACCGTGAGCTGCAGGTCGAGGGGCTGGGAGCTGCCTGGGCGCTGCCTGGCCTGGAGTTGCTGATGGATGAGCCCGAGCGCAAGCGCGAGCTTTGGCAGGCCATGCGCCGCGTCCGCCAGCGCTGGTTGGCCGACAATTGAATACATCTTCCCGGTCTGCGGACCGAGGTTTCTACTGCTTGCCGAGTCAACCTGAATGAGTGATGCAATCAGCTTCCGCCCGATGACTGCGGCGGATATCGATGCGGTGCTGAAAATCGAATACGCCGCCTTCAGCCATCCCTGGACGCGCGGCATCTTTACCGACAGCCTGACCTCCTACAACTGCTGGGTGATGTTCGAGGGCGAGCAGCAGGTGGGCCACGGCGTGATCCAGATCATTATGGACGAGGCGCACCTGCTCAATATCACCGTCAAGGCCGAAAGCCAGGGCCGCGGTCTAGGCCTCAAGCTGCTCGAGCACCTGATGCAGCAAGCCCAGCAGCAAGGCGCCAATGACTGCTTTCTGGAAGTGCGAGCGAGCAACCAGGTGGCCTACCGCCTGTACGAGCGTTACGGCTTTAATGAAGTCGGCAGGCGCCGCGACTACTACCCGGCCGTTGGCGGCCGCGAAGATGCCCTGGTGATGGTCTGTCCGCTGTTCGACTAGCGTCATCCTATCGCGTGCCTATTTTGTGGGAGGGGCTTTAGCCGCGAATGGCTTTGAACGGCTTAGCGTATCGCGACCCTCGCGCCAGGCGCTGACCCGATTGGCTACCGACCGCGGCGCTATCCGCCGCTGACCTGACGCAGGGCTTGTCGCATACTGGCGCGCGCTGCCTTAGCCGCAGCGGTATTCGGCCCATTGCCCTAAGGATTTGTCATGCGCCTGTCTGCTTCGTTGCTCGCGGTGTTCTGCCTATTCACCGCCGCTCAGGCCCTCAGTGCCGAACGCAGCTTTACCATCCTGCACACCAACGACTGGCAATCACGCCTGCTCGGCTTTGGCCCGAACAACGAATATTCCCCCGCCACCACCGGCGATGACGACACCGTCGGCGGAGTCGCACGTCTGGCTACCTTGCTTGAACAGCGCCGTGCCGCAGCCGGCGAACAGCCGGTGCTGCTGCTCGATGGTGGCGACTTCAGCATGGGCACGCTATTTCATACCGTGACCCGCGAAACCGGCGGCGAGCTGCGCCTGATGACCGAGCTGGGCTACGACGCTGCGACCCTGGGCAACCACGAATTCGATTTTCGTCCGGCCGGTTTGGCCGCGATGATCAGCTCGGCGCATAAGGTCAAAGGCGCTGCGCTGATGCCGCTGCTGTCGAGCAACCTCGGCTTTGACCCTACGCGTAAGGAAGACGACAGCCTGCAGGCGCACTACGAGGCCGGGCGCATTGCACCGTACAAGCTGATCGACAAGGGCGGCATTCGTTTTGGCCTGTTCGGCCTGCTCGGCAACAACGCCGTGGCGGTCAGCCCGATGATCAAGCCGGCAGTGTTTGCCGATCCGGTAGTGACTGCCCAGGCCATGGTCGCCAAGTTGCGCGAGGAGGGCGCAGAGGTGGTGATTCTGCTTTCGCACATGGGTGTGGTGCAGCAGGAAGACGGCAGCTGGCGCGGTGAGGAGGTCGAGCTGGTTGAGCAGGTGCCGGGCATCGATATCGTCGTCGGTGGCCACTCGCACACCGCGCTGGCGCAACCGCTGCTGGTGGGTGGCCGCACGCCGGTGATGCAGGCCGGTTCGGAAATCCAGCACCTCGGCGAGCTGCGCATGCGCTTATCAGCCGATGGCAAGCCGCAGGTTGTCGATTACCAGTTGCACCCGATCAATGACCAGATTGCCGGCAGCGCCGCGATCACCGCCCAGGTCGAGGACTTCAAACAGGTGGTCAGCGCGCAGATGCTCGCGCCCAAGGGGTACACCTTCGATCAGCCGCTGGCCAAGGTCGACAAAACCCTGACCCGCGCCCATGACGATCCGATTCTCGGCAATCTGGTCACCGACGCCTTGCGCCAGGCCACGGGCAGCGATGTGTCATTCACCGGTAACGGCACCATTCGCGACAACATGATCATGGGCCGGCATGGCGTGCAGGCAGTGTCTGATCTGTTTCGCATCGCTCCGCTAGGTGTTGGCGAACTGGATGATGCGCCGGGTTATCCGCTGATCAAGGTGTACGTCAGCGGGCAGGAACTGAAGAACCTGCTCGAAGTGCTGCTGCTGGCCTATCAGGTGCGCGAAAGCAAAAGCTATTACCCGCGCGTGTCGGGCCTGCGTTTTAGCTACAACCCCTGGCGCGTGCCGTTTGACCGGGTCAGCCGGATTGAACTGGGCGATCCGATCAAGGGCTACACGCCGCTCGATCTGACCGATCAGCGCCTCTACAGCATCGGCGCCACCAGCTATGTTGGCAGCTTTACCTGGCTGGTCAGCGACCTGACCAAGGGCCTGCTCAGCGTACAGCCAAAGGATGCCCAGGGCCGGCCACTGGCGGCGATCAAGGATGCAATCATTGACGCCGACTCGCAGCAGCCCGGCGTGCAGGAATATAAAGAGTGGCAGGGCCTGCTCGACCATGTCCGCAGCCTGCCCGATCTGGACGGCGACGGCCTGGCCGATATCCCGACCCAGGGCGCGGCCGCCGAGCAGCGCATGCTGCGTGCGACCAGCCTGCAGCCGGCCGAGCTGTACCGCTATGCCGGGCCGCTGCAGTGGGGCGTGAGCCTGGTGCTGTTGGCGGGCTTGCTGCTGATTATCTGGTTGCTACGTCGCCGCCGCGCCTGAGCAGGCTGCTGTGATTGAGAGTCGCGCGTGCTTGTCAAAAGCCCGTGGCGCTCCTATGGTGCGCATCGACGAACCTGGGAGTGAAGCATGAGCGATCTACAACATCTCTTCGATAACAACGCACGTTGGGCCGAAGCGATCAAGGAAGAAGATCCTGAGTTCTTCGCCAAGCTGGCCCAGCAGCAGGTGCCCGAGTACCTGTGGATCGGCTGCTCCGATGCGCGGGTGCCGGCCAACGAGATTGTCGGCTTGCTGCCGGGCGATCTGTTCGTGCACCGCAACGTCGCCAACGTGGTGCTGCACACCGACCTCAACTGCCTGTCGGTGATCCAGTACGCGGTCGATGTGCTTAAGGTCAAACATATCCTGGTTACCGGGCACTACGGTTGTGGCGGCGTACGCGCATCGATGCAGGACACCCAGTTCGGCCTGATCGACGGTTGGCTGCGCAGCATTCGCGACCTCTACTACGAGCACCGCGAACACCTGGCG
>DASRUM010000278.1:0-11502 GCA_035655415.1 Pseudomonas sp.
TCGAAGCCACCCTCCTTCATCCGCCGTAAAACCCCGTTACTGACATCATCGTGCAAGGCTGTGCTCATGAAGTGACCTCCTCAGGCGATGGACAAATTTACAGGACGCTAAAGAACCAACTAGGTGTCGATACTGCAGTGCAACGACCTGGTAAACGCTTTCCCATTGCTACCGCCAGAGCCTCAGCGGTGTTGCGGCACCGATTGCAGTGCCGCCCGAGAATCAAGCGATGTACTGCTTGATATGTCATAAGCCAGACCTGAAACCAGGGCTGGTCAACGCAGGCTTGTTCAGAGCGAACAAGTCAGAAGCGTTAGGTGCAGACTAGTCCCATCAACACGCATTTGCCCAGCGAAACTTGTTTCAGGCCTATTCGCGCCCCAGCCAAGCCATGATGCGCCGGCTCAACCAAACGGGCGTCAGTTGGCCGGACCAATACAGCAGCTTGAATTGCAGGCTGATCGGCCGGTGTACCGCACTGCTCCGGGTTTGCGCCCAGGCAGCCTGGGCCACGGCGTCGGCCTCAAGGTTAACCCCCAAACGACGCAAAACCGGCGCCTGGAAGCGTTGGTTATTGAGCATCGGCGTGCTGACAAACGGCGGCATCAGATCGCCGACGCGGATGCCGTGCTTGGCCCATTCTAGATCCAGCGCCTCGGTCAGCCCGCGCACGGCGAACTTGGAGGCCGAGTAACTGGCCAGATGCGGTACGCCATACAGCCCAGAGGCCGAGCCCATATTGATCACCTAGGCGTCGGGCGTGGCTTTCAGGTAGGGGAAGGCTGCGTGGGTCATATTCAGCAGGCCCTGCACGTTGATCTGCAGGATGCGCGCATGCTCGCTCAGCTCGATCTCTTCGAAGTGCCCGCACTGCAGAATCCCGGCGCTGTTGATCAGCAGGCGCAACTGGCCTCCATGCAGGGCGCAGAAGTCTGCCAGGGCGACCTTGACCGCTGCCGGGTCAGCCACATCCAGTTCGGCATGCCAGACGTTGTCCAGCTCACCGGCCAGCTTGGCCAGCGCCTGGTGGTTGATATCCAGCAAGCCGACCTGCCAGCCATGTTGATGGAACAGCCTGGCGGTGGCTGCGCCGATCCCCGAGGCGGCGCCGGTAATCAGAATGTTGTTCACTCAGCAGCCCCGCTCACGCAGAAAGCTCACTACTTCGGCCAGGGCAAAATCGGCGGCCTTGAGCATGCCGGCGTGAGCCTGGAACACATGCCACAGGTCCGGATAACGCTGCAGGCGCACATCCACACCGGCGGCCTTGGCCTTGTCGGCAAAGCGCAGGCTGTCATTAAGCAGAATTTCGTCTTCACCCACCTGAATCAGCAGCGGGGCCAGGCCGCGTAGATCGGCAAACTGCGGCGACAAACCAGGGTCGTCATGCGCCAATCCCGCCGGGCAATACAGCGCCAGGGCCTGCTCCACCCACTTGCGGTGGATCAGCGGATCACCCGCTGGCGGCTCGTGCAGCTGCGTGCCGGTAAAGTCGGTGACCGGTGAAAAACACACCAGCGCCGCCGGCTGCGGCAAGCCCAGGTCGCGCAGGCGCAGGCTGGTGATCAGGCTCAGGTTGCCGCCGGCCGAATCGCCGCCGATCACAATCTGCTCAGGCTTGTAACCCAGCTTGATCAACTCCTGAAACGCTGCCAACGCATCTTCGCGAGCCGCAGGGTATTGATGCTCCGGGGCCAGGCGGTAATCCAGGGCGCAGACCTCCATCTGCCCGCGCTTGGCGAGGTTGGAGCAGATCGCCCGATGGGTATTCGACCCGCCGATCAGGTAAGCGCCGCCATGCAGGTAAAGCAGCACCGTACCGCGTGGGCTTTGTGGACGATGCCACTCGCAGGGCCGCCCGCCCAAGGTGCCGGTGCTACGGGTTATGCCACGCGGCGCCGGGCTGGCTGCTGTCAGCAGACGCAGCACCGCGCGCTGCCCGGCAATCGGCATGGGTGGGCGCACCAGGCCACGGAATAGCAGGCGCAGGCTGGTACGCAAGACGCTGCGCAGCAGCGGCTGATCGGCCACTGGAGCGGTGAATTCAACGGGTGCATTCATAGTCATCAAGCTCCGGGGCGCGGGTCTGCAGGCGATAGGTAAAGGTATAGCCCGGCCAGTTATTGGTGCTTTTGCCGGAGGCGGTTTTGTACCAACTTGAGCAGCCCTGCTCCCATATCGTTCGATGTGAGCTGGCTTGCACCTGCTGGTTGTAGCGCTGTTGCACCGCAGCCTTTACGTCGAGGTAGCGTACGCCCTGCTGGCGCAGCAAATCGATGCAGCCGAACACATAACGGAACTGGCTTTCGAGCATATAGATGATCGAGTTATGCCCCAGGTTGGTATTAGGCCCGTAGAGGATAAACAGGTTGGGAAAACCGCTGACGCTGATGCCCTTGTAGGCTTCGGCGCCGCCCTGCCAGGCCTGGTTCAGCTCCTGCCCACCGAGCCCGCGAATCTGCATCGGCGCAAGAAAATCCGTGGCGGTAAATCCGGTGCCGTAGATCAGTACATCGCAAGGGTGCTCGCGGCCATCGGCGGTGATGATGGCGCGCTCGCCGACGCGGCTGATCGCCTCGCTGACAACCGCCACATTGGGCTGCGCCAGGGCCGGGAAGTAGTCATTGCTGATCAGGATGCGCTTGCAGCCCATGGGGTAATTTGGCTGCAGCTGGGTGCGCAGCTGCGGATCACTGATGTGCTGCGTGAGGTGACGCTGGAAGCTGAAGCGAAACAGCGTCATCAACCACGGCATGCTGATAAACGCCAAACCGCGCACCTCATGCTGCAGGTACTTAAGGCCACGGTCGATGCGCTGCAGCCATGGCAGCCGACGCATCACCGCCAGTTCCCACGGCCGATAGGCGCGGTCCGGCTTGGCCAGCACATAGGCCGGCGAGCGTTGAAACAACTTGAGTTCGGCCACATGCGGCTGAATCTGCGGGACAAACTGAATCGCCGAGGCGCCGGTGCCGATCACCGCCACGCGCTTGCCGTTCAGGTCCAGGTCATGCCGCCAGCGCGCCGAGTGAAAGGCCTCCCCGGCGAACTGCTCGATCCCCGGCAACGCCGGATAGGCCGGCTTATTGAGCTGACCGCAGGCGCTGATCAGCACCTCGGCGCAGAGTTCTTCGCCATTGCTCAGGGTCACCCGCCACAGCGCAGCGGCTGCATCGAATGCGGCAGACGCCACCTCGGCATTGCAGCGAATACGCGAGCGCAGCTGGTACTTGGCCACGCAGCGCAGCATGTAGCCATGGATTTCCGCCTGGGGCGCAAACTTGCGGCTCCAGTCGGTTTTCGGCTCGAAGGAAAACGAATACAGGTGCGACGGCACATCGCAGGCCGCCCCTGGGTAGCTGTTGTCACGCCAGGTGCCGCCGATTTCGGCTGCCTTCTCGAGGATCAAAAAGTCCTCGATTCCAGCCCTCTGTAACTGAATGGCCATGCCCAGGCCGCCAAAGCCGCTGCCGATAATCAGCACGCGCAAGGAAGCCTGGTTCTGGGAAGTGTTGTGCATTTTTATATCCCCAACCGCAAACAGTGCGGATGCCAGGATGCTACTTGCCTGGCCTCTGGCCGGTTATGGCATAGTCGGCCAACGGATTGTGACTTTCGGACAAACTACCGGATAACTGCATGTCGACCGCCCCCTACACCCTGCCACGGCGCAGCATCACCAGCGTGCAACTGCTCACCCAACTGGGCCTCGACCACGGCCTGAGTGTTGAACGCTGCCTGCTCAATACCGGCCTCAGCCCCCTGCAATTGGCCGAGCTGCACACTGAAATAGACGGTGATCAGGAGCTGCGGCTGATCCGTAACCTGATCGCCGCCCTGCCTGAACAAACCGACCTCGGCTTGCAGGCCGGCCTGCGTTATCAGCTGACTACCTACGGCATCTGGGGTTACGCCATGCTCAGCAGCCAGACCTTCCGCCAGGCCGCCGACCTTGGCCTGCGCTACCTGGACCTGACCTTTGCCTTTAACCGCATTACCTTGCGCGAAGACGCCAGCCACGCGCATCTGCAGCTGGATGGCAGCCACTTGCCGGACCAGGTACGCGATTTTCTGCTGCTGCGCGATACCGTGGCGGTGATGGTGATTCAGCGCGAGCTAACTGGCGCCAAGATTCCCCTAAGCCGGGTGCAACTGAGCATGCCGGCGCCGGCTGATCCGAGGCGCTTTATCGAGCAATTTGGCCTGCTGCCGGAATTCGCCTGCGCCCAGAACCGCATCAGCTTCCCTCGCCACCTGCTCGACCTGCCCCTGCCCCGCGCCAATCCGCACAACGCGCAACTCTGCGAGCTGCAATGCCAGGCTCTGCTGGCCAAACGGCAAGTGCGCAGCGGCCTGGCCGGACAGATTCGTGACCGTTTGCTGAGCACACCCGGCCGGCTGCCAGATATGGAGCTGATCGCAAACGAGTTGAATATCAGCAGCCGCACCTTGCGCCGCCGCCTGGAAGACCAGGGCAGCAGCTTTCGCCAGTTGCAGGAAGAAGTACGCCAGGCCCTGGCCGAAGAACTGCTGGCCATCGCCAGCCTGAGCCTGGAGGAGATTGCCGAGCGCCTGGGTTATAGCGAGGTGTCGAATTTCCTGCATGCGTTCAAACGCTGGAAAGGCCTCACGCCTGGGCAATATCGACAAGAGCTGGCCTGAAAGTGCGACTGACAAGTCGTCGGCGCAGATGGCACTTTGCTACTTCATCCGCCACATTGGCAGTTTCCATCCTCAAGCTGGCGGGCATTTGCGCCGATACTGCTGAATAACCAACTGACTGGAGTTTTCATGCGACAGGGTTTCCTTGGGCAGTTCCTGCCACATGATTTGACCGACCAGACCAGCATCCTGTTGGCTCGTACCCTGGCCTTCAGCGGCTTGTGCAGCGTGGTTATCGGCCTGTACAGCTGCATCAAATGGGGCCGCATGGGCAACGATGCGCTGATGTACGGCTCATTGCTGCTGGTGCTGGGCATGCCGCTGATGCTGCTGGTGTTGCGCAGCGCCGTGCTGCCGCTGGCCGTCGCCGCGAACATGGCGCTGGCCTGCATGGCCAGCTACTCAATGTTGCTGATCTACCAACTGGGCGGCCTGCATTCGGCGCATATCTACTGGCCGGCGGTAATTATCGTCTTCGCCTACTTGCTGGCCGGCGCCCGCAGCGCGACGGTCTGGAGCCTGGTGCAGGTGCTGTTTGTGTTCTGGCTGATCCGCCTGGAGCGCAGCGGTGCCAGCCTGCCGGTATTCGAACTGAGCCCACGGGATGCCGCCGTCAACACCTACTCGGGCTACATCCTGCCGGTGCTCACCGTGTGGCTGGCACAGTGGTACAGCGCGCAACTGCGTAACCAGGCGCTGGCCGATGCCGAGCTGGCGCTTAGCGAGTCCCGCGAGTTTGGCCAGCGCGCCGCGCGCAATCAGGAGCAGCTCGGTGGCATCGTTGATGACGTGCGCAGCACCGCCAGCGATCTGCTGCAGATGGCGGGCCAACTGCAGCAGACCCTCGGCGGTATTCGCCAGCGCTGCCAGAGCATCGACACCGATGTGCAGCAACAGGCCGATGCCATGCACCAGCTGGATCTGGCCCTGCATGAAGTGCTCGACAGCCTCGCCTCCAGCACCGACCACATGCAGCAGCTCAGCCAGGACACCCAGCACAGCAGCAGCCAGGTGAATGCCTGCGCACAGCGCATGGAAGACGCCCAGGCCAGCATGCAGGCGATTCAGCAGAGCAACCAGCGCATCGCCGAATCCATGCAGATGATCAGCGCCATCGCCCAACAGACCAACCTGCTGGCGCTTAACGCAGCCATCGAAGCGGCCCGCGCCGGCGAGCATGGCCGCGGCTTTGCCGTGGTTGCCGATGAGGTGCGCAACCTCTCACGGCGCAGCAACGAAACCGCCGACACCGTACAGAACGTACTGGGCCAATCGCAGCAAATCATCGACACCGGCGCGACCCAGGTCAGTGAGGTCGGCACCGCGCTAAGCAGCAACGCCGGGCTGACCGACAACCTCTCCAGCTCGATTCTGCTGCACAACCAGGCGCTTACCCGCGCGCATCAACAGCTGCTGCACGTACGCGACAACAGCGCCGCACAGCGTGATGCCAGCCAACGCCAACGCGCCGCCAGCGCCGAACTGCTGGATGCCCAGGAGTCGCTGGTGCAATTGGGTGAGCAACTAGAGCAGCTGTCGCATCAGCTGCATCAGCGGGTGGCTAGCGCTTAGCTATGCAGGACCCTCTACCACATCAGGGAGAGGGTAAAACTCCAGTTTGAAAGTCAGTTCTGCGCTGACAGCCAGCCGAGCTGCGGTTATTGTTCGGCCATGAGCCAATCGACCAACAGCCTGTTACTGAGCTACCAACCGCCCTGGCAGTGGCAACAGTTCCACGCGCACTTTGCCCTGCGCGCCCTGGCTGGGGTGGAAAGCCTGCAGCCGCACAGTTACGCACGCAGCGTGCACATCGATGGCCAACGTGGCTGGTTCCGCGTGCAGGCGCTGGCTGATCAGCACGCACTTCAGCTGCAGTACAGCCAATCGCTGCAGCCCTGCCTGGCGACACTTACCGCGCGGGTGCGCAAGATGTTCGATCTGGACTGCCAGCCGCAGCAGATCAGTACGCACTTTGCCAACGATGCGCAGCTCGGGCCGCTAGTTGCGCGCAATCCTGGACTGCGTTTGCCGACTGCTTTCGAACCGTTCGAGCAGGCCGTGCGCGCCATTGTTGGTCAGCAGGTCACGGTCAAGGCGGCAGTGACCATCACCGGCCGCCTGGTTACGCGCCTGGGCGAGGCGCTGCAGTTTGCCGATGCGCCCGATATTCAACGGCTGTTCCCTAGCCCGACCGCTATCGCCGAAGCCAATCTGGATGGCATCGGCATGCCCGGCAAGCGCGTGCAGACCTTGCAACACTTCGCCGCGCAGCTAGCCAGCGGCGACCTGCGCCTGGATCTGCAGGCCGGTTACACCGCCTTTGTCGAGCAGCTGTGCACCCTGCCCGGCATAGGCCCATGGACCGCCGAATATATTGCGCTGCGCGCCTTTGGCGAGGTCGATGCCTTTCCCGCCAGTGACCTGGGCCTGCTCAAAGCGCCGGTGTGGGGTGCATCTGGGATTGATGCCAAACAGCTCAAGGCCCGCGCCGAAGCCTGGCGACCTTGGCGCGCCTATGCCGCCGCGCACCTGTGGCACAACTATTCAGAGGGCTGAATCGATGTTCTACCGCTACCACGACAGCCCGATCGGCCGTCTGCTGTTGGCCGCTGACGAAACCGGCCTGCAACAACTGCTGATGGATATCGATGACAAGCCCTGGCAGATCGGCGAACACTGGCGCAGCGCCGCCGATGAACTGGATGAAGTATGCCGACAGCTGGATGAGTATTTCGCCAGGCGTCGGCAGCGCTTCGAAGTGCGCCTGGCGCCGCAAGGCACGGCGTTTCAGCAAGCCGTTTGGCAAGCGCTGCAGACCATCCCATTTGGCCAAACCAGCTGCTACAGCGCCCTCGCCGCTGAGATCGCGCGGCCCAAGGCAGTACGCGCCGTTGGCGCCGCCAATGGCGCCAACCCGATTGCCATCATCATTCCCTGCCACAGGGTAATCGGCCGTGACGGCAGCCTTACCGGTTATGCCGGCGGCCTGCCGCGCAAAGCGCTGTTGCTCAAACTGGAAGGGGCGCAGCTACCGGAACAGCGGCTGCTGAGTATTTAACCTGCGCAGCGATTCAGGGCTGAACTCGCGCCAGTAAGCGCGCCGGAGCCTCTAGCGGTAACGCCAGAATCAGCCCTTCGCCAGACGCCGGGTAGATGCCGGTCAGCGCGGTGATATTGACCTGATGGGATACCAGCACCAGCGACGCACCACGGGGTTGCGCATTAATCTGCTCGATCAGCGCGGCGGTTTGCTCACGGGCGGTGTGGGGTGTTTGAAAGAATGAATCCAGAGCTGGCAGCGCTTCGACTGCGCCCAAGCCCATCTCACGAGCTGTGTCCTGCGCGCGGCACCAGCGGCTGCTGAGCAGACGCGGCTCGATCCACTGGCTACCCAACAATTGACCCCAACGCTGCGCTTGCTCGCGACCAAGCTGATTGAGATTGCGCTGAGTGCGGCAATCACTCAGCTGGAAATTCGCCGGATCACCCGTGCCGGGCGCCATGGCATGGCGCAACAGCAGCACGGCGCGGCCTTCACGCAACGCGGTCCAGGCGAGCTTATCGCTGGCCTGAACCGCGCCGCTCAGCAGGCAAAGCGCCAATAACCACGCGCCGGCCCGCCGCATGGCTAGAACTTGACCGTGCCACGCGGCCCCATCAGCGCCCAGATGATCAGGCCGATCACTGGCAGCAAGACGATCAGCAATATCCACAACACCTTGATGCCCGTCTCGGCGTTGCTTTTGATAACGCTGAGAATCGCCCAGATATCCAGCGCCAGAATCACCAGCCCCAGTAAACCGTTGAATGTTGAACCCATAATCTGACGCTCCTATGCGAAGGTTTCGCCTCCGTAGGATAGCCGCTCCCTACAAGAGTTCAGCAGTTTGCTAGTTCAGCAGTCATCCAGTCCGGCAAACGCGGCGGCAAAATCACCCTCCACAGGAACAAAACCCGGCACCTGCGGGCTATCGAACAGACGCAACACGGCAAAGCGCGGATGCTCGCCGCCATCGAACCAATGCGCCGTGCCGGCGGGCAACAGCAGCAGGTCATTCTTCTCGCACAACAGGCTGTAGACGTACTCACCAATATGCAGCGCCAGCAGGCCACGCCCGGCCAGGTAGTAATGCAGGTGAGCCGGCTTACAAGTTTGTTCCTGGCGCAGAGCACGGGCCAGTTCACTGCCCTCACCGCGCTCATCACACAGGCTCAGGACCTCGGCACTGACGTAGCCATGCGTGACCATCAATTGGGCAATCTGTACACGGCAGGCATCCATCAACTCATAGTTGGCAGTGCCGGCGGTAACTGGCTGCTCTACCGGCACCTGACTGAACTGCACGCCGACGGCGGCCAGGGTGCTGGCAATGTCTTCGACGTGGGTCAGCAGCTTGTTCGGGTACTCAGGCGAGGACTGGTGGTAGACGGTCAGGCTGCTCATGGTCAGGGCTCTCGTACGGTTCAATTCAGGTGTTTAATTCAACAGATCAAGTCTAGGGCCGCTCATCACGCATATAACGCGCGGTGATCACTGCAGCCGCCAGGGCAATCAGGCTGGCGATGGCAAAAGTCCAGGCGGCGCCGAGGCTGTGCCAGCTGTAACCGGAATACAGCGCGCCCAACGCACCACCTACACCCGCCAATGCGGCGTACAGGGCCTGGCCCTGGCCCTGCTGGCGGTCGGCAAAGCTGCGTTGAACAAAATGCATGGCCGCCGCATGGAAGCTGCCAAAAGTCGCCGCATGCATCAGCTGAGCGAACAGCAGTACCGGCAAGTGCCCAGCCAGATTACCCAGCAAAAGCCAGCGCACGGCAGTAATCAGAAAGCTCGCCAGCAGCACGGTACGCAGGGAATAACGCGCCAGCAACCGGGCCATCACCATAAACAGCACGATCTCAGCCACCACGCCCAGCGCCCACAGCTGGCCGATCACCCCGCGCGAATAGCCGAGTGCTTCCAGGTGCAGACTGAGAAAGGTGTAGTACGGGCCGTTGCTCAACTGCATCAGCCCGGCACTGAGGTAGAAGGCGAGAATCCCCGGTCGCCGCAACTGTTGCAGAAAACCGCCCTGTTCCAGGGTATTGGGGCGCATCTGCGGCTGCGCATTGGGCACCCACCAGCTGCTCAGGACGATGCCGCTCATGATCAGGATCAGCGCCCAGGGATAGGCGTCCAGGCTAAGCACTTCGAACAGCTTGCCCAGACCGACCACCGCGACGATAAACCCAATGCTACCCCACAGGCGAATCTGGCTGTAGCGCGCGGCCTGCTCCTTGAGATGGGCAAAGGTGATGACTTCGAACTGCGGCAGCACCGCGTGCCAGAAGAACGCATGCAGCGCCATGATCAGCGCCAGCCAGGCGTAGCTCTGGCTGATAAAGATGCCGGCAAAGCACAGCAGCGTGCAGAGCGCACCAAAGCGCACAATGGCCAAGCGCTGGCCCGTGTGATCGCCCAGCCAACCCCAGATATTCGGCGCAATGCAGCGCATCAGCATGGGAATGGCGATCAGCTCACCGATCCGCGCAGCGGAAAACCCCAGGTGATCGAAATACAGCGCGAGAAAGGGCGCGGTGGCGCCGAGCAGCGAGAAATAGAAGAAATAGAAACCGGACAGACGCCAGTACGGCAAAACCGGACTCATGCTGAGCACAAACCCGGCAGCGTGCTGCGGAGCGCACGTGGCCGCGCAGCAGCGCTGATCACAGCTGTGGCAGCACCGGCGTACTGACCCGCACATCGGCATTCTGCGCGCGGTGGCGCAGCAGGTGGTCCATCAGCACGATAGCCATCATCGCCTCGGCAATCGGCGTGGCGCGGATGCCCACGCACGGGTCATGACGGCCCTTGGTGATGATATCCACCGGGTTGCCGTGAACATCGATCGAGCGCCCCGGCGTGGTGATGCTCGAGGTCGGCTTGAGCGCCAGGTGCGCAACAATCGGCTGACCACTGGAAAGCCCGCCGAGAATGCCGCCGGCATTATTCGAGAGAAAACCTTCAGGTGTCATCTCGTCACGGTGCTCGGTGCCGCGCTGCGCCACGCTGGCGAAACCCGCACCGATTTCCACACCCTTGACCGCATTGATGCTCATCAGCGCATGGGCCAGTTCGGCGTCCAGGCGGTCGAAAATCGGCTCGCCCAGGCCGGGCATAACGCCCTCGGCAACCACGGTGATCTTCGCCCCAACCGAATCCTGATCACGGCGCAGCTGGTCCATATAGGCTTCCAGCTCCGGCACTTTGTCAGGATCGGGGCTGAAGAAGGCGTTCTGTTCGACGCTGTCCCAGGTCTTGAACGGAATTTCAATCGGGCCGAGCTGGCTCATGTAGCCGCGAATCACGATGCCCTGAGTCGCCAGGTATTTCTTGGCGATGGCACCAGCGGCCACACGCATGGCGGTCTCGCGCGCCGAACTGCGGCCACCACCGCGGTAGTCACGCACGCCGTACTTGTGGTGATAGGTGTAATCGGCGTGGGCCGGGCGGAAGGAGTCCTTGATCGCCGAGTAGTCTTTGGACTTCTGGTCGGTATTGCGGATCAGCAGGCCAATCGAGCAACCGGTGGTCTTGCCCTCAAACACCCCGGCAAGGATTTCCACCTCATCGGCTTCCTGGCGCTGGGTGGTATGACGGCTGGTGCCTGGTTTGCGCCGATCGAGGTCACGCTGCAGGTCTTCCAGGTTAATCTCCAGCCCCGGCGGGCAGCCATCGACAATGGCGACCAACGCCGGGCCATGGCTTTCGCCAGCGGTGGTGACAGTGAACAGCTTGCCGTAGGTATTGCCGGACATGTGCAAAACGCTCCGCGAAAATCAGCTCCGAGGCTACGCCAG
>DASRUM010000279.1:0-5535 GCA_035655415.1 Pseudomonas sp.
CCGCCATGGTCACGACGGCGATGTACCCAACCGCAAAGGGTGACTTCCTGGCCGTCCAGGCTCTCGTTCAGTTGGCCGCAATAATGGCTGCGCATCATGGTGGTGGTCGCTTCTCTTGAGTCTTGAATTCGTTGGGCCGCAGTGACTGCGACGCTCGTTGGCCGGACAACCGGCTGGCGCAGGCGCCATTTTCCGCAATAGTGCTGCCTTTAAGGGGCGCGAAACGATCAGCGGCGCCTACGCAGCCAACTGTTCGCCCGACAAAACGCGGCAAAGCGCGGGATTATATATGGTTAAGCCGCCACTTGCAGCCGCCGCCCCACGCGCTTTTGCCAGCCCTTCCTATACTCAGGCATGCAGCACTCTGACCGTCGAATAGTGGAGAGGCTTATGGCCACGCCGAACCTGGCTGAAATCCCCAGCGATTTGCTGGCAGACTTTCGCCTGGAATCCAGCGAACAATTCCAGCGTTGCGAGCAATTGCTGATTGAGCTTGAACACGCCCCTGATGACCGCGAACGCCTGCGCGAGCTGTTTCGCCTGGTGCATACGCTCAAAGGCAACCTGGGTTATATCGGCCTCGACACGCTGATGAGCGTGCCGCAGGCCATGGAAGATGTGCTGTCGTGCCTGCGCGAAGGCCAATTGCATTTCGATAGCCTGCTGGGCGATATCCTTCTGTTGACCCTCGACCATCTGAAAGAGCTGATCCAGCACGCACTCGGCGGCCCGCCAGCGCAACTCAATACAACTCAGAGCAAAGCGCTTAGCCAGGCACTCAGCGCTCTGGCACTGGCGCCAGCGGCGCAACAAACCGGGATTCGCAGCGCACTGCTGCAACAGCTCGACCCCAGCTCGCGGCCGCCAGCAGCCATTGCTGCAGACGAACCCGCTGCCGCCGATTTACTCAGACGCTACGGCATTGAGCCTGATGCTGACCTGCTGTTCTTCGTCGACCTGATGCAAGCCAGCGAGCGCCGCTCACATTTCTGGCAAGGCCGTGGCCTGCGTCAGCTAGACCTGGCCCTGGCGATCAACCAGCTGGGCGGCAACCCGGAACAACCCGAACAACTGGCGGCAGCCATCTGCCTGCACGACCTGGGCATGGCCTTCCTACCATTGGAGATGCTGCATAAAGAAGCGCATTTCAATCGCGAAGAACGTAGGCAGATGCAATCGCACCCACGCCTAGCCTACGACCTGCTCAAGCGCATGCCGCGCTGGGATGCCGCTGCAGAGATAACCCTGCAGCATCAGGAGAACGCCGACGGTAGCGGCTACCCCAAAGGCCTGAAAGAGGTCGAAACCAGTCCCGGCGCCCTGATTATCAATATCGTCGACACCTTCGACGCCCGCACCCATGAGCGCGCCCATCAAACCCTGAATAAACGTCCGCTGCTACGCGCCATTCTGGAAATCAACAACCTCGCAGGAAGGCAGTTCAGCGCGCACTGGGTCGAGCTGTTTAATCAGACGCTGCAACAACACCCCGAACTGGCGCATCGCTAAGCCCTAGAAAAATTGAACCCAGACCCAGCAATAGCCTCCAACCATCACTTTCATTGATATAAACCACGATAAAGCTCGGCAACACCCATGGTAGGCTCTGCCCATCACGCGGGCAGCCAAGCCCCGAGCCACCTGAGAGGAGAAATGGTATGGAAATCAATATCGGTATTGCCGAACAAGACCGCGCCGCCATCGCCGAAGGCCTGTCGCGCCTGCTCGCAGACACCTACACCCTGTACCTGAAAACCCACAACTTCCACTGGAACGTCACCGGCCCGATGTTCAACACCCTGCACCTGATGTTTGAAGGTCAATACACCGAACTGTCGCTGGCCGTCGACCAGATTGCCGAGCGCATTCGCGCCTTGGGCTTCCCGGCCCCAGGCACCTATGCCGCGTACGCCCGCCTCTCGTCTATTAAGGAAGAGGAAGGCGTGCCGAGCGCCCAGGACATGATCAAACAACTGGTTCAAGGCCAGGAAGCGGTTGTACGCACCGCCCGCGGCATCTTCCCGCTGCTGGACAAAGTCAGCGACGAGCCCACAGCGGACCTGCTGACCCAGCGCATGCAAGTGCATGAGAAAACCGCCTGGATGCTGCGCAGCCTGCTTGCCGCCTGAGTAATGGATAAATAGGTAAAAACAAGCAAAAGGCCCGTATCTACGGGCCTTTTGCTAGGCGCTTGCCCAGCAGCTGTTCTATGCTTTGGTCAATTGCAACTTGGCCACAGTGACGTGCATGAACAAACCTGCTAAAGCTCCCAGCATCCTGGAACTGTACCCCGAGGAAACCCGCGACGCTGCGGCGCTTCTGAAGAAGGCGGTACCGTTAATGATGCGCCACGATATTCCGCCCAACCCGGTGCATTACGCCCTCTGGTACACCTACAGCAAAGGCCTGGAGCCTGAACTCAATCGTCGCCTGGAGAAAACCGTCGCTGACTTCGACAGTTTCCCACCGGAAACCGCAGCCAAACTGTTTCGCGACTACATCATCCATGGCGAGCTCGAAGAAGCCCGTGCCGGCCAACAGCAGGTCATCGAGCTGGTCGACGACATCGAAGGCAATGTGTCACGCAGCATCATCGGCAGCCGCAACTACCAGGCAAGCCTGGAGCATGGCCTTGCCGCACTGCAGGAACCGATCATCGATGATCTGCCGAATGTCCTGAACGAGCTGCAACAAAGCACGCAACTGATGCAGGACCTGCAGGACAAGTTCCTCTATCGCCTGAATGCCGCTCAGCAAGAAATCAAGAGCCTACGCAGCCAACTCGAGCGCGCGCACATCGCCGCAACATTGGACAGCCTGACCCAGGTCTTCAACCGTAACGCCTTCAGCAGACTGCTGGAGCAAACCCTGAGCACCGAACATGACGGCGTCGCACTGGTGATGCTGGATATCGACCACTTCAAACAATTCAACGACCAATACGGCCACCCCTTGGGTGATCGCGTACTGCAGCACGTTGGTCAATTGTTGCGCGACCTACTGCCCCCACGGGCTATGGCCGCACGCTATGGCGGCGAAGAGTTCTGCGTCATCCTGCGCGACTGCTTTGACAACGCAACGGCCTACGCTTTTGCCGAACAGCTGCGCCTGAAAATTCAATCACTGCGCATCAAAGTGCGCCGAACTGACGAAGTTCTCGACAGCATTACCGCATCTTTCGGCTTCGCTCTTGCAGAACCAGGCGACACCTTCGAAGCGCTGCTCACCCGCGCCGATGACGCGCTTTATCAGGCTAAGCGCGACGGTCGCAATCAAGTTAGCCCCAACCCAAGCGAAACAGCACTCAGTGCTTGATTGAGAACCCCACCTCTTTGCTGTTAAATACGCCCCGTGCCGCTAAACCGCATCTATGGTTTGGCGCACAGGCTGGTCTCACGCGCTTTTACTCCTCCCCTGCAACGCCCAATACGCGCAGCCAGCCCTTCCTGTTGACTCTTTAAATTAAGCGAGCTCATTGAACATGTTGAAAATTGTCCACCTTCTGACGGGCACCCTCGCCCTGCTACTTTCTTTTGCTCCACACTTTGGCGACACACCACAGTCACTCTTAGAACAACCCAGCGCACTGTGCCTTGCCCTGTTCGGCCTGCTTAACCTGCTGCTTGCCCCACAACTACCCATCTGGCACGCCGGCCTGCGCCATCAAGCACAAAACCTGGTTTCCGCCCTCCTGGTACTCGGCACCCTGCTACAAGCCTTGATCCTGCTAGCCCCGTTACCAAAAATTGCCGAGCAACCGGCCATCCTATTCAGCCTGCTGATCATCGCTGCCGCCGTAGCCGTACACCTGGCGGCCAACCTGCGCCTTCAATCGCGCAACACCTCAAGTTCGCAGGATCTGGGCGACCGCGAAACAGGTACCGTTAAGTGGTTCAACACCTCGAAGGGTTTCGGCTTTATCTCCCGCGACTCTGGCGACGATATTTTCGTACACTTTCGCGCCATTCGCGGTGAAGGCCACCGCGTACTGGTCGAAGGCCAGCGGGTCGAGTTCGCCGTAATGCAACGCGACAAAGGCCTGCAAGCCGAAGACGTCATCGCCGCGCTGCCTGCGCGACGCTAAGCGCACAAACGCAAAAGGCCCGCACACTGCGGGCCTTTTGCGTTTTATAGCTAATCAGTAATGGGGCGGCGGCGCCTCATCTTCAGCCATACCGAACTGGGAACTCACTTCATCCTGACGTTTGATCAACGCAGCCACCTGCAGCTGCAAGCGCTCTAGAAGCCGCTGCTGCGCCACCAGCGCATCATTGAGTGCCTGAATAGTGTCGTCCTGAAAAGCCAGTCGGCTTTGCAAATCGTTGATGCGTTCTTCTATTTCCACCAGTCAATTCTCAGCAAAACAAAAATCCCCGGTCAAAACCAAGCGTAAACGGGCTTTCAGCGCCGCCAACTGCTCGGCAGTATATGCCTGCGCGGGATAACGCCCCCACACAGGCGCAGGCCAAGCCGCATCCTCGCGACGCCGCACGATGACATGCATATGCAGCTGACTAACGACATTACCCAATGTCGCGACATTCATCTTGTCAGCCGCAAAACAATCCTTGAGCACTTCAGCAAGAGCGTTGGTTTCTCGCCAGAGCTGCAACTGATCAGCCGCATCCAACTGAAACAACTCGCTGACATCTTCACGACGCGGCACCAGGATAAACCAAGGGTACTGCACATCATTCATCAACAGCAGGCTACATAGCGGGTAATCCCCTATCCAGACAGTGTCCTGCTGCAAACGCGAATCCAGAACAAACATAACGATCTACCTTTGATAAAGTTCACCAACTCGGGTTTGACATAAATCGAACAAGCCAAACGTCGGCGCCCGAAACCTAATCAGCCAACTGACTGCCAAATCAACGCCACAAAACACCAGCAGCACAGGATACGCCGAAGCCGAAAACACGGCACCCGCGATCAACCCGCCACCACGCACCAATAGACAGCACTCAACAAAGCCATACCAAGCAGGCGCACCAAAACTGTTCCCTTCGGTAATCCCCACCCCTCCGCCAAATGCCACGCAACGCTCACATGACGGCAAACAACTGAAAACAGAGCAGAAAGCGACCGCAAAAACACCCATCTCGGCCTATAAAAATAGAAAAAAACGCTGAAAAACACACCACAAACCAATGCAAACCCCGAAAACCATGACCACACAGATCAAATCAGGGATAAAAAATTGCCTTTCCGGATTTTGTGCACGACTATTGCTAAGCAATCCGTGACGAATCGAACTGCACCGTTTGGCTGCCGAAGGTGCCAGCGAGCAAGCGCAAAAATCCGTCAGCGTTGACTTCCAGCACGCCAGTAGCATCTACAAAAATGCGACATGATTCATAAGCTTTTGCGACACAGCCATGAAGAAATCGCAATGAATAGATTGCAACTATCGCCAACATTGGCAGCGTGCTATAAGTTACCGCCGACACAAAAAGAAAGAGTCGTCCATATAACAACCAGCCGGACGGCGCAACTTTTCTAAACCAAAGGAGCAATCACGATGCAAGTGAT
>DASRUM010000280.1:0-31115 GCA_035655415.1 Pseudomonas sp.
CCTCGGTAAGGGGACACCACCGGCGAAGAAACCGCATGGCTGTCAGTCCTGAAGCAGCGACTGGTAAGCCACTACGGATCCCGCAGATAGTCCGGGCACCAGCCCGGATGCCCCTGCTGGTCGTCATGTTTTTCAAATTAAGAGCCACCGCTTTGTGAGCAGCAACCCTGGCTAAAACTACGGCGCTGGGTTGAAAGCAGCGCCGCAGGTGTTACAGGTCTAGCAAACAACCGTGAATCAGGTACCGCTTTGCAGCAACATGTTGCGTACGTGGCCAATTGCCTTGGTCGGGTTGAGTCCCTTAGGGCAAACGTTCACGCAATTCATAATGCCGCGGCAACGGAACACACTGAACGGATCATCCAACGACGCCAGACGTTGTTCAGTCTGGGTATCACGGCTGTCCGCCAGGAAACGATAAGCCTGCAGCAGCGCAGCTGGGCCGAGAAACTTGTCTGGGTTCCACCAGAACGACGGGCAGCTGGTGGAGCAGCAAGCGCACAGGATGCACTCGTACAGACCGTCCAGCTTCTCACGCTCTTCCGGCGATTGCAGACGCTCGATGGCCGGAGCCGGCGTGTTGTTCTGCAGGTATGGCTGCACCTTCTCGTACTGCTTGTAGAAGATGCTCATATCAACGGCCAAGTCACGGATGACCGGCAGACCAGGCAGCGGGCGAATCACCAGCTTGCCGCCTTTCAGGCCAGCCGCCGAGATCGGCGTAATGCAGGCCAAGCCATTCTTGCCGTTGATGTTCATGCCATCGGAACCGCACACGCCTTCACGGCAGGAGCGACGATAGGAGAAACCCTCGTCCTGTTCCTTGATCAGCGCCAGTACGTCAAGAACCATGATGTCCTTGCCGCCGGTGTCGACCTGGAAATCCTGCATAAACGGCGCAGCATCTTTTTCCGGGTTGTAACGATAAACGCTTACTTGCAACAGATTGGCTTGCGACATATCAGGCACCCTTAATAAGTCCGGACCTTGGGTTCAAACGCTGGAACTGTCTTCGGCGAGAAGTTGACCGAACGCTTGCTCACGCGCTTTTCACCTGGGATATACAGGGAGTGGCACAGCCAGTTTTCGTCGTCACGTTCTTCGAAGTCTTCACGAGCGTGAGCACCACGGGATTCTTTACGAACCTCGGCAGCGATCGCGGTGGCTTCTGCCACTTCGAGAAGGTTTTGCAGCTCCAATGCTTCGATACGCGCAGTGTTGAATGCCTGGCTCTTGTCCGCGATCTTGACAGTCGCGATCCGCTCACGCAGGTCGGCCAGTTGGGCAATGCCCTTCTGCATGTACTCACCGGTGCGGAACACACCGAAGTAGTTCTGCATGCAGTTTTGCAACTCTTTACGCAGCGGCGCGACGTCTTCGCCGGTGGTGCGTTCGTTGACACCCGCAAGACGCTTGAGCGACAGCTCAATGTCGGTTTCGCTGGCACCACGGACTTCCACGCCTTCTTTCAGCGCTTTCTCCAGGTGAATACCGGCGGCACGACCGAATACCACCAGGTCGAGCAGCGAGTTGCCACCCAGACGGTTGGCACCGTGGACCGATACGCAAGCCACTTCGCCTACAGCGAACAGGCCTTCGATGATTTTGTCGTTGCCGTTGGCATCCTGCATGATGGCCTGGCCGTGAATGTTGGTCGGCACGCCGCCCATCATGTAGTGGCAGGTCGGAATCACTGGAACCGGAGCAACCACCGGGTCAACGTGGGCGAAGGTCTTCGACAGCTCGCAGATACCTGGCAGACGGCTGTGCAGCACGTCTTCGCCGAGGTGATCGAGCTTGAGCAGTACGTGGTCCTTATCCGGGCCACAGCCGTTGCCGGCGAGTACTTCTTTAACCATCGAGCGCGCTACTACGTCACGACCGGCCAAGTCTTTGGCGTTCGGCGCATAACGCTCCATGAAACGCTCGCCATGGGCGTTGATCAGGTAACCACCTTCACCACGGCAACCTTCAGTAACCAGTACACCAGCGCCGGCAATACCGGTCGGGTGGAACTGCCACATCTCGATGTCCTGCACCGGCACGCCGGCACGCAGGGCCATGCCCACGCCGTCACCGGTGTTGATCAGGGCGTTGGTGGTAGAGGCGTAGATACGACCGGCACCGCCAGTGGCCAGAACCACGGCCTTGGAACGGATATAAACGGTTTCGCCGGTTTCGATGCAGATGGCGATGGTGCCAACTACGGCGCCGTCCTGGTTCTTCACCAGATCGACCGCGTACCACTCATTAAGGAACGAGGTGCCAGCCTTGAGGTTGGCCTGGTACAGGGTGTGCAGCAGGGCGTGACCGGTACGGTCAGCAGCCGCGCAGGTACGCGCCGCCTGAGTCGGGTTGTTCGGGCCTTTGGACTGACCGCCGAACGGACGCTGATAGATGCGGCCCTGCTCGGTACGGGAGAACGGCAGACCCATGTGTTCCAGTTCAAAGACGGCTTCCGGACCCACGGAACACATATATTCGATAGCGTCCTGGTCACCGATATAGTCGGAGCCCTTGACGGTGTCGTACATGTGCCAGCGCCAATCGTCGTTCGGATCGGCCGACGCGATGGCGCAGGTGATGCCACCCTGAGCGGAAACAGTGTGCGAACGGGTCGGGAAGACCTTGGTCACGACTGCGGTTTTATGACCACCCTGAGCCAACTGCAGTGCAGCGCGCATACCCGCGCCGCCGCCACCCACGATGATGGCGTCATAAGAAAGAGTGCGAATGCTTGTCATGGATCAGTTACCCCAAAAAATCTGCACGCCCCAGGCGAACATTGCGAACATGGCAACGCCACACGCAGCCTGGAACAGAAAACGCACGGCAGTCGCCCACTTACCCAGCGCCATCGGCGTCAGGTAGTCGGTGGAAATTGTCCACATGCCAACCCAGGCGTGAACGCTGAGCGCCACCAGGGTCAACAGGCTGAAGATACGCATTGCGTTATTGGAGAACAGCGCCTGCCATTCGGCGTAACCCAGACCCGGGTTACACAGGATAAAGCCAAGCAGAAACAGCACATAAAGCGCGAGGACGACAGCAGATACACGCTGCGCCATCCAGTCATAAAGACCCGAACGCGAGAAATTCGTGACGTTGGTTACCATATCCACACCCCCAGCAGCACGATCACGATCGTCGACACGACGAGAACGATTTTCGAACCCAGCTTGCCGCCTTCCAGCGACTCACCGATGCCCATGTCCATGATCAAGTGGCGTACACCGGCCACCAGGTGGTACAGCAGAGCGGACAACAGACCCCAAATCACAAACTTGGCCAGCGGGCTGGTCAAACATTCCTGCACCTGGGCAAAGCCCTCTGCGGACGACAGCGACTTGTCGAGGCCATACAACAGAATGGCGATACCGACAAAGAGGATGACACCGGAGATACGGTGAAGAATGGACGTGTAAGCAGTGATTGGGAGTTTGATAGTCCTAAGGTCTAGGTTTACAGGTCTTTGGCTATTCACGGCTTTTTTATCACACTGAGAGCCCCTAACTATCAGGGCAAAGTTGTCGGGAAGTGCACTGGTCAGGTACCCATCACCCAAGGAGTGACAACCGCCAAAAGACAGGCTAAAGCCCCTGGCAGCTGGGCGCAGAGTATAGACAGTTAGGTTACTAATGACAATGCAAAGCCCCCTACCTAAAAGCGCATTGCGCGCCTCTAATAAATGGCGTAAAGAGCCGCTTTAAAAGCCCGGAAACCACCCGCAAACCCTTCTGCCGCCTGGGTTTTCGCAAATTGACATTCGAATTTATCTCACTATAGTGGTGCGGGCCCTGCGTGGGGGGCAGTCAGATGATTTCAAGCATAACTAGGAGGCCAAACATGGCTGACAAAAAAGCGCAGTTGATCATCGAGGGCGCAGCCCCCGTCGAGCTGCCCATTTTAACCGGCACCGTTGGTCCCGATGTAATTGACGTGCGGGGCTTAACCGCCACGGGCCGTTTCACATTTGATCCTGGCTTTATGTCCACCGCCTCGTGCGAGTCGAAGATCACCTATATCGACGGTGACCAGGGCATCCTGCTGCATCGCGGCTACCCCATCGAACAGCTGGCAGAGCAATCCGATTACCTGGAAACCTGCTACCTCCTGCTCAACGGCGAACTGCCGAACGCAGAAGAGAAAGCCAAGTTCGTCAGCACCATCAAGAACCACACCATGGTTCATGAGCAACTGAAGACCTTCTTCAACGGCTTCCGCCGTGACGCTCACCCGATGGCCATCATGTGCGGCGTAGTCGGTGCCCTCTCGGCCTTCTACCACGACTCCCTGGACATTAATAACCCGCATCACCGCGAAGTATCGGCCATGCGCCTGATCGCCAAGATGCCAACCATCGCCGCCATGACCTACAAGTACTCCATGGGTCAGCCGATGATGTACCCGCGTAACGACCTGAACTACGCAGAAAACTTCCTGCACATGATGTTCAACACCCCGTGCGAGATCAAACCGATCAGCCCGGTGCTGGCCAAGGCCATGGATAAGATCTTTATCCTGCACGCCGACCATGAGCAGAACGCCTCTACTTCTACCGTACGTCTGGCTGGCTCCTCGGGTGCCAACCCATTCGCCTGTATCGCTGCCGGTATCGCCGCCCTCTGGGGCCCGGCGCATGGCGGTGCCAACGAGGCTGTACTGAGCATGCTGGATGAGATTGGCGATGTGTCGAACATCGACAAATTCATCGCCAAGGCCAAGGACAAGAACGATCCGTTCAAACTCATGGGCTTCGGTCATCGCGTTTACAAAAACCGCGACCCGCGCGCCACCGTGATGAAGCAGACCTGCGACGAAGTACTGAAAGAGCTGGGCATCAAGAACGATCCGCAGCTGGAACTGGCGATGCGTCTGGAAGAAATCGCCCTGACCGACCCGTACTTCAAAGAGCGCAACCTGTACCCGAACGTCGACTTCTACTCGGGCATCATCCTCAAGGCTATCGGTATTCCGACCAGCATGTTCACCGTGATCTTCGCCCTGGCGCGGACCGTCGGCTGGATCTCGCACTGGAAAGAAATGCTCTCCAGCCCGTATAAGATTGGCCGTCCGCGCCAGCTGTACACCGGCTACCCGCAGCGCGACATGAAGAAGTAATTCTGTTTCGCCGCACAAAAAAGGCTGCCCGAGGGCAGCCTTTTTATTGCGCTGAATAAGCCCGCTTTACGGCTTCTCAGCCAACTGACGCAGCCCCTGCAAGGTATTGAACGGTGCATCCACGACAAAGCTGTTAGCCAACCAGGCCGGCACGCTACCGCCCGGTTCGGAATGCACTTGGTAGATCACCTCGATTTCGCCATCGCGCGGCGTAAGGCTCCAGAAACCCTCAACCTTGCTCACCCGCACAAAGCCTTGCTGCAGCGGCAAATAATCGGCAACCCCATGCAGGGTACGGGTTATCCGACCATCGGCATCGCGCGTGGTTGTCACCTGCAGGATCGAGTCGCGCGGCTGTACCGGCCAGGGGGTATGAAAGCGGCTGTAGGCCCAGCTTAGATCGCCCTCATGCTTGAGCAGCTTCTGCTCGCTGCAGGCATGAATCCAGGCGCAGGCCGCGCTGACATCATCCTGCAAGGCCAATAATCGCGGCATATCCGCTCGTATACGGGTGACGCCACGAAACGCCTGAAAGCTTGAGCCCGGGATCTGCTGTAAATAAACCTGAATACCCGCCTCATCCTTGACCAGACGCCATTGCGCCGCCTGCGCCCCGCTCACCGCCAGCAACGCCGCAACCCCCAAGAGCAGCCCTGTAAACCGCACCATCATGCCTCCGGCAGCAGATAACCTTGCGCCACAGTATCAGACTTCAACCGCCGTGCTCTGCTCCAGCCAGCCAATCAACTGCAGGGCATCGGCGGTATTGCTACCGCACACATACTCGGCGGCATGAAACGCCGAACACACCGCCGGCCGCTCAGGCTGGCCGAAGATCAGGCAGTAGTTATTTGCATCCAGCTGCACACAACGCACACCCGCCGGCTTGCCAGCGGGCATACCCGGGATGGGGGAACTGATCGAAGGGGCAATGCAGCAGGCGCCGCAGCCGGCACGGCAATTCATCGAAGGGAAACCTCAAACGCAGCACGGTACAGATAAGAGCGCGAATTTTACGTTGCCTGGCCAGACTTAGCAGCCCAGAGGATACAGATTCAGGCGAGCGGTAGGCGCAGGCGAAACTGCGTGCCCTGCCCCGGCGCGCTGCGTACCTGTAATTCAGCCCAGAGTTAACCATAGCCAACTGACGGGTGAAGGGACGCAGTGCATGCCTGAAGAGCGAGAGCAGCGCCGAATAATCGCAGGGTTCAGCGCAATAGGATGGCTGTTCTCATCGCCACTCAAGGCTTATGCAGGCGGGCAAACAGACTGGAAGTGTCCCAACGGCCGCCGCCCATGCCCTGCACATCGGCGTAAAACTGATCGACCAGCGCGGTTACCGGCAGCTGCGCGCCATTGCTGCGGGCCTCGGCCAGCAGAATTGACAGGTCCTTGCGCATCCAGTCCACGGCGAAACCGTGTTCGAACTCGCCGGCCAGCATGGTTTTGTGACGATTTTCCAGCTGCCAGGACTGCGCCGCGCCTTTGCTGATCACTTCCATCGCACCATGGGCATCGAGCCCGGCGCACTCGGCGAAATGCAGCGCCTCGGACAAACCCTGCACCAGGCCGGCAATGCAGATCTGATTGACCATCTTGGTCAGCTGGCCGCTGCCGGCTTCGCCCATCAGCCGAGCCATGCGCGCATAAGCCTGAATGATCGGCTCAGCCTTGGCGTAGGTTGCCGCCTCACCGCCGACCATGATGGTCAACGCACCGTTCTGCGCTCCCGCCTGGCCGCCAGATACCGGCGCATCGAGAAAGCCCAGCTGGCGCGCAGCAGCCTGTTCGGCCAGTTCACGGGCTACCTGCGCCGAGGCAGTGGTGTGATCGACCAGCACCGCGCCGGGCTGCATACCGGCAAAGGCGCCCTGCTCGCCCAGCACCACGCCGCGCAGGTCATCATCATTGCCCACGCAGACCATCACAAACTCAGCACCCGTGGCCGCTTCACGCGGGGTTGGCGCGTGGCTGCCAGCATATTCGGCGGCCCACTGCGCAGCCTTGGCGGCGGTACGGTTGTACACACACACCTGATGCCCGGCGCGCGCCAGATGCCCGGCCATCGGGTAACCCATCACGCCCAGCCCGATAAACGCCAGCTTTGCCATATCCACCTCTACCTTCATACGCCATCTACAAGCGCACGTTTCTGCTTAACCTCATATCCCCGCTGCACGGCAGATACGAACCCGGCTGCAAGCATGCCCGCCACATGGGGCCAGCGCCAGTACAGCCATAGGGCAAAACTGTATGGATACACCCGACCAACAGGCTTTACCCAATGCCGATCCAGCTTCCATACTCGCGACACGCTAAGGAGGGCTTATGCAGCATTGGCTGGTAATCGACCTGGAAGCTACCACCGAAGAAGGCGGTTGGCCGGTCACAGATATGGAAATCATCGAAATCGGCGCCAGCCTGGTCAACGCTGGCGGCCATGAAATCGAGTATTTCCAACGCTTTGTGCGCCCCACCCGGCGCCCACACCTGACGCACTTCTGCCGTCAGCTCACGCAGATCAGCCAGGCCGATGTCGATGCCGCGGCGCCGCTGAGTGTGGTGTGGGCGCAATTCGAACGCTGGTTGCTGGCCCATCAAGCGCAACTGGCGGGTTGGGCCAGCTGGGGCGACTACGACCGTCGTCAGTTCGAGCAGGAATGGCACGCCCATGGCCTGGAGAGTTACCTGAGCCAGATCCCGCATATCAACCTGAAAAAGCGCTTCGCCGAAGCCCGCCAACTGCCCAGCCCGATTGGCCTGAAGATGGCGCTGAGTCTGGCCGGCCTGCAGTTCCAGGGCCAGCAGCACCGCGCTCTGACCGATGCACGCAATACCGCTCGGCTGCTGCCGCTGGTTTTGCCTGTGCAAAGCAGATGACGAAGAAAAACCGCTTGGGCATACTGGCGGGCCATTTTTTAAACCCCTTTCGAGGAACTGCAGATGTTCAAGGTCAATGAATACTTCGACGGCACCGTCAAATCCATCGCCTTCGGCATGGTTGAAGGCCCGGCCACCATTGGCGTGATGGCTGCAGGCGAGTACGAGTTCGGCACCAACCAGCTGGAAATCATGCACGTGGTCGCCGGCGCCCTGACCGTAAAACTGCCAGGCAGCGAAAACTGGGAAACCTTCACCAGCGGCAGCAAGTTCACCGTTCCGGCCAACAGCAAGTTCCAACTCAAGGTGGCGGCTGATACCGCTTACCTGTGTGAATATCGCTAAGCCATAGAGCGCCTGAAAGCCGGCCTTAATGGCCGGCTTTTTTATTAACGGATTAAACCTCAAGGAACCGCCATGCCGCGCTCGACGCAATTCTCCCTGGTGATCCTGCCGATCATATTGCTGCTGATCGCCATGACCTCGATCCAGAGCGGCGCGTCCCTGGCCAAGGGGCTGTTCCCGGAGATTGGTGCAAGCGGCACGACTGCCCTGCGCCTGAGCCTCGGCGCGCTGATCCTGTGCATTCTGATGCGGCCCTGGCAGGCCAAGCTGACGCTGAAGTCCAGCCGTTCCCTGCTGGCCTACGGGCTGTCGCTGGGCGGCATGAACCTGCTGTTCTACCTCTCGCTGAAAACCATTCCGCTGGGCATCGCCGTAGCCCTGGAATTCACCGGCCCACTCGGCCTGGCGCTGTTGTCGTCACGCCGTCTGGTGGACTTCGTCTGGATCGCCCTGGCGGTTTTCGGCCTCTGGCTGCTGTTGCCCACCGGACAAAGCGATGTACCGCTGGACCCGGTCGGCATGGCCCTGGCCTTGGCCGCCGGTCTGTGCTGGGCGCTGTATATCGTCTTCGGGCAGAAGGCCGGGGCTGAGCACGGCAAGCAAACCGTGGCCCTGGGCACCATAGTCGCGGCCCTGCTGGTGTTTCCGATTGGCCTGTGGCAAGCCGGTAGCGGCCTGTTTTCAGTGGACTTGCTGCCCATCGCTCTGGCCGTGGCCGTGCTGTCCTCGGCCCTGCCCTATAGCCTGGAAATGGTCGCCCTGACCCGCCTGCCGGCGCGCACTTTCAGCATCCTGATGAGCATGGAGCCGGCGATTGCCGCCCTCTCCGGCCTGCTGTTCCTCAGCGAACGCCTGACGCTCAGCCAATGGCTGGCGATCAGCGCGATCATCCTAGCCTCGGCGGGCGCGGCGGCAACGATCAAACCGAAAGCCAAGCTGCTTTAAATTCACGCGCGCGCAGCTCTGGTGGGAGGGGCTTTAGCCGCGATCAGGGTACAGCGGTTTTGAACCGTCGCGGCTAAAGCCCCTCCCACAATGCCAGGCCCAAGTGTTAACCAACCACCTCAGCCTCATTGCTAAATTGCAACTCAGCCAGGCGTGCATACAGCGGACTGCTGCTGACCAGCTCGCTATGGGTGCCGATAGCCGCCAGCTTGCCGTGTTCGATCACGGCAATGCGATCAGCGCTTTTTACCGTGGCCAGGCGATGGGCGATCACCAGGGTGGTGCGCCCCTCCATCAGCGGCGGCAAGGCTTGCTGGATCAGATGCTCACTCTCGGCGTCCAGAGCGCTGGTGGCTTCATCGAGCAGCAAGATCGGCGCATCTACCAGCAATGCGCGGGCAATAGCCAGGCGTTGACGCTGCCCGCCGGACAACCCCAAACCGGCATCGCCAAGATGAGTCTGGTAGCCATCCGGCAGCTTCATGATGAATTCGTGGGCATGGGCGGCTTTGGCTGCTGCCTCGACCTCGGCCAGGCTGGCTGCGGTTTTGCCGTAGCGGATATTGTCTTCCACCGAGCCAAAGAACAGCGCAGGGTTCTGCGATACCAGGGCAAAGCTACTGCGCAGTTCACGAGGATCAAGCTGCTGGATCGGTACGCCGTCGATCAGGATGCGGCCCTGCTGCGGGTCGAAAAAACGCAGCAGCAGATCGAACAGCGTGGATTTGCCTGCACCTGATGGCCCAACCAGCGCCAGGGTTTCCCCTGCCGCGACCTGCAGATCGATACCGTCCACGGCAAAGCAGCCGGGGCGCGATGGGTAGGCGAAGCGCAGTTCTTGAAGTTCAATACGGCCCTGCACCGGCTGGGTCAGATGCAAAGCATCCGTAGCCGGCGGGGTAATTTCATTGCGGGCCTGCAGCAGTTCGGCAATACGTTCGGCGGCACCTGCGGCGCGTTGCAGCTCGCCGATCACCTCACTCAAGGTGCCAAAGGCAGAGCCGACAATCAGGCTGTAGAACACAAAGGCGGCCAGCTCTCCGCCGGAAATCCGCCCGGCGATCACGTCCATGCCACCGACCCAGAGCATCACCCCGACTGCGCCAAGCACCAGCACGATCACCACGGTAATCAGCCAGGCGCGCTGGGCGATGCGTTGGCGCGCGGTGTCGAAAGCCGCCTCGGCGGAGAGGCCAAACCGACGCTTGTCCTCATTCTGGTGGTTGTAGGCTTGTACGGTTTTGATCTGCCCCAGCACCTCACCGACATAGCTACCGACATCCGCCACCCGGTCCTGGCTCTGCCGCGATAGCGCGCGTACGCGGCGTCCGAATATCAGAATCGGCGCAACCACCAGCGGCAGCGCCATCAGCACGATGCCGCTGAGCTTGGCGTTGGTGACTACCAGCAGCACGCTGCCGCCGACCAGCATGATCAGGTTACGCAGCGCCATCGACAGCGACGAGCCGATCACCGATTGCAGCAGTGTGGTATCGGCAGTCAGACGCGACTGAATCTCCGAGCTGCGGTTGCTCTCATAAAAGCCCGGATGCAGTTCGATCAGGTGGTTGAACACGCGCTTGCGGATATCGGCGACAAAACGCTCGCCGATCCACGACACCAAGTAGAACCGGGTAAAGGTGCCGATGGCCAGCGCCAGTACCAGTACGAAAAACAACCCGATGGATTGCTGCAACGCCGCCGGCGACTGGGTCGCCAGACCCTGGTCGACCAACAGCTTGATGCCCTGGCCCATCGACAAGGTGATGGCGGCGGTAAACATCAGCGCCAGCAAGGCCCCAAACACGCGACCGCGATACGGCGCGATAAAGCGCCAAGCCATACGCAGGGCATTGCGCTGACGGGAAGACAGGATCGAAAGCATGAAGGCTCGCTGGGGCGCTGACGCCCGTTAATGAGGAGGCGATTGCGGCGTTTCCGCCCGCCAGACCACCCAACACAGCGCCAAAGCGGCGAGATTGGTGGTCAGCGGATTAAACGCCTGCAGCAGTAGATGGGGACTGAATAGCGCCACATCAAGCAGCAGCCCAATCAACAGCACACCGGCCAGCAACAAAGGCCAGCGCTGACGTCGCCAAAGCAGCAAAAGACCCAGGATGATTTCCGCCAGACCGGCGATGCGCGCCACCCACTCGGGGGCTGGCAGATTGTGGGCCTGAATCATCGCCAGCTCATCCGGGCTTAACCAGAGGATCTTCGGCACCAGGCCGTGCCAGATAAACACCAGAGCCAGGGCGATACGCGCTACCCAGGCGATCTGCCGTAAACGGGGATCAGTCATGCAAAAAGCGCCGGGCATGATCGGCGCTTGGCAACAGGCAACTATCGTAGCGACCAAGTAGCCGGTAGCGATTTAGCGCAATACGGTCATAGCACCAGTCACGTATGGGCCGTGGAATCAGCCGCAGCCAGGCCAGCAAGCGCCATGGCTTAGGCAGTTGGGCGACGATGCGCAACACCGCGTCCGAACGCAGCAGCATCTGGCCATTCTCGATCAGCGCCATACTGTCGAAATGATCGGTCGGCAAACCGCCCCAGACCAATAGCGCCTGGCCCTCGGCCGACTGCACCGAGGCCAGGCGAAAGCGCTGCTCAACGTCATGACGAATCAGAAACTTAGCCCAGCCATTGCACAGCTTACACACCCCATCAAACAGCACCACGCGCTCGCCGGGCTGAATAAGGGGTGGAAGTGTTTGCTCCTGCATGCCCAACTCCTTCTGCCCGGCCTCTAGGCCGCAGGGATACGGTAATGGCCGGTAATTTTAAAGCTGAAGAGAATGTCCTCTTCCTGGGTACCACGGCCAATATTGTGCAGCACCAGGGGCACGCCGCTGCCGGCCTGGCGGTCGCTGATAATGCCGATATGGGTCAGGCCGCCGCCCAGGTCCCAGGTGACGATATCACCAGGCCGATAGCGCTCGGCATCCTGACCAAGCGGCAGCGACCAGCCCTGGCGTTTGAACCAGGTCATCAGATTTGGCACGCGGCGATGGTCGATATTGCTGTCGGGCCGGCTTAGCCCCCAGTTCTTGGGATACAGGCGAAAGTTCGCGCGCATGTCCTGATGCACCGCCTGCTGCAAGTCGAGTCCCTGCTGGCGCAGCGCGCGGATTACTACATCTGTACACACGCCGGTAGTCAGCGGCACATCGCCATTGGGGTAGTTCAGGCGTCGGTAGGCGGGGTCGTAACTCAGGGTCACGCCAACCTGCTGGCGGGCAGCCGTGACCAGGGCATCGGCCTGCAGCGCCCAGGCCTGGGCGCTTAGCAGAATACTCAATGCAACCAGCAGAATCGCCCGCATAACGCCTCCTTAATAGTTCAGCTGCTACTTGCCTACGGGATAGAGCAGCTCTTCCTTATAACCGGCCCATACGCGCACCACATCAGGGAAAGCATCGTCCAGCGCGACATCACCGCTGTCCACCAGCAACGGCCGGCCCTCCAGGGTGCCCAGTTTGCGCTTGGTGGCGACCACACGCAGGTTTTCCAGGCCGATGGCGCGCAGCACACGTGGACTGATCTGCTGGTTGCCGCGGCCGATGATATGACCCTGGCCGCCGATGGCAGTGACCAGCAGACGCGCCGGATGGCCATCAACCAACTCAAATAGCTGCGTTTCGCTTACATCGCTGGCCAGCAGTTGGCCGTTCTCGATTACATCGACGCCGAGCAAGGTGGTCTGCACGCCGAGGTTCTGCGCCAGGCCATGCAGGGTCGAACCGGGGCCGAACACATAGCGCACATCGGTTTCCCAGCTGTCCTGCAGCCAGTCGGCCAGATCACCCAAGACCAGCTCTTCGGACTCCACGCCGCCCTGCTTGACCTGCTGCACATAGCCGCCTTCCTGCGGCACCGTCAGCTCGCCGTACCAGCGCGCAGTCACACGGCCTTCGCGCAGGGCGCTTTCATCAATATCGCGTACCTCGCCACTGCTCAGGCGCACCAGGCCGCCTTCGATCAGCCGCGCAGTCAATTCGCCGGCAGCGCGCGGGCTGATGGCATAGACCCCGGACTGAATCTTTACCCCAGCCGGAATCCCCAACACCGGCTGGCCTTCGCGCACTGCCGCGCAGATATCCCGCGCCGTACCATCGCCACCGGCGAACAGAATCAGCGCCACGCCGGCATCCTGCAGCAGCTCAACCGCCTGACGGGTATCGGCGGCGCTACTCGGGCCTGCGCCCAATTCACCAACCACACGGTGGGCAAAGCCCATCTCGCTCAGCAGATCGGCGCCCATGGCGCCGGGAAAGGTGACGAATTCCAGGCGCCCACGCAGCGGCAACAACACTTCAAGGGCGGTTTGCGTACGCAGCGCCGACTTGGCCTCAACGCCCAGAGCCAAGGCCTGTTCGGCCATGCCGTCACTGCCCTTGAATCCCGCGGGGCCGCCCAATCCGGCCAATGGGTTGATGATCAAGCCAATATGGAAAAGCCCCATAACACCCTCTAATTCATTAACTGACTGCGCCTGGCACAGTGCCTGCAACGACTGACTTGCCCTGTGTCTTGCGGCAGTTTTTTGCCGTCGCAGTTGTCATAGCGCCTTCATCTAACACTCATAAAATCGCGCTAACCGATGAGGAGACAAGCCATGCACAGCCAACAACAGAACTCGCAAAAAGCCACGACAATGCCGATTGGTGGCTTTGTCATCGACGCCCAGGGCCGTGAAATTCCGATCACCGAAGAGATGATCCAACAGGCCTGCAGCGCGCTGGAAGAAGCCCAGCAGCAAGCCGGCAAGCGTAAGTAAGTTTCCCGCCAGGGCAGCACCTGCTGCCCTTCGCTACAGCTAATTCAACTTCGCACCTAACGCCTGCACCAGGCTGGCCAACGCCGGCGCATCACCCTTCACGCAAACCTCCAACCCGTCGATCTCCCGGCGCATCGGGTAGTGTTTGCGCAGCCCGTCAAAAGCCGCACGCCGGGTTGCGGTATCGCCCTGCAGGCTACGGCGAAAGTCCGCGTCATCGCGGCGCGGGTCATATACGGCGCGGCAGATAGTCGCCAGGGCCCAGGCCGGATCAGCGCTGGCATCGACAGCCAGCTCACTCAGCCAGGCCGCCGGCATCAGTTGCGCCAACTCAATGCTGGGCGCAACGCCTAGGTGCTGACACAGCGCTTGATAGATCTGCGCCGTGCCGCGCAGCTTGCCGTCCAGGCTGTAGCCGGCGATATGCGGCGTGGCGATGCGGCACAACCCAGCCAGCTCGACATCCGCCTGCGGCTCGCCTTCCCAGACATCCAATACCACCTGCAAATCACTGCGCTGAGTCAGTAATTCACGCAAGGCCTGGTTATCCACCACTGCGCCCCGGCTGGCGTTGATCAGCCAGCTGCCCGGCTTCAGCGCGGCCAGGCGCGCGGCATCGAATAGGTGATAAGTAGGATGCTCGCCCAGACGCTCCAGCGGCGTATGCAGGCTGATCACGTCGCACTCATCCAGCACCTGCTGCAGGCTTACATAATCACCGCCCTCAGCTGCCTGGCGCGGCGGATCGCAGACCAGAACACGCCAGCCCAGGCCACGCAGCACCTTAAGCAGACGACTGCCAACCTGCCCCGCGCCGATAACGCCATAAGTACGGCTAGCCAGATCAACGCCCTGCTGCTCGGCCAATACCAGCAGGCTGCCCAGCACATAGTCGACCACGCCACGGGCATTGCAGCCCGGCGCGCTGGCCCAGGTGATGCCAGCCTGCTGGAAGTAATTGAGGTCCAGATGATCGGTACCAATGGTACAAGTGCCGACAAACTTCACTGGCGAGCCGCCCAGCAGCGTGCGATTAACCTGAGTCACCGAACGCACCAACAGCAGGTCAGCATCGGCGACCGCAGCCGCATCGATACTGCGGCCGGGCAGGCGACGAATCTCGCCAAAACCGGCAAAGAATTCATCAAGCAGGGGAATGTTTTCGTCGGCGACTATCTGCATGGGTTTGCTCCGCAAATCAGGCCGGCATTCTAACCTGCCTGCACCGCTTGGCTACGCTGAGCAACGCAATGCGTCCTTCGCACTGAAACACTGTGCGACAAGGTTTCCTGACCAAGCCGTCAGGGCGTAGACTGCGCGGTTTCCCGACATACCGCCGGATACATATCAATGCTTGTTCCAACCCGCTTGCACCGCGCCAGCACCGAGCTCTACGGCCTGCTGAAACTCGCAACGCCGATCATCATTGCCCAGTTGGCCAACACCGCCATGGGCTTCGTCGATACCGTGATGGCCGGCCGGGTCAGCCCACAGGATCTGGCTGCCGTGGCGCTGGGCAACTCGATCTGGGTGCCGGTTTTTCTGCTGATGACCGGAATTCTGCTGGCCACCACGCCCAAGGTCGCCCAGCGCTTCGGCGCAGGCGCGCATACCGAGATCGGCCCACTGGTGCGCCAGGCGCTGTGGTTGGCCCTGGCCGTGGGTATCGCAGCTGCAGTGATTCTGTGGAATGCGGAAATCGTCCTCAGTCTGATGAACGTCGACCCGGCGCTGATCGAACCCGCCATGGGTTACCTGCGCGCCGTGGCCTGCGGTTTTCCCGCCGTGGCGCTGTACCACGTGCTGCGTTGCTTTAGTGATGGACTCGGCCACACCCGGCCGAGCATGGTCATCGGCCTGTGCGGCCTGGCGCTGAATATTCCGCTCAATTACATCTTTATCTACGGCAAGCTCGGCCTGCCGGCCATGGGCGGCGTCGGCTGCGGTTGGGCCACCGGCCTGGTAATGGGCTTTATGTTTTTGAGCATGCTCTGGTGGGTGAAGTGGGCGCCGTTCTATCAGCCGAGCAAAATCTTCAGCCATTTCGAATGGCCGCAATGGGCCGTGCACAAACGCCTGCTCTCGGTCGGCCTGCCGATCGGCATCTCGGTATTCGCCGAATCGAGCATCTTCGCGGTGATTGCCCTGCTGATCGGCGGCCTGGGCGCGACTGTAGTGGCCGGGCACCAGATCGCCCTGAACTTTAGCTCCATGGTGTTTATGATTCCCTACTCCCTGGGCATGGCCGCCACCGTGCGCGTCGGCCAGGCGCTGGGCCGTGGCGAGCCGCGTGAAGCGCGCTTTGCGGCTGGGGTGAGCATGGCGGCGGCGCTGGGCTACGCCTGCCTGTCGGCCAGCCTGATGCTGCTGTTGCGCGAAGAGATTGCGCAGATCTATACCCCGGACCGCGCAGTAATCGCCGTGGCCACCACCCTGCTGGTGTATTCAGCGCTGTTCCAGTTCTCCGATGCCATTCAGGTCACCGCCGCCGGCGCACTGCGTGGCTATCAAGACACCCGCGTAACCATGATCCTGACCCTGTTCGCCTATTGGGGCATCGGCTTGCCGGTGGGATACGCGCTCGGTCTGACCGACTGGTTCGGCGAGCCCAGCGGCCCCAGCGGGCTCTGGCAGGGTCTTGTTGTCGGCCTAACCTGCGCCGGCGGCATGCTCGCCGTGCGCCTGGCCGGCAGCGCGCGCAAACGCATTCGAGCCGCTAAGATGGCCTGATGAATGTCCGCCTGCTGCTTCTACTCGCTGCACTTTGCCTGTGCGCCTGCACGCCCGCCGATGATGGCTTGGCGCTGCAGGCCGATTACCTGCAGCGCTTGAGCAATGCCCTGGATGTCGAACCCGCAACCGCCTTCGACTCCAGCGAGCTGACTCGCTATCGCCTGCCAGCCCGCCGTGAACGCTTGATCGAGATTGCCGAATTGCGCATCAGCTTGCTGGACCTGCTGGTCGATGTGCGTCGTTGCCCTGCCCTGCAACAGCAGATCAGCCTGCGCAACAACAGCCTGGGCAAACAGCTGACGCCCAGCAGCCGCCTGGCCTATGAAGGCGATCTGCTGCGCGCCCTGGATGCCTGCAGCGCACACCTGCGCAGCCAGGATCAGCAACCACTGCGCAACACCCTTGAACAACTGGCGCAGGAAAAACGTGCGCAACTGCCCGGCGTATTCTGGAATGCCCTGAATGCCAGCCCGGAGGTCGAACGCTACCTGCGCTTTGCCGAACAGCCCCTGGCACCAAATGCCGACGAAGATAACGCGGCGCTGGATGCCCTGGCGCAGCTGGCCGCCATCGGCGGCGCGCTACCTGATGCGTTACCGCCGAGTGCCGAACAGCTTGATCCATTGTTCTTCGCCCTGCATGCCAGCGACCAGGGCGGTCAGTTGATCAGCAGCCTGGCCAGCCTGACCCATAGCCTCAACCAGGGCAGCGAGATGCTAAACAGCCGCCAACAGCGCCGGCCGCTTTGCCCCACGGGCAAGGCCACAGAACGCGCGCGCATCGTGCAGAACATCTTCGTCAAGTATTACGCGGGCAGCCTGCAGCCCTATCTGGCGCAGGTGGACCAGCGTGGCCAGGTCTGGAGCAGCAGCCTGCGTAGCCTTAGCAGGGTGATGCAGATACCGCCGGCCACTCAGCAGTACTTGCAGAGCCTGAGCGGCCGAGAGGCTTCGTTATGGGCGGATTTCCAGCAGGCCACCGCGCGGCATGTGCACAGCTGGCAGGAGCTGCTTAATAGCTGCGGTCTGGCTCCCGGTCAGTCGGGATGGAAAGGCAATACCGCGAGCGCCGACCAGTAGGCCTCGGACAACAACGCCTGCCCCGCCAGTAGATGGGCCAGGTAATCGGCGCTGGGTAGCAGACCCTCTGCGCGAAAGGCCGGGTTAGCGATATACACCCAGGCCGGCTGCACGCCATGGGCCGCGACAATCGTCAGGCGCTCACGGCTGTAATAGATCGGCGTGCCTTCGAAGTGATCCAGCTTGGCGATCTCGCCAGCGTCCTGCAGGCGATAGAGCACGCCTTCCACCCGCCCATCACGCTGATGCCGAATGTTGGCGTAGGCCCGACCCGGCGCCCGATCCGCCGCCCGCTTGTTAAAGCACAGGCTGTAACCCGGCAAATGTCCAGGCAGTGCCTCCAGTACCGTCAGGCCGCGAGCCTGCATGCGTGCCAAGCTCATATTCGAGCCATAGGCGAAGTACCAATTCATCAGTCGAGCTTCTTGCGAATCAGATAGAGATAGGTCGCGCCGTCTTCCGCCTGCTCCACCAGCTCATGGCCAAGAAACACGCAGAATTTCGGGATATCGCGGCGGGTCGAGGGGTCGGTGGCAATCACCTTGAGCAGGCCGCCGGCCTGCAGGTCGCGCACCTTGTTGTGTAGCATCATCACCGGCTCGGGACAGTTCAGCCCGGTGGCGTCGAGGGTGGCATCGGGAATGGCGGTGGTTTGCAAAGACATCGGCAGGCTCCAGTAACAGGCCGCTATTCTGGCGCAAAGCTGAGCCAAAGGTCATCCCGCAAAGCGACACAACCTTGGATGGGCAGCCGCAACGGGTCACTTGAGGCAGGCTGCGCAGCGCCAACTATTCCAATAAGAGCCATTTATGCGCCTTGTCCTGCTCCTCGCCACCCTGCTGCTCAGCGGCTGCGCCGCCCGTGACCAACTGCCGGATTTCAGCGCCAGCGCACAGCAGGACCTGCCTGCCAGATACTTCGATGCCGTTATCTATGGTCGCGACGGCACACGCCTATCTGCCACGGTGTTCCAGCCTGCGCTCAAGGTCGGCGAACAGGCGCCGGTGATTGTGCATACCCATGGCTGGGGCGGCTGGCGCGTAACCCGGCCGAACGGTTTCTACGGCACCCAGATGATGTCCGGCCGCGCCGCAGTGAAAGCCTGGCAAGCCGGTTACTGGGTGATCAGCTACGACCAGCGCGGCTGGGGCGGCAGCGAGGGCGACATCGAAATGATGAACCCCGAGTACGAAGTGCAGGACGCCCTGGCGGTAATCGACTGGGCCGCCGCCAACCTGCCACGCCTGAGCATGGACGCGCCGAATGACCCCAAGGTCGGCATGCTCGGCGAAAGCTACGGCGGCGCGGTACAGCTATTGGCCTCGGCGACTGACCCGCGCATCGACGCCATTGTGCCGATTGCCACCTGGTATGACCTGAGCGAAGCCCTGGCCCCGGACAGCCATATGAAGGTCGGCTGGACCAGCGTGCTGCTCAGCATGGGCCTGGCGACCGGTTATGACCTGGGCAAGTTTATCCAGCCCCCCTACCTGAAAAGTGTCGATGGCCGCATGCGCGAGCCGGTGCGCGCCGAGCTCAAGGCCCACAGCCTGGCCAGCTACTGCGCGCGCGGTCAACGCCCGCAAGCCGATGCCCTGCTGATTCAGGGCATGCGCGACACCCTGTTCCCGCTCAATCAGGGCCTGGCGATTCGCGACTGCCTGCAGCAGGGCCCGCACGATGTGCGCCTGCTGGGTATGCAGGGCGGGCATATCCTGCCGCCGCCCATGCAACGCTGGAGCGGCCTGCCGCCGTTCAACAACGAAGCGGTGCTGCACTGCGATGGCCGGGCGATCAACCTCTACCAGAGCATCATCAGTTGGTATGAAGACAAGCTGCGCGGCCGCAAGGGCGTGGCGGCGAGCATTCCCGATTTCTGCGTCAGTCTCGATCTGGATCAGGGCGTGGCCTTGCAGCAACTGCCGGGCAATCAGCGGATCGCCCTGCCCGCCACCTCTATTCGCCCGCTTAGCAGCGGGCTGCTACAACCGTCGCGCTTTATCCCACTGCAACAGGTACAGACGAGCAGCGCCCTGATCGGCGTACCCCGTGTGCATCTGGATAACGCGGCACAATTGCCAACGCTGTTTGCCGCCCTAGTGGTTCGGCGCGCGGATGGCAGTAGTGAGGTGCTGAGTGAGCAGGTCACCCCGCTCAAGGGCCAGGCCAATACCGAATTAGCTGCCGTCAGCGCGCAACTGCAGCCTGGTGATGTGCTGGGCCTGCGCATCAGCGGCTTTAGCGGCCAGTACCTGTTCAACAGTTCCTGGCAGCTCTCCAGCAGCACCCTGCAAGGGACGATCGAGGTGCCGCAGTTGCTGCCGTTACAACCGCAACTGGCCCGGCATTGAGATCACTTGCCTAACCGGCGCAGGTGGCAGGTCACTTCTTCACGGTCGTGATAAAGCTGTTTGCAGGCAATCGAGACCTTGATCTTGCGCTCGGCAAAACCATCTTCCAGACGCTGTAACAGGCGGCGCACCTCGGCGTAGCGCTGCTTCATCGGCAACTTGAGGTTGACCACCGCCTCACGGCAATGGCCTTCGCCGATCCAGGTCTCCAGCAAGGCGGCGCTGCGGGCGGGTTTTTCGACGATATCGCAGACCATCCAGTCCACCGGCTGCTTGGGCTTCCAAGTAAAGCCGTCAACCATTAGATGGGTCACCAGGCCGGTATCCATCAAGCTCTCGGCCATCGGCCCGTTATCGATAGCGGTGACCAGCATGCCGCGCTTGACTAGCTGGTAGGTCCAGCCGCCGGGTGCAGCGCCGAGGTCGACCCCGGTCATCTCGTCCGACAGGCGCTCATCCCATTGCTCGCGCGGGATAAATGTGTGCCAGGCCTCTTCCAGCTTGAGGGTCGAGCGGCTTGGCGCTTCGCGGGGGAACTTCAGCCGTGGAATGCCCATGGGCCAGATCGCCGAGTTGTTCGCCTCGGCCATGCCGACAAACACCTCGCGGCCACTTTTGAAGGTCAGCAGTAGGCGCGGCTTGTGCGCATCCTCGACCAGCTTGCCGGCCTTGGTCAGGGCATTGCGCAGCGGCGCCTCGAACTTCTTGCAGAAATTCGACAGCTCCTTGCCATCGTTGGTGTCCAGCACTTCCAGCCACAGGCTGCCGAATACCGGAAAATCCGCCAGATGGCCGAGCAGCACGCTGATGCGGTCCAGCTCGGGCAGGTTGATAAACACCCCGCGCGCCCACTGCCGGGGGAAGATCAGCTGATTGAAGCGCACCCCGCGCATCAGGCGCTCGGCGCCATCGTCCTCGGTGCAGATAAATTCGGCGCAGGCGGTGCTGGGTTTGGCCTTGGCGTAACCGGCAACGTCCAAACGCGCCGCATGCTCGGCGATCTCCGCACACACCTCGTTTTCGAAACCGGGACGGCAGTGCAGTAGCAAGGTATTCATAGGGGCTCTCCTCAAGGCGCGCATCATAGCCGAGTCGGGAACCCTCAGTGCCTGCAACCTGTCCAGTTAAAGGGCAGCACTCGCCAAACAGAGCTAGTTTAAGACTCTGTTGCAGACAATCCGGCTTACCCCGTGACAAGCCCTAGGAGACGCGCAATGCCTTCCTTAAATAGCCTGAACAGCCGCCGCAGCCTCGATATAGACGGCCAGACCTACCACTACTTCAGCCTCCCCGAAGCCGCCAGAGCCCTCGGTAATCTTGACCGCTTGCCGATGTCGTTGAAAGTCCTGCTGGAAAACCTGCTGCGCTGGGAAGACGGCAAGACCGTTACCGGCAGCGACCTGCAAGCCATGGCCGACTGGCTGAAGAACCGCAGTTCGGAACGCGAGATCCAGTACCGCCCGGCCCGCGTGTTGATGCAGGACTTTACCGGCGTGCCGGCGGTGGTCGACCTGGCGGCCATGCGCGACGCCATGGCCAAGGCAGGCGGCGACCCGCAGAAGATCAACCCGCTGTCGCCGGTCGATCTGGTGATCGACCATTCGGTGATGGTGGATAAATTCGCCAGCGCCGCCGCCTTCGGCGAGAACGTCGCCATCGAGATGCAACGTAACGGCGAACGCTATGCCTTTCTGCGCTGGGGTCAGCACGCCTTTGACAACTTCAGCGTGGTGCCGCCGGGCACCGGCATCTGCCATCAGGTCAATCTGGAATACCTTGGCCGCACCGTGTGGACCCAGGAAGAAGACGGCCAGATGTTCGCCTTCCCCGACACCCTGGTCGGCACCGACTCGCACACCACCATGATCAACGGCCTCGGCATACTCGGTTGGGGCGTCGGTGGCATCGAGGCGGAAGCGGCCATGCTCGGTCAGCCGGTGTCGATGCTGATTCCCGAGGTGATCGGCTTCAAGCTGACCGGCAGGCTCCGCGAAGGCATTACCGCCACCGATCTGGTGCTGACCGTCACGCAGATGCTGCGCAGCAAAGGGGTGGTGGGCAAGTTTGTCGAGTTTTACGGCGACGGCCTGGCCGAGCTGCCCCTGGCGGACCGTGCGACCATCGCCAATATGGCCCCGGAATACGGCGCCACCTGCGGCTTTTTCCCGGTCGATGACATCACCCTGAGCTACCTGCGCCTGTCCGGCCGCCCCGAGCAAACGGTGAAACTGGTTGAGGCCTACTGCAAGGCTCAGGGTTTGTGGCGCGAGCAAGGTCAGGAACCGCTGTTCAGCGACAGCCTGAGCCTGAATATGGATAGCGTCGAAGCCTGCCTGGCCGGGCCAAAACGCCCGCAAGACAAGGTTCCCCTACGCCTAGTCAAACAGACTTTTGACGACTTCGTCGGCACACGGCTCAAACCACCGGCCAAGGAAGAAGGTCGCATGCTTAGCGAGGGCGGTGGCGGCACCGCCATTGGCAGCGACGAATCACTTAGCGAGTTCGAATATGAGCACGAGGGCACGGTTCATCGGCTGAGCAACGGCGCCGTGGTGATTGCCGCCATCACCTCCTGCACCAACACCTCCAACCCCAGCGTGATGATGGCTGCCGGCCTGCTGGCGAAAAAGGCCTGCGAGAAAGGCCTGCAGCGTAAACCCTGGGTCAAGAGCTCCCTGGCGCCTGGTTCCAAGGTGGTAACCGATTACTTCAAGGCTGCCGACCTGACCCGCTATCTGGATGAGCTGGGCTTCGATCTGGTCGGTTATGGCTGCACCACCTGCATCGGCAACTCCGGACCGCTGCTCATGCCCATTGAGCAGGCGATCCAGCAGCACGACCTGACGGTAGCCTCGGTGCTCTCCGGCAACCGCAACTTCGAAGGCCGCGTGCATCCACTGGTGAAAACCAACTGGCTGGCCTCGCCACCGCTGGTGGTGGCTTACGCCCTGGCGGGTAGCGTGCGTCTGGACCTCAGCAGTGAACCATTGGGCATCGGCAAAGACGGCGAGCCGGTGTACCTGCGCGATATCTGGCCAAGCCAGGCGGAAATCGCCGAGGCCGTGCAGCGGGTCGATACCGCCATGTTCCATAAGCAATATGCCGAGGTATTCGCCGGTGATGCGCAATGGCAGGCCATCGAGGTGCCGCAAGCCGACACCTACGCTTGGCAGGCCGACTCGACCTATATCCAGCATCCGCCGTTCTTCGAATCCATCGGCGAGGCGCCGCCGCATATCGGCGATATCCGTCAGGCACGCATCCTCGCCCTGCTCGGCGATTCGGTGACCACCGACCACATCTCCCCGGCCGGCAATATCAAGGCGGACAGCCCCGCCGGCCGTTACCTCCGCGAGCAAGGAGTGGCGCCTGCGGACTTCAACTCCTACGGTTCGCGGCGCGGTAACCATCACGTGATGATGCGCGGCACCTTCGCCAATATCCGCATCCGCAATGAAATGCTCGGTGGCGAGGAAGGCGGCAACACCCTGCATGTGCCGAGCGGCGAGAAGCTGGCGATCTACGACGCCGCGATGCGCTATCAGGAGCAAGGCACGCCGCTGCTGGTGATTGCCGGCAAGGAATACGGCACCGGATCGAGCCGCGACTGGGCAGCCAAGGGCACCAATCTGCTCGGCATCAAGGCGGTGCTCGCCGAGAGTTTCGAGCGTATCCACCGCTCCAACCTGGTCGGCATGGGCGTGCTGCCGTTGCAGTTCAAGCCTGGGCAAACCCGCAAAACCTTGCAGCTCAGCGGCAGGGAAACCCTCAATATCTGCGGCCTCGATGGCGTCGAACTGCATCCCTCGATGCAGCTAACGCTGGACATTCTGCGTGAGGACGGCAGTCGGGACAGCATTGACGTGCTGTGCCGCATCGACACACTAAACGAGGTCGAGTACTTCAAAGCCGGTGGCATTTTGCACTATGTTTTGCGCCAGCTGATCGCCGGTTGAAGCCCGGCAAACGCGGGTGCGCAAAGGCCGCGCCCGCTGCGCGCTTACGCCGCAAAAGGTGAGGTCGTTCAATATCCAGTTACACTGCGAACCATATTTTTTGCTCAACTTCGGGCGCGCCCGGCCGATGACAGGCATAACTTTTAGGGATAAAACACCCATGCGCAATAATCAACCGGTTACCCAGCGCGAGCGCACCTTCCCCGCGCAGCAACGACTGATCTCCACCACCGACGTAAAAGGCCAGATCACCTACTGCAACGACGCCTTTGTCGAGATCAGCGGTTTTAGCCGCGATGAGCTGATTCGTGCGCCGCATAACCTGGTGCGCCACCCGGACGTACCGGCCGCGGTGTTCCAACATATGTGGGACACCCTGAAAAAGGGCCGGCCGTGGATGGGCATCGTCAAGAATCGTTGCAAGACCGGCGACCACTACTGGGTCAACGCATACGTCACCCCGGTGACAGAAAACAACCAGGTGGTGGGCTACGAATCGGTACGGGTCAAACCGACTGCCGAGCAGATACGCCGCGCCGAGGCGCTGTACCAACGCATCAACAGCGGCAAATCGGCGATCCCTAGCAGTGATCGCTGGCTGCCAATCGTGCAGGATTGGCTGCCGTTTATCCTGGTCAGCCAGGTTGGTTTTTTGATCGGTGTGTGGCTCGACTCCAGCTGGGGCTTTGCCATCGCCGCAGGATTGTCGGTACCACTGGGCCTGGCCGGGCTGAACTGGCAACAACGCGGCCTCAAGCGCCTGCTGCGCCTAGCCGACCAGACCACCTCCGACCCTCTGATTGCACAGATGTACACCGACAGCCGCGGCGCTCAAGCCCGCCTGGAAATGTCCATCCTCAGCCAGGAAGCCCGTCTGAAAACCTGCCTGACTCGTCTGCAGGACACCGCCGAACAGCTCACCCAACAAGCCAAACAGGCCGATACCCTGGCGCACAACAGCTCTGCCGGGCTTGAGCGTCAGCGCAGCGAGACCGACCAGGTGGCCACTGCGATTAACGAAATGGCCGCCACTACCCTGGAAGTGGCGAGTAACGTCGCCCGTACTGCCATCGCTACCCAGGATGCTAACCGCCTGACCAGCGCCGGCCGCAGCATTGCCAGCGAAACCCGCCAGGCCATTCAGCGCCTGTCGCAATCGGTCGGTGATACCGGTGAAACGGTGACCCGCCTGGCCCAAGACAGCAATGAAATCGGCGGTGTGGTCGATGTGATCAAAGGCATCGCCGACCAGACCAACTTGCTCGCCCTCAACGCCGCCATCGAGGCCGCACGCGCCGGTGAAATGGGCCGTGGTTTTGCCGTGGTCGCCGATGAAGTGCGTTCGCTGGCGCAGCGCACCGCCGAATCCACCGGGCAGATCCACCAGCTGATCGCCAAGCTGCAGCGCACCGCAGAAGAGGCTGTACTGACCATGGAAATCGGCCGCAAACAGGCCGACGAAGGGGTTGAACGCGTGCAGCAAGCCGATGAAGCACTGGCCGGCATCAGTGACGCGGTAGCCAATATCGCCGACATGGCCAACCAGATCGCCGCCGCCGCCGAGGAACAGAGCGCAGTGGCCGATGAGGTCAACCGCAGCATCACCACCATCGCCCAACTGGCCGACAAGACCGCTGGCGAAGCGCATGACACCGCCCTGCTAAGCGAAGCCCTGACGGCCACAGCACACGGTCAGTACGCTCTGGTGGAACGCTTCAACCGTTAGCCTGTAACCGCGCACTGCCCTGCAGTGCGCGGCCCTCCCCGTTGTTAAAAATTCTCGTAGCGATTCATATCCAGCACACCGGCTTCCAGCGGCTCGGTTTGCTGGATATACGCCGACATATCGTGGAAGTAGCGCCAGAACTCCGGGTGAGTGCGGCGAATGCCCCAGCGCTCGACGACTTTCTCAAAAGCCACTGCATCACGGGCCTGCTCCAGCGCCGTGACAAACTCCGCCGCCTGCCCCACCTGCACATTGAAGATAAAGTTCGGGTAGCTGCTGAGCACCCCCGGATACACCGTCAGGGTATCCAGCGCGGGCTGATAGCGCAGTTCTTCACCGAGCATAAAAGCCACATTCGTGTGTGCTCGGTTGCGTAGCAGGCTGTACACCTCACGCTGACCATTAGCCATTTCCACCCGCAGCAAAGTCGCCTCCGGCAGTTGCTCGATGACCTTGAGCGTGCCCGCAGGTTTGGCTGCCAGCCGGCTCAGGGACTGCTCGGCACGCTGCAGCTCGGCGTCCAGCCCCGAGCGATGGCAATGTGCGCCGGTGCAGCGGTTGATCGGGTCCGGCCGCGCATTCAGGCTGCCGTAGCGTTCCAGCAGAGTCTCGACAAAGCTGCGTTTGGGGTCGTTCCCAGTCAGGCGCAAGGCGCTCGGGCTTTCGGTGTCTATGGCCCGGTAATCCAGCCAGATCTTCAACCTGCCGCTGCTCTGGTACCAGTCATCCAGGTAGCCCTGGCGCGACTCGGCCGGCAGCAAACGGAGGAAGTTGACCTCGGCACCGTTGCGGATCAAATCGAAGTACAGCCGCGTCTGCGCCTGGTGCGAAACGTTGCCAAACACGTCGAAATTCACCACCAGTTGGTAATAGGTGCGCTCCAGCAACGGGAAGTCCAGCCACCAGAGGGTTTGCGGCACTTCACCGATCAGGCCTTTGCGCACCGAGGCGCTGTCATGCTGGCGGAAGATCGACAGCAGCGCGTTGTCATTACCGGCCCAGATATGCGACCAGCTCGGCGCGGGCGCATCGGCATAGCGTTGCATGCGTAGCGCTTCGTACTCATTGCGCTTGTCGCGGTAGGTGCGCCACAGGCCGATCATGTCACCGATGCTGTCCAGTTGCCCGGGCATGGCCAGCAAATCCTTGGCCTGCTCGCGGTACTCGGGATCGGTGATGTAAAGGTCGTGCCGCGGGTCCTGGAACACCGCCCAGAAGTTATCGCGAATCACATCCGTGGCGATCTGCCCACGGCACACCGGGCCGCGAATAAAGGTGCGCACGAAGTATTCAGCGTTATCCAGCATAAATTGGTAGCGCGCCTGCGGCGGAATCGCGGCAAAGGTCTCGAACGGGTTGGCGCGGCGTAGCAGGCTATAGCCCGGCACCGCGTCCGCCCGCCAATCGCTGGCGAAAAACAGCTCTTTAACCCGCGCCAGCTTCGCCGCGCTCAGCCCATAGGTGATATGGGTCTTGTGCACGATCACACCCTGCACCGGCGTCAGGCGGTAATAGAACTCGTTGCCGGGGTCTTCGTTGGGCAGGCGCGTGGCGATGATATCCACCGGCTGACCGCTGGGCGTGCGCGAACGCACCATCTGGAAGAAATGCCCTGGCTCGCCGCTGGCGAAATACAGATGGGCAAGAAACAGATGCTCGTAGAGCCAGCGCGAAACCAGCGCTTCACGGGCGCCGGGGGCGTTCATAAAGGCTTCCCAGGTGGAGATCTGCTGCGCCTCGGCTGTGCTGGCCTGCAGCGCTTGCTGATCGACCGGCGCCCCCTGCTCCAGCCAAGTCTGCAGCGTCTGGTAGTCGGCCTCACTCAAGCCGGTCACCGCGAACGGCATGCCAGCTTGCGGATTGTCCCGGGCAAACTTGTCAAATTCCTCCGGCAGCGGACATTGGTTGACCCGGTCGATGCTGATATTCAGCTCAGCCGGCAATTTGCTGTTGGCAGCAAACGGCTGCTGATGGCCCAACTCGAGCATGCGCGCCATCAGCGCTGCCTGACTACCCTGTGAGTCCAGCACGGAGGTAAAGCCCTTGCGCTGCCAGGCAGCAGGGCTATGAGCATCAACAAACAAGCGCGTGGTGGCCTGCGCCTGGGTGCGCGTGCCGTTGTACACCGTGGCCTTATTGGCGCCGCGCTGCACGCCTTCGCCACTGCCCAGGTTGAGCTGGCAGGCGGCGTCGTAACAGGCATGGCAGGCCACGCAGTTCTTGGTAAAAATCGGTTGAATATCGCGGCTGTAGGAGATGGGTTCAGCCGCTTGCAATGAGCCGATGAACAACAAACACACGCCAAGCAGTATGCGGCAGACCATGGAAACATCTCTAAAATGGCTTAAGCGCCGATTCTAGCTGGCGCCGGCTGGCCAAGGCCAATCATGCGAACATGAGCCAGATTCATGTAAAAGCGCAGACCACTGCAAAAGCGTGCAGCTTTGTTATCATCGCGCATCTTTTTTTCACGCGTCCCAGGTAGTTATCTCCATGTCTCTGTCCGATCGCAGCGCCCGCCTTAACGCACTTCAGCAAGCCCTGAAGGAACGCATCCTGATCCTCGACGGCGGCATGGGCACCATGATCCAGAGCTACAAGCTGGAGGAAGAGGACTATCGCGGCACGCGCTTCGCCGACTGGCCAAGCGACGTCAAGGGCAACAACGACCTGCTGATCCTCAGCCGCCCGGACGTGATCGGCGCCATCGAGAAGGCCTACCTGGATGCCGGTGCCGACATCCTCGAAACCAACACCTTCAACGCCACCCAGGTATCCCAGGCCGACTACGGCATGCAGGCGCTGGCCTATGAGCTGAACGTCGAAGGCGCGCGCCTGGCCCGTAGCGTGGCCGATGCCAAGACCCTGGAAACCCCGGATCGCCCGCGCTTCGTTGCCGGCGTGCTCGGCCCTACCAGCCGCACCTGCTCGATCTCCCCGGACGTGAACAACCCCGGCTACCGCAACGTCACCTTCGATGAGCTGGTGGAAAACTACGTGGAAGCCACCCGCGGCCTGATCGAAGGCGGCGCGGACATGATCCTGATCGAAACCATCTTCGACACGCTTAACGCCAAGGCGGCAATCTTCGCCGTGCAGCAGGTGTTCGAGGACGACGGTGTCGAACTGCCGATCATGATCTCCGGCACCATCACCGACGCCTCCGGCCGCACCCTGTCCGGGCAGACCACCGAAGCGTTCTGGAACTCGATCAACCACGCCAAGCCGATCTCCGTGGGCCTGAACTGCGCCCTCGGTGCCAAGGACCTGCGCCCGTATCTGGAAGAGCTGTCGGCCAAGGCCGGCACCCATGTGTCGGCCCACCCCAACGCTGGCCTGCCGAACGCCTTTGGTGAATACGATGAAACCCCGGCGGAAATGGCCGCAGTGGTGGAAGAGTTCGCCGCCTCGGGCTTTTTGAACATCGTCGGCGGTTGCTGCGGCACCACGCCTGCGCATATCCAGGCGATTGCCGAAGCGGTGAGCAAATACACGCCGCGCGCCATCCCGGATATTCCCAAGGCCTGTCGCCTGTCCGGTCTTGAGCCCTTCACCATCGACCGCAACTCGCTGTTTATCAACGTCGGCGAGCGCACCAATATCACCGGCTCGGCCAAGTTCGCCCGGCTGATCCGTGAGGACAACTACACCGAAGCCCTCGAAGTCGCCCTGCAGCAGGTGGAAGCCGGCGCCCAGGTGATCGACATCAACATGGACGAGGGCATGCTCGATTCGCAGAAGGCCATGGTCACCTTCTTGAATCTGATCGCCGGCGAGCCGGATATTTCCCGCGTGCCGATCATGATCGACTCCTCTAAGTGGGAAGTGATCGAGGCCGGTCTCAAGTGCATCCAGGGCAAGGGCATCGTCAACTCGATCTCAATGAAAGAAGGCGTCGAGCAGTTCAAACACCACGCCAAGCTTTGCAAACGCTACGGCGCGGCCGTAGTGGTGATGGCCTTCGACGAAGCCGGCCAGGCCGACACCGCCGCGCGCAAACGCGAGATCTGCCAGCGCAGCTACGACATTCTGGTCAATGAAGTGGGCTTCCCGCCGGAAGACATCATCTTCGACCCGAACATCTTCGCCGTGGCCACTGGCATCGAGGAGCACAACAACTACGCAGTCGACTTTATCGAGGCCTGCGCCTATATCCGCGACCACCTGCCCCACGCCCTGTCGAGCGGCGGTGTATCCAACGTGTCGTTCTCCTTCCGTGGCAACAACCCGGTGCGTGAAGCCATTCACTCGGTGTTCTTGTACTACGCGATCCAGAACGGCCTGACCATGGGCATCGTCAACGCCGGCCAGTTGGAAATCTACGACGAGATTCCCAAAGAGCTGCGCGACGCGGTGGAAGACGTGGTGCTCAACCGCCATGAAGGTGCCACCGAAGCGCTGCTGGCAATTGCCGACAACTACAAGGGCGACGGCAGCGTCAAGGAAGTCGAAACCGAAGAATGGCGCACCTGGAACGTGGTCGACCGCCTCAAGCACGCACTGGTCAAGGGCATCACCAGCCATATCATCGAAGACACCGAGGAATGCCGTCAGCAGTGCACACGGCCTATCGAAGTGATCGAAGGCCCACTGATGGCCGGTATGAACGTGGTCGGCGACCTGTTCGGCGCAGGCAAGATGTTCCTGCCCCAAGTAGTGAAATCCGCCCGCGTAATGAAGCAGGCGGTCGGCCATTTGATCCCCTTTATCGAGCTGGAAAAAGGCGACAAGCCGGAAGCCAAGGGCAAGATCCTAATGGCAACGGTAAAAGGCGATGTGCATGACATCGGCAAGAACATTGTCGGTGTGGTGCTCGGCTGTAACGGCTATGACATCGTCGACCTCGGCGTGATGGTGCCGGCGGAGAAGATCTTGCAAACCGCAATTGCCGAGAAGTGCGACATCATCGGCCTGTCCGGGCTGATCACCCCGTCGCTGGATGAGATGGTGCATGTCGCCCGTGAAATGCAGCGCCAAGGCTTCACCCTGCCGCTGATGATCGGCGGCGCGACCACCTCGAAAGCCCACACGGCGGTAAAAATCGAGCCCAAGTACCAGAACGACGCGGTGATCTACGTCACCGACGCCTCGCGCGCCGTCGGCGTGGCCACACAGTTGCTGTCGAAAGAACTGAAAGCCGATTTTGTCGAGCGCACCCGCCTGGACTACATCGAAGTACGCGAGCGCACCCCCAAC
>DASRUM010000281.1:0-4676 GCA_035655415.1 Pseudomonas sp.
TCGACGACATCCGCCAGCGCTTCGCGGAAATCCAGTATTCAGCGCAGCCCCATGACCTGTCCTGTACCTTCAGCTGCGGCATCGCCCAACTGGCGCCGCAACTGGATGGCAAACTGCTCTCACAGCAGGCCGACCTGGCGCTGTATGTGGCCAAGCACGGCGGGCGCAACCAGGTGGCGATCTATCAGGGCGACTGAACTCGCCCTGCTCCCCACGGCCAACCACCCGGCAGAAACTGTGACGCAGTTGGCGTCGTCATATTACGGTCATGAAAAAGCAATAAATTCCGAGACTTAGCAGCCGCTCTGACGAATCCGTCGGCGGCCGGAACCGTTCGCTGTCGGTTGAGCCCTATGCGCCTGAAATCCCTTACCAATCTCAACACCCTGCTGCTGGTCGCCGTATGTGTGGCGCTGGCCGCCACCCTTTGGTGGTCGCAGCGCGCCCTTGAACGCCCTTATTTGCTGATGGCGCGCTATATGAGCCTGTCCCAGCAATTTCAGAGCGAAGCCGCGCAGAACATCAGCGCCTACCTGGAAAGTGGCGACGCCCTGCGCCACAGCGCCGCCCTGCAATCTCTGGATAGCCTCGAGCAGGCCATGAGCGATCTGCCCACGCAGCTGGCCGCCAACCTGCGCCCTAGCCTGGCCGAGCTCAAGGCCTTTAGTGCCAATGAACTGCTAGCCGCGGGCAAGCTCTCCGCCGACCCGCAGGGCCTGCTGCTGCAAGCCGAACGGGAAATGGACGCAGCATTGGAGCAGCTCGCGCAATACGCCGACAGCGGCGAAGCCAGCGCGACCGCCAATTACCGTAGGCCGCTGTTTAGCGCGGCACGCCATCTCACCCGCCTGGCCCATGCCCGCGACAAGCTGGTGCGCAGCGGCCGCAGCGAGCTGGCCAGCGAAGTCGAGCGCGAACTGGCAGCCCTGGGCAAACAGGCGCAAACGCTTAGTGACCTGCCGTTGCTCGGCGTGGCCGATGCCAGCCAATCGTCCGGCGACGCCTTTGCCAACCTGCTGGGGCTGGATGTCAGCAGCGAGAGCAGCCAAGCCGAAGACCGTGGCATCGCCCTCAAACGCGACCTGTCCAACCTGATCACGCGCTATCCGACCGAGCTGCAACGCACCCGCAACCTGATCGAACAACGCACCGCCCTGGCCAACAGCACGCGCACGCAGATCGACCAGGTGCAGCAAGCGCTGGCCGCGCTGGAACCCTTGGTGCGTGCCGAACACGGGCGCATCCAGGGCGAAGTGCAGCTGATCCTCGGTCTGATGATCGGCCTGATTCTGCTGATTGCACTGATCATCGACACCATCCAGCGCCGCCTCACCCGGGTACTGGAGCACCTGGTTCCAGCTCTCTCTGCCTGGGCCGCCGGCGACTTCGCCCATGACATCCACCTCGGTTCACGCACCCGCGAGCTGCGCGATATCGAAGAGTCGCTAAACCGCCTACGCGCCTATCTGGTCGACCTGGTCGGCACCATTCGCCGGCACGCCGAACAGGTGGTCGGTTCCAGTCGCACCCTGGCCGACCTCAGCGGCGGCCTGCACAGCGGCGCCGAACGCCAGGCCGGCGACACCGCGCAAATCCGCGATGCCCTCGGCGAGCTGCAGGCCACCATCCAGCAGGTTGCCGGCGATGCCAGCCAGGCCGCCGATGCCAGTCGAGATGCCAACCGCGCCCTGGAACAAGGCCAGCAGGTGATTGGCCACAGCCTTACCGGCCTGCATTCGCTGGTCGATGAAGTGCAGGGCAACGCCCTGGCCATCGAGCGCCTGGCCGAGGAAACCGCCACCATCGGCAATGTGCTGACGGTGATTCGCGGCATCGCCGAGCAGACCAATCTACTCGCCCTGAATGCCGCCATCGAAGCAGCAAGGGCCGGCGAGCTGGGCCGCGGCTTTGCCGTGGTCGCCGATGAAGTGCGCTCGCTGTCGCAACGCACCAGCGGCGCCACCGCACAGATTCAGGAACTGATCGGCCGCCTGCAACAGGCCGCCCTGCAATCAGTGCAGGCCATGCGTACCCAGGTCGAACACGCCGAAGCCACCGCCAGCCAGGCCGAGGCCGCCGATGGCGCGCTGGATGAAATCGTCGCGGCGATCCGCACCATCGCCAGCATGGCCGAGCGGATTGCCGACGCCACGGCGCAACAAAGTGGCGCGGTCAGCGAGATTCGTGGGCACAGCGAACGCATTCACACTCTGGGCGGCGACAACCTGCAGCGCATCGGCGAGGGCCGCAATCAGGGCGAGCAGCTGCTGCAACTTGGCGGCCAGTTGCATACGGCGGTGCAGGCGTTCCGCGTCTAACAGGCTGCTGGCGCGGCAATCTGTCGCGTACCATCCAGCCCGTAGACAAGACCGCTTACAGCCTGGGCCGTGCCCTGAGCCGCTCGCCTCCGCTATGATGCGGCGATTCCCGCATCACGAGCCTGCCATGCACCGTCTACTCAGCCTGCTTCTGCTTCTGGTCGTACTGCCGGCCAGCGCCGGCCTGTTCAATAAGCCGCCCGCTCCTGCGCAATTCGGCGCGCCGCTGAACAACAGCGCGGATTTCCTGCCGGTGCGCGAGGCGTTCAAGCTGAGCCTGATCAGCAGCTCCAGCGAGTCGGTGAAACTGCGCTTTGTCGCCGCCGAAGGTTATTACCTGTATCGGCACCGCTTCAGCTTTAGCAGCGAGCCCGCCGACATCCGTCTGGACCAGGCCGTATTGCCGGCAGGCCAGGCCAAACATGACGAGTACTTCGGCGATGTAGAGGTGTATTACGAAGTGCTGGATGTCGAGGTGCCGGTAGACAACCTGGACAATCGCCCCTTCAACCTCAGCGTCAACTACCAGGGCTGCGCCGATAAAGGCCTGTGCTACCCGCCGGAAACCGAGGTATTGGCAATTGGCGGTGGCGCTGCGACCAGCACTGCGGCGGCGACGGCTACAGCGGTGACACCCTGGAGCTGGACCGACCTGGCGCTGTTCTTCCTCGGTGGCCTGGCGCTGACCTTCACCCCCTGTGTGCTGCCGATGTTGCCGATCCTCACCGGCGTGGTGCTGCGCGGCCAGCCGGGCGGCATGCGCAGCCTGGTGCTGTCGCTGGCCTACGTGCTGCCGATGGCCCTGAGCTTTGCCGTCCTCGGCGCGCTGATGGGCCTGTTCGGCGCGGAACTTAATCTGCAGGCACGCCTGCAATCGCCCTGGGTGCTGGTGCCCTTTGCAATCTTCTTTGCCCTGTTCGGCGCGGCCAGCCTGGGCTTTCTTGAACTGCGCCTGCCGGCCTCAATTGACGGCCCGCTACAGCGCCTGAGCCAGCGCCTGCACGGCGGCACGATTTTCAGCGCGGCAGCGCTTGGCGTGCTCTCCAGCGTATTGGTATCTCCCTGCGTTTCCGCGCCACTGGCAGGCGCGTTGCTGTATATCAGCGCCAGCGGCGACGCACTCGGCGGTGGCCTTAAGCTGCTGGCGCTAGGCCTCGGCATGGGCGCGCCACTGGTTCTGTTTGCCGTCGGTGGCGGCGCCTTACTGCCGAAATCCGGCCCCTGGATGCTCACGGTGCGCAACCTGTTCGGCGCACTGCTGATGGCGGTGGCGATCTGGCTGCTCGAACGCGTCGTACCTGGCCCGGTGAGCCTGGCACTGTGGGGCCTGCTGGCCGCAGGCATCGCACTGTGGCTGGGCGTGCTGGAACTGACACCGAAAACCCATCACCAAAAGCTCGCGCAACTACTCGGCCTGCCGCTGCTGGTCTACGCCCTGGTGGCCTGGGTCGGCGCGCTACAAGGTCAGGATGATCCACTGCGGCCACTCGGGCGCATGGTCAGCAGCGCCGAAGCCACTCAGGTGCAATCCGGCCAATGGCAAACCATCAGCACACCCGCCGAGCTGGATGCCGCCTTGCTGGCTGCAAAGAACAACGGCAAGCCGCTGCTGCTCGACTGGTATGCCGACTGGTGCATCAGTTGCAAGGTGATCGAGCGTGAAGTGCTCAGCGCGCCGGAAGTCGGCCGCCAACTGGGCGACTATCAACTGGTGCGTTTCGACATTACCGAAAGCAACCCCGCCCAGCGCGCCCTGCTCGACCGCTATCAGTTGTTCGGCCCGCCGGCGATTCTGCTGTTCGACGCCAAGGGTGACGAATGGCTGGATCTACGTGTCGTAGGTGAGGTGGATGCCGCGACCTTTGCTGCCCGCCTGAGCACGGCGCGGGAACGTTTTTAACGCCCCGAGTCATATATTTGCCGCAATCTGCGGTCATCGTGTCGACTATTGCTGAGAACTGGACAGCCCCGCGCTGTCGCGGCATAGTCCTGCGCAGTAGAAAAACAAGGAAGCACCGCCATGGCGACCCTACTGGTATTGCACGGCCCCAACCTCAACCTACTCGGCACCCGCGAGCCGGGAGTCTACGGCGCCGTCACCCTGGAGCAGATCAACCTCGACCTGGAGCGCCGCGCGCGCGAGGCAGGCCACCATCTGCTGTATCTGCAGAGCAATGCCGAGTACGAGCTGATTGACCGTATTCACGCCGCAAAAGGCGAAGGTGTCGACTTTATCCTGATCAATCCTGCCGCTTTTACTCACACCAGCGTCGCATTACGTGACGCATTGCTGGCAGTGAGCATCCCATTCATCGAAGTGCATTTGTCCAACGTGCACAAACGCGAAGCTTTCCGCCA
>DASRUM010000282.1:0-2548 GCA_035655415.1 Pseudomonas sp.
GCACCAGCACGGCGCCCCCGGCTATCGATGTGGCGTACCAACGCACCTGGCCGGTCTCGCTGCTGGCCAGCAAGGCGTTGCCGCCACGCGCCAGACGCGGAATCAGGCCAATGCTGCGGTCGATCGGGTCGTGCCCGAGCAGGCGGCAGACCAGCAGATACGGCTGCACAAACAGCTTGTCGTAGAGCCAATCGAAGCCCCAGGCGGCGAACCACCAGGCCGAGAGGAAACGCCCCGGTGCACTCTGCGCTACCGCTGTGGCAAAGCTGCGCTTGCCGAGAAACAGCAACGCCGCCAGCACGATGCCAATGATCGCGATGGCCCCCGAGGCGATTTCCAGGCCGTGCTTGGCGTCACCGCCGGCATGCCCGACGCTCTGCGGCAACACGCCGGCCAGCGGTGGGCTGATCAGCGCACCAATAAAGGTCGACAGCACAATCAGGGTCACCAGCGGCAGCCAGTGAGCCACGCCATGGCCGGCATGGGCTTCGGTCTTCTGCTCGCCATGGAAGGCGATAAAGATCAGCCGGAAGGTGTAGAGCGAGGTCAGGAAGGCGCCCGTCAGGCCGGCATAGAGCAACCACTGATGACCACTGGCAAAGGCTTCCCAGAGGATTTCATCCTTCGAGTAGAAACCGGCGGTAATCAGCGGCAACGCCGCCAGCGCTGCGCCGCCGACGATAAAGCTGGCGTAGACCAACGGCAGTTTCTTCCACAGACCGCCCATCTTGAAGATGTTCTGTTCGTGGTGGCAGGCGTTGATCACCGCACCGGATGCGAGGAACAGCAGGGCCTTGAAGAAGGCGTGGGTCATCAGGTGGAAGATCGCCGCGTCCCAGGCGCCAACGCCCAGGGCGAGGAACATATAGCCGATCTGGCTCATGGTCGAGTAGGCGAGGATGCGCTTGATGTCGGTCTGCACCAACGCAGCGAAACCGGCCAGCACCAGGGTCACGCCGCCGACGATGCCAACCAGTTCGAGAATCTCCGGGGTCAGCAGGAACAGGCCGTGGGTCCGCGCGATCAGGTAGACACCGGCAGTAACCATGGTCGCTGCGTGGATCAGTGCGGAAACCGGAGTCGGACCGGCCATCGCATCGGCCAGCCAGGTTTGCAGCGGCAGCTGAGCAGATTTACCCACCGCGCCGCCGAGCAGCATCAGTGTGGCGATCCACAGCCAGCTATCGCCAGCTACGTACTTCTGCGGTGCCAGCACCATCAGCTCCTGAATATTCAGGGTGCCCAGATGGAGGAACAGGATAAACAGGCCGATGGCCATAAACACGTCGCCGATACGGGTGACGATAAAGGCCTTGAGCGCCGCGTTACCGTTGGCGGCGTGCTTGAAGTAGAAGCCGATCAGCAGGTAGGAGCACAGCCCCACGCCTTCCCAGCCGAAGTACAGCACCAGCAGGTTATCGCCCAGCACCAGCAGCAGCATGCTGAAGATAAACAGGTTGGTGTAGGCGAAGAAGCGCGAGTAGCCCTCTTCACCGCGCATATACCAGCTGGCGAACAGGTGGATCAGGAAACCGACCCCGGTGACCACACCAAGCATGGTCAGCGACAGACCGTCCAGGTACAGGGTGAAGCTCGGCGCAAAACCGGCCACGCTCATCCACTGCCACAACACCTGGGTGAACACGCCGTTTTCCGGCGGATTAAGGTTGAACTGCACGATCACCCAGGCCGCCGTCAGCGCGGACAGGCCCACCGAGCCAACACCGATCAGCGCAGAAAGGTTCTCGGAGAAACGTCCGCGCGAGAAGGCCAGAAGAAACCAGCCCAGCAACGGAAACACACAGGTCAGGAATAGAAGGTTCATCCGCGCATCTCGCTGGCAGCGTCGACATCGAGGGTGTTGAAGCGGCGATACAGCTGCAACAGGATCGCCAGGCCAATACTGGCCTCGGCGGCGGCCAGAGTGATCACCAGGATAAACATCACCTGGCCGTCAGGCTGGGCCCAACGGCTGCCCGCCACCACAAAGGCCAGGGCGGTGGCATTCATCATCACTTCCAGGCTCATCAGCACAAACAGGATATTGCGCCGCACCATCAGGCCGATCAGGCCGAGGCTGAACAGCACGCTGGCCAACGCCAGGCCGTGCTCCAGGGGAATCGCATTCATGCCGTTGGCTCCTTGGCATCGTGACGGCCGAGGTGATAGGCCGCGACCAGCGCAGCGAGCAGCAGCATCGAGGCCAGCTCCACCGCCAGCAGGTAAGGCCCGTACAGGGCGATACCGACGGCCTTGGCATCAATCGTCTGCAAACAGAGGGCCGCGCCACTGGGCGATTGGAACAACACATAAAGCAATTGCCCCAGCAACAACGCCGAGAGAATCGCCGGGCCGGTCCAGATGCCAGGCGTCAGCCACTGGCGTTCCTGTTCGACCGCCGCCGGGCCGAGGTTAAGCATCATCACCACAAACACGAACAGCACCATGATCGCGCCGGCGTAGACGATGATCTCCAGCGCGCCGGCAAAGGGTGCGCCGAGGGCGAAGAAGGTCATCGCCACCGCCAGCAGCGAGAGAATCAGATACA
>DASRUM010000283.1:0-5547 GCA_035655415.1 Pseudomonas sp.
TACGACCTCTACACCAAGATCACCGGCGGCCAGCGCATCGACCTGTTCGGCGCGCAGCTGCACGAACTGCCGGATATCTGGGCCGAGCTGATTGCCGCCGGCTTCGAGACCGGCCACGCCTACGGCAAGTCGCTGCGCACCGTGAAGAGCTGTGTCGGCAGCACCTGGTGCCGCTACGGCGTGCAGGACAGCGTGGCCATGGCACTGCTGCTGGAGGACCGCTACAAGGGCCTGCGTTCGCCGCACAAGATCAAGTTCGCGGTTTCCGGCTGCACCCGCGAATGCGCCGAGGCGCAGAGCAAGGACGTTGGCGTGATCGCCACCGAGAACGGCTGGAACCTCTATGTGGCCGGCAACGGTGGCATGCGCCCACGACATGCCGAGCTGTTCGCCACCGATCTGGATGACGCCACCCTGATCCGCTATATCGACCGTTTCCTGATGTTCTACGTGCGCACCGCCGACCGCCTGCAACGCACCTCGGTGTGGCGCGAGTCGCTGGAATGCGGCCTGGATTACCTGAAGGAAGTGATCATCGACGACAGCCTGGGTCTCGGCGCCGAACTGGAAGCGCAGATGCAGCTGGTGATCGACCGCTACGAGTGCGAATGGGCCAACGCCCTGAAGGACCCGGAGAAGCTCAAACGCTTCCGCACCTTCGTCAATCAGCAGGGCGGCGACCCGGATATCCAGTTTGTCGAAGAACGCGGCCAGCGCCGCCCGGTGCGCGCTGACGAGCTTGCCCTTATTCCGCTATTCGAGGAGGTCGTCTGATGAGCCAGTCGAGCGCAACCGCAACAGTCGAACAAACCAGCGTGCAGTGGCGCGCCCTGTGCAGCCGTGCCGATCTGGTGGCCAACTCAGGCGTGGTCGCCTGGGTCGACGGCGCCCAGGTGGCGCTGTTCTATCTGCCAGACGAGACCAGCGGCAAACAGCTGTATGCCGTGGATAACCACGATCCCAAGTCCGGCGCCAACGTTATCGGTCGCGGCATTGTCGGCAGCCTGGCCGGCGACCTGGTCATCGCCGCGCCGCTGTACAAACAGCACTACCGCCTGGAAGACGGCAGCTGTCTGGAATATCCCGAGCAGCAGCTGCGCACCTGGCCGGTGCGCTTGCAGGGTGACCGGGTGGAAATTGGCCTGAGCTAAAGTCTAAGCGCGGTAAACATCGACCAGCCCGCGAACAGCACCCTTGCCCGGTGTTGCTCGCGGGCTTTGTCGTTCAATGGCCGTCCGTATAGGATGGCCATGCCGCGGCACGGCAAAACCTGCACTGCCGGTAATCCATAAGCGAAGGAACCCGTGCATGCACCGCCGACTTAGCCAGGCCCTGTTCACGCTCTGCATCAGCCTGAGCTGCATTGCCGTTACCCAGGCCGGGGATGTTCAGTTGGCAGTGGCTGCCAACTTCAGCGCACCCATTCCGGCTATCGCTCGCGGCTTCGAGGAGGCCACAGGGCATCGGCTGGTGACGGCTTACGGCGCTACCGGGCAGCTCTATGCGCAGATCAAGAACGGCGCACCCTTCGAAGTATTTCTCGCCGCCGATGAGCTCACCCCGGCCAAGTTGGAAAGCGAAGGTGAGGTGGTTGCCGGCTCACGGTTTACCTATGCCATTGGCGCCCTGGCTTTGTGGTCGGCGCAGGTCGGCTATGTCGACGAGCGCGGCGCCGTGCTCAAAGCCAATACGTTTCAACACCTGGCTATTGCCAACCCGAAAACCGCCCCCTATGGCCTGGCTGCCGCCCAAGTGCTAGCCAAGCTGGGTCTGAGCCAGGCCGTTGCACCCAAGCTGGTCGAAGGGCAGAGCATTGCCCAGACCGTTCAGTTTGTTGCCAGTGGCAATGCCGAACTGGGCTTTGTCGCGCTGTCGCAGGTGTACAAGGACGGTCTGCTCACCGGAGGCTCGGCCTGGCAGGTGCCTGCTGAATTGCATGCCCCAATTCGTCAGGATGCGGTGATCCTCAAAAAGGGCGAGCACAACCCAGCCGCTGCGGCTTTTATGGATTACATGAAGGGTGAAAAAGCAGCTGCAATCATCAAGTCCTACGGCTACACGCTTTAAAGGGACGTTGCGATGCCACTGACCAAAGCCGATCTCGCCGCCGTACTGCTGACATTTGAGCTGGCATCGCTGACTACCCTGTTGCTGCTGCTGATCGGTACGCCGATTGCCTGGTGGCTGGCGCGCACTGATTCACGCTGGAAGCAGCCGATTGGCGCCATCGTCGCCCTGCCGCTGGTGCTGCCGCCGACGGTGATCGGCTTCTACCTGCTGGTGAGCATGGGGCCGCACGGCTTTATCGGCCAGCTGACCCAGAGCCTCGGCCTCGGCACCCTGACGTTTACCTTTACCGGGCTGGTGATCGGTTCGGTGTTCTATTCCCTGCCCTTTGTCGTGCAGCCGCTGCAGAACGCCTTCGAGGCGATTGGCCGTGCCCCGCTGGAGGCGGCGGCGACTCTGCGTGCCGGGCCTTGGGATGCGTTCTTCACGGTGGTGCTGCCGTTGGCCAAGCCGGGTTTCGTTACGGCGGCGATTCTCGGCTTCGCGCATACCGTGGGCGAGTTCGGCGTGGTGCTGATGATTGGCGGCAATATCCCCGGCAAGACCCAGGTGGCGTCGGTGCAGATCTACAACCATGTAGAAACCATGCAGTACGCCCAGGCCCACTGGCTGGCCGGCGGCATGGTGCTGTTCTCATTTATCGTGCTGCTGGCGCTCTACTCTGGTCGAAGCAGCGGGCGCAGCAGCACGCGGGTGTGGCAATGATCTGGCCATTGGCGCGGCGCAATCCGGCAATTCGCACAGTCGCCGGGGTGGGCGAAATCCACGCGCGGTTCAAGGTGGCGCACGCCGGTTTTACTCTGGATGTTGAGCTGAACCTGCCCGGTCGCGGCGTCAGCGCCCTGTTCGGTCATTCCGGCTCGGGTAAGACCAGCTGCCTGCGTTGCTTTGCCGGGTTGGACCAGCCCAGCGAAGGCTACCTGCAGGTCAACGGCGAGCTGTGGCAGGACAGTACCCAGGGCATTTTTGTCCCGGCGCATCAACGCGCCGTGGGTTACGTGTTTCAGGATGCCAACCTGTTTGCCCACATCACGGTGCGGCGCAATCTGCAGTACGGGCTGAAACGCATCCCCGCCGCGCAGCGGCGGATTGCCTTGGAGCAGGCAGTCGAGCTGCTCGGTATAGAGCATCTGCTAGAACGCTTGCCGGGCAAGCTGTCCGGCGGCGAGCAGCAGCGCGTAGGCATTGCCCGCGCCCTGCTGACCAGCCCGCGTCTGTTGCTGCTGGATGAGCCGCTGGCGTCCCTCGACCTCAAGCGCAAACAGGAGGTGCTGCCTTATCTGGAGCGCCTGCATCAGGAGCTGGAAATTCCGATTGTCTACGTCAGTCACTCGCCAGATGAAGTGGCGCGTCTGGCCGATCATCTCGTGTTGCTCGAGGACGGTAAGGTCAGCGCCAGCGGCCCGCTAAAGGAAACCCTGCTGCGCGCTGACCTGCCGTTTGTCTTCGAGGACGATGCCGAGGCGGTGGTCGATGGTCAGGTCAGCGGCCATGATCCGGCCTACGGACTGCTCTCGCTGCAACTGCCCGGCAGCGCCATCAACCTACGCTTGCCCCACGGGCCGCTGCCGCTGGGCCAGTCGGTGCGGATCAAGGTCAAGGCGCGCGATGTCAGCCTGAGCCTGCAGCAGGCCGAGGACAGCAGCGTGCTCAACCTGTTGCCAGCGCGGGTGCTGGATTGGATCAATATCGCCGAGCAGGCCCATGTGCTGGTGCGCGTGCAGGTGGCTGGCGAGCAGCTGATCGCCCGTATTACCCGCTACTCCTTTGACCGCCTGCAGATCCAGCGCGAGCAATTGCTGTGGGCGCAGGTCAAGTCGGTGTCACTACTGAGCGCCGGCTGAGGCTAGCGCGAACAGATTGCACGGCCTGCCAAGCTGGCCGAATCGACGCATTTTTCCGACGAAATCACTCTTTAGGCTGCTTTTATCCCATATTCAGTGCAGTACCCTGTGCGCGCGCTTGTATAAGCTGACCTAGTTCAGCACTGCTCACAAAAATAATAAGGAGCACCCCACGTATGCGTTCTACAACGCTGTATCGCCCGCTATTGCTCGCGGTTGTCGGGCTGTTGGCTGGCCTCTCGCCGCTGACCTTTGCCCAGGCCGTAACCCCCCAGGAACAGGTGCAGGTGCAGGCCAGCCGGGTTACCAGCAGCCTGATGCTGTTACGCGGTGAGGGTTTCCAAAAGAAACACCAGGACGCCCTGGAAACCGATCTGCAGGCCCTGGCCGCAGCGGTGCAAAGTCTGCCGCAAAGCAGTGATGCTCTGCGCAGTGCCCATCAGGAACTGGTGGTGCAGATTCGTCGTGGCGTGGCCTTTGGCCCGAGCGAAGATGACATGCCTTGGCGCTACCCCGAGGAACTCAGCAAGGCCCTGCTCGGCGTGCTTGAGGAAACTCGCAAGCTGGCCGGCCCGGATGACAGCGAACTGTCCGCCAAGCTCGAATATCTCTCGGTGCAGTACCTTAGCCGCGCCTACTTCGGCAATTTCGAAACCGCCCGCGAGCAGCCCGACACCTACCTCGGTCAGGACGAACGCAAGATCGTGCCGTCAGTAGATGCACAACTGGCCGCGCTGGATAGCAAGGCTGACCCACAGGTCGGCAAGCTGAAAACCCGCTGGGATTACCTTAAGGCCGCGCTGGTCGACCTCAATAGCCAGAGCAGCGCCTTGCAGAGCGCCTCGGGCCGGCCGTTTGCGCCGATCACCGTATATCGCCATACACGCTCGCTAACTACGCAGTGGATGGCGATGTACTAGGACTCGCTCGTAAGAGCGAAGTCGGTACAAGGCCGCCAATCAATGGCGGCCCCGCAGCGATCAAGCAGTGGCTTTCTTCTCGCGTATACAGGTCGGGCCAGCGCGTTCGACGATGGCCTGTTCAACCTCTTTGCGCAGGCCCAGCAGGAAGGCCGCTTCGGCGGCGACGAACAGTGGGCCTATCACCAGGCCCATCACGTCATCGACAAACGCCGGTTTGCGCCCCTCGTAGTAATGGCCGACAAACTGGATGATCCAGCCGATCACGAACAGGCCGATCCCGCTGCTTAACCACACCGCCGTCGACTGCACGGCCAGGCCCGCTGCCGCCCACAGGCTGAGCACTAGCAGCAGCGCCATCAGCAGGCCGAAACGCAGGTCCAGGCGCAGGTAGAACACCCCTGCCGCCAGGGCTACCAGCAGAGCAGGGGACAGCCACAGGCCGAGTAGCTCGAAGCCGGGGCGCGACAGCAGCACGGCAACCGCCACAACGATCAGTGGAATACCGATAAAGTGGCTGAGAATATTGCGTTGGTCGCGGTGATAGGCCGCGTATTGAGCCAGATGATCAACCAGGGTTTTCATTATTATTTTCCTTATGCAAGACAGGTGGCCAGCATGAACCCGCATGCGTACGCCGCTCTGTCAGCTAGCCGACAAAGCCGGAGCCGCCGATGAACGCCGCCCACAGCTATCAGGCGTGTTTGCGTCAGGGG
>DASRUM010000284.1:0-7641 GCA_035655415.1 Pseudomonas sp.
GGCCAGGGCACCTTCGCTTCCAAAGTGGAAGTTGCCGGTGACAAGGACAACGTAACCCGCGAAATCGACGGCGGTCTGCAGACCGTTGCGTTGAGCCTGCCGGCTATCGTGACTACCGACCTGCGTCTGAACGAGCCGCGCTACGCGTCGCTGCCGAACATCATGAAAGCCAAGAAAAAGCCGCTGGAAACTGTTACCCCGGCTGATCTGGGCGTTTCCACCGCTTCCACCGTCAAGACTCTGAAAGTCGAAGCGCCTGCTACCCGCAGCGCCGGCATCAAGGTCAAGTCCGTGGCTGAACTGGTCGAGAAACTGAAGAACGAGGCGAAGGTAATCTAAATGACTATCCTGGTTATCGCTGAACATACCAATGCCGCTCTGGCTCCTGCCACGCTGAACACTGTTGCCGCTGCCGCGAAAATCGGTGGTGACATCCACGTTCTGGTTGCCGGTTCCGCTTGCGGCGCTGCTGCCGAAGCTGCCGCCAAGATTGCTGGCGTGGCTAAGGTACTGGTTGCCGACAACGCCGCTTTCGCTCACCAGCTGCCGGAAAACGTCGCGCCGCTGGTAGCTGAGCTGGGTAAGGGCTACAGCCACATTCTGGCTGCTGCTACCAGCAACGGTAAGAACATCCTGCCGCGCGTTGCTGCTGCGCTGGACGTTGATCAGATCTCGTAAATCATCGCTGTTGAAAGCGCTGACACTTTCAAGCGTCCGATCTACGCTGGTAACGCCATCGCCACCGTGCAATCTTCCGCTGCCGTCAAAGTCATCACCGTGCGTAGCACTGGTTTTGATCCGGTTGCTGCTGAAGGTGGTTCTGCTGCCGTTGAAGCAGTTGGCGGCGCAGCTGACGCTGGCAAATCGGCTTTCGTCGGTGAAGAACTGGCCAAGTCCGATCGTCCTGAACTGACCGCTGCTAAGATCGTCGTTTCCGGCGGCCGCGGCATGCAGAACGGTGACAACTTCAAGCACCTGTACGCGCTGGCCGACAAGCTGGGCGCTGCTGTAGGTGCCTCGCGCGCCGCAGTCGACGCAGGCTTCGTACCGAACGACATGCAGGTCGGTCAGACCGGCAAGATCGTTGCGCCTCAGCTGTATATCGCCGTCGGTATCTCCGGCGCGATCCAGCACCTGGCCGGTATGAAAGACTCCAAGGTGATCGTTGCGATCAACAAGGACGAAGAAGCGCCGATCTTCCAGGTAGCCGATTACGGTCTGGTAGCGGATCTGTTCGAAGCAGTACCTGAGCTGGAGAAACTGGTTTAAGCCGGTTTCCCTGGTGCAGAAAAAACCCGCTCACTGAGCGGGTTTTTTTATCGCCAGCCTTTTGCGCTAGTTCTGTAGAGATTGGAGAAAGGCGCGGTAATGTTCAGCAGTTTGCTGGGGGCGCTCAATCATTGGCGCATGGCCGGTATCTGCCAGGATAACCACGCTGGGTTTGCTCAGCAGGGGCTGCATGACCTCGACGCTGGATACGTGCAATGCCCGATCTTTTGCGCCCCAGATGATCAGCGTTGGTGCCTGGATCTTCGGCAGCTCCGGTTCCAGCGGGATATAGCGTTCGATCAGGTGGGTGAATACCTGGTCATAGTGGGCGCTGTTGGCGATGGCCTGCTCGGCGAAATAGCCCTTGAGCGATTCCGGCAGGTAGGGCGGATGCACGAAGATGAAGTCCAGCAAGCGCTGAAAATCCTCGGGGCTTTTCACCACCAGCGGATTGGGTTCGCTGCGCTGCAGCCTTTGCAGCAGCTCGCTAGGCTGCGGCGATGTGATGCCGGCATTGTCGAGTAGTGCCAGAGAGCGGGTTCTGTGCGGATAGCGCGCGGCATACAGCGCACTGATATGCCCGCCCATGGAGTTGCCGATCAGGTGCAGCTGCTCGATTTTCAGGGCATCAATCACGCTCGCCAGGCGCTCGGTCTGGGTGCCTACATCATAACTGCCGGCCGGTTTGTCGCTGGCGCCGAAGCCTGGCAGGTCGAGGGCTATAACCCGATAATCCTGGCTGAGATGCCGGGCGAAACGCAGCCAGTTGTCCTTGTTGGCGGCAAAGCCATGCACCATCAGGATGGTTTGTGCGCTGCTTGGGCCGCCCTCGTAGTAATGAATGCTAAGATCGCCCACGCTGATCTGCTTGAGACTCAGCCCGGCGCGCTGTCGCTCCACCAGCTGTATGCTCGTCAACAAGGCGGCGGGTGAGAGGTAGAGCAGGGCTGCAGTGCCGGTGAGCAGTAGCATTAAGGCTGCGATCAGTTTTTTCATGGATAGTCTTTATCGCGAATTCGTATGGATGCGTATTAAGCTAGCATGATTCCAGATGTCTCCCGATGTGTGGCCGCAGACGCCCATCCAAGGTTAAGTCGAGAAGTCGCCAATGCTTGAGCGTGGTTTATATAGGTCGTTCCTCCTGCTGTTCGCAGCGCTGCTGATGCCGGCTTTAGCCGTTTCCGCAGGCAAGTGCGAACGCCTGGTGGCGACTGGTAATCCGGAGTATCCGCCGTACCTCTGGCGTGACCCGCAGAATCCCCAACAACTGATCGGTGCCAATGCCGACTTGTTGCAGCACCTGGCCAAAGAGCTGGGCGTTGTGGTGGACATCATCTATACCGGGCCCTGGTCACGGGCACAGGATGAAGTCAGAACCGGTCGCGTCGACCTGATTGCCGGTGCCTTCCTGACCCTGCCGCGCCTGGAAGTCATGGATTACGTGCATCCAGCGTTTTTCTTCACCCCAAGTGTGGTGTGGGTGCATCGCGGTGCCGAGTTCCCCTATGCCGGCTGGGATGACTTGCGCAATCGCACCGGCGATACCTTGGTTAACAACAGTTTTGGCCAGACATTTGATGCCTACGCCAAGAGCAATCTGACTCTGGAAGGCGTTGCCAGCCTGACTCAGGCGTTCCAGAAACTCTTGCTGGGGCGTACCGACTATGTACTTTACGAGCGTTATCCGGGGCAGGCTCTGGCCGATAGCCTGGGTATGCAGGACGATCTGCTGGTGCTCGATCCACCGATCTCCAGCGAAGGTTTGTACCTGACGTTGTCGCATAACTCGGCCTGCAACGATGCGTGGCTGCGCGGCATGCTGGCGAAGAAAATGAACGAGGCAGTCGCCAGCGGTTTGCCGGACGTCTTGCTGCAGCGCAATCTGCAGCGCTGGAAAGATCAACAGCTCACACCCACCGGTGATGCTGAACAGTAGGGAAATTCTGTGATTTATCGACGTATCTGTGCGGCCTTGCTGCCGCTCATGCTCAGCGCCTGTGCATCCGATCCCGCGCCCAATGAGCAGCTTCGCTTGACCGAACAGGCGCTTAGCCAGGCCAAGGCCCTGGGTATTTCTGCCGAGCAATCGGCCTCGCTGCGCCTGGCTGAGGAAAAACTCGTCCTGGCGCAAGCAGCCATGCAGGACGAGGACTACAAGCAGGCGCGGGTGTACGCCGAACAGGCCGAGCTGGATGCACGGCTGGCCGAAGCTGAGCACCTGACCGAAAAAAGTCAGCAGCAACTGGCCGAGCTGAGCAACGCGATCAATCGCTTGCGCAAACAGCTGGGGGGCTTGCAATGAAGCATGCTCAACAAAGCCTGTGGGCGATTTTCGCGGCGGTGCTGTTGACCGGCTGCGCCTCATCGTACAGCACCAGCGACCAGGCTCTGCAGGGCGCACACGCTGCCTTCCAGCAGGTCAAGGAAGATGGCGATGTGCTACGCAGCGCGCCTAAAGATCTGATTCGCGCCGGCGAGTCGCTGGCCAAGGCTGATCGCCTGTCGAGCTACTGGGGCAGCGCCGATGATGTCAGCCACTATGCCTATCTCAGTCAGCAGTACAGTGCGATTGCTGGGCAGAAGAGCACGCTCAACCTGAATCAGGAGCGCGCGGTCAAACTGGAGCTGGAACGCCAGCGGCTGCAGTTGGCCCTGCGTGAGGCCAAGTTGCTCAGTGTGCAGGATCAGAGCAACTGGCTCGAAGAGCAGATGGTCAGCCTGGCCACCATCCAGAGCGAACGCGGTCTGGTGATGACCTTGGGTGATGTGCTGTTCGATGCCGGCCACAGCGACCTCAAGGCTTCAGCCAACCGCACGGTACTGAAACTGGTGCAGTTCCTTCAGCTCAACCCACGGCGCATCGTGCGGATCGAGGGCTATACCGACAGCCGTGGCGATGCCCAGGAAAACCTCGAACTCTCTCGCGCTCGTGCCCAGGCGGTTGCCGATGTACTGGTCGATCTGGGCATCGATGGCAAACGCATCGAAGTGCAGGGCCATGGCGAGAGCTTCCCGGTAACCGAAAATGCCTCGGCCAAAGGAAGGGCGCAGAATCGTCGAGTAGAGATCGTGTTCTCCGATGAGCAAGGCAACCTCGGCTCGTCACGCTAAGTTTGCGCCGTTAAAAAGCCCCGGTTTGCCGGGGCTTTTTATTGCCTGGCATTCAGATTGGCGCAGCCTGCGGGCAGTCGTTAGACATCGCCGCACAGTCCATACACCTGTAAATTGAACCGCTACAGTCCTGGCGGGTTGGCACTGTATCGCCCACAATTCAGTGAGCTGTACCGGTGCAATTGTAAAAGCCCGGTTTACTGTTACGGTTCAGTCAAGCAGGAACGCGGTCATGACCAATCTGTTGCTTTATCAGCGTATTGCCCAGCAACTGGCGGAAGACATCCGCCGCGGCGTTTACCAGCCCGGTGAGCGTGTGCCTTCGGTGCGCAAGATGAGTGCGCAGCTCAGCGTCAGCCACGCGACGGTATTGCAGGCCTACGCCAACCTGGAAGACCAAGGGCTGATTCGCGCCCGCCCGCAGTCTGGCTTCTACGTACACCAGACCCCGGCCCTGACCGCACCGACTCCGGATATCGCCCGGGTAGAGCGCCCCGGCCTGGTGACGCGCAGCAGCATTATCAATCAGGTGCTCACCGAGTCGCGTCGTGAGGGCGTGTTTCCCCTTGGCGCAGCGGTGCCGCATGTGGATTACCTGCCGGTGCGGGCGTTGCACCAGCAGCTGGCCAAGGTCACCCGTTTTCACAGTGCGCGGGCCTTCAGCTATATGTTCAGCCCGGGCTTCGAGCCGCTGCGGCGCCAGGTGGCGATTCGCATGCGCGATGCCGGCGTGGTGGTTGACCCGACTGAAGTGGTGATCACCCACGGCTGTGTGGATGCCCTGCAGATGAGCCTGCGCGTGCTGACCAAGCCGGGTGATCTGATCGCCGCCGAGTCGCCGACCTATTACGGCCTGCTGCAGCTGGCTGACCTGCTCGGCCTTAAAGTCATCGAGATTCCCAGCGACCCAACCACCGGTATCAGCCTGGAAGCCCTGCAACTGGCGGCTAACCAGTGGCCGATCAAGGCGCTCGTGCTGACGGCGCGGTTGAGCAACCCGCTGGGTGGCACCATTCCCGAAGAGCGTCAGCGCCAACTGCTGCGTCTGGCTGGTGATTACGATATCCAGATCATCGAAGACGATATCTACGGCGAACTGATGTTCGAGCAGGGCCCGACCAAGGCGCTCAAGTCCCATGACCGTGAAGGGCGCGTGGTGTATTGCTCGAGCTTCTCCAAGACCCTCTCACCCGGTGTACGCATCGGCTGGATTGTCGCCGGCAAATACCAGGATGAAATTCAGCGCTTGCAGACCTTCAGCACCCACTCGGCGTGCAGCGTGACGCAGATGGCGGTAGCGGCCTATCTGGAGAACGGCGGTTACGACCGCCACCTGCGCTTTATTCGCCAGGAGTACCGTAAGAACCTCAGCGCCTTCCAGCTGGCGGTGCAGCAGTACTTCCCTGAAGGTACGCAGATGAGCCGGCCCAAGGGCGGCTTTATTCTCTGGGTCAGCCTGCCAGCGCGGGTCAATACCAAGGATCTGCACGTACGCGCCCTGCAGCAGGGCATCAGCATTGCGCCGGGGTTGATCTTCAGTAATACCGAGCAGTTCAACCACTGCATCCGCCTGAACTGCGGCATTCCGTGGAACCGCGAAGCCGAGCGTGCGCTGATGACCCTGGGCATGCTGGCCGGTCAGCTGTGTCAGGAAAGCGCTGCGAGTTTTTAACAGCGGCTTAACCCGATGTAGCCGAGGGCTGCGTCTACCTGAGCGAATGGTTTATTCGATCGCTCAGGAGATGCGCCCATGTCTGCTTACCCCGTATTGCTTACCCGTCCTCTGCTTGCCGGTTTTGCCGCAGGCGTCCTGATCAGCCTTGGCGCGTGCAGCGCCGCCAACCCCGAGGCGCCGGCCACCGCGGCTGGCAGCCCGCAGCTCAGCGATCAGGCCCATAAGCGTGAACGGGCCGAGCTGCATGAGCGGCTGGCCGCTGCCCCCGCTGAACTGCAACGCAAAAGCCAGGTTGTGGGCGGGGCGGTGATGCCCAGCGTGGCCTATGCGCCGATGCCGATGTCTGTGCAGGCCGATGCCTTGCCGCCTGCTTACTTGGGGAAGAGCCGCGACGAGAACCGCGAGCAGTATCAGAAACTGGCGGGCAACCCGGTGCATGCCGTGGCCGAGACCCCGGTGTCGACCTTTAGCATCGATGTGGATACCGGCAGCTACGCCAATGTGCGGCGTTTTCTCAATGGCGGGCAGTTGCCGCCGCAGGATGCGGTGCGTCTGGAGGAGCTGGTCAACTACTTCCCCTACGCCTATCCGCTACCGAAGGGCGATGTGCCGTTTGGCGTGCACACTGAGCTGGCGGCCACGCCGTGGAACCCCGAGAGCCGCCTGCTGCGTATCGCCATCAAGGCTTCGGATCTGCGGGTAGACGAGCTGCCGCCGGCCAATCTGGTGTTTCTGGTGGATGTCTCCGGCTCGATGGACCGCCGCGATGGCCTGCCCATGGTGCAAAGCACCCTGAAGCTGCTGGTCGAGCAGCTGCGCGCCCAGGACAAGGTATCGCTGGTGGTCTATGCCGGCTCATCCAGCGTGGTGCTGCAGCCGACCTTCGGCAGTGATAAAGCCAAGATCCGCGCGGCCATCGATCAGCTTACGGCGGGCGGTTCAACGGCGGGCGAGTCGGGCATTCAGCTGGCCTACCAGCAGGCGCAGCAGGGCTTTATTGACGGTGGGATCAACCGAATCCTGTTGGCCACCGATGGCGACTTCAACGTCGGTATCAGCGATTTTGAAACGCTCAAGCAGCTGGCCGCCGACAAGCGCAAGACCGGCGTATCGCTGACCACCCTGGGCTTCGGCACCGACAACTACAATGAGCAGTTGATGGAGCAGTTGGCCGACGCTGGCGACGGCAACTACGCCTATATCGACAACCTGCGCGAGGCGCGCAAGGTACTGGTTGACCAGCTCAGCTCAACCCTGGCGACGGTTGCCCGCGATGTGAAGATCCAGGTCGAGTTCAACCCGGCGCAGGTTAGCGAGTACCGACTGCTCGGTTACGAGAACCGCGCGCTGAAGCGTGAGGATTTCAGCAACGACAAGGTCGATGCCGGTGAAATCGGCGCGGGCCACACGGTAACCGCGCTGTATGAAGTGGTGCCGGTGGGCGGCAAGGGCTGGCTGGAGCCGCTGCGCTATCAACAAGCGGCCAAGGTGGGCAGCCCGGCTGGCGAACTGGCCTGGCTGCGCATTCGCTACAAGACGCCAGGGCAGAATGTCAGCAAGTTGCTGGAACAACCGATTCAGGCCGC
>DASRUM010000285.1:0-12890 GCA_035655415.1 Pseudomonas sp.
ACGCCGCTATGGCGCGTGCTTCTGGGATGTCGATGTGCACTGGCACTACCCGCAGCCTGGCAGCATCTGCGTGCTGGAAGTCGTGCCGGCCGGTTGACCTGGTTCCCGGCAGCGCTTCAGCAGCGTGTAATAGTCGGCACTACGCTGCCAACACAGCGTTCTATACTGAGTGGATACCGGCGCAGTGATGACCTCAGCAAGCGCTCGGCTGAGTCATGCAGGCGGCAAACGGACGTTCACTGTTAAACGCCTTGCAGGTATGGTGAGTGCATGGGCCATACTGCCAAAACGCCAGCATCCGGCCCGGCCTGCCCGCCATCACGCACCGACGTATTGTGAGCGTATGAAAACCAGCACCTACGTGCCGACCGAGAACCTTGTCGATCTGCTGCTCGACGCCATCTGCGTAGTCGACAAACGTGGACGCTTCGTTTTTGTCAGCGCCGCATGCCAGCGCATTTTCGGCTACAGCGCAGATGAGATGATCGGCAAGGTGATGATCGAGATGGTGCATCCCGAAGACCGTACAAAAACCCTGCAGGCCGCCAAGGAAGTGATGGCCGGGGTAAACAAACCTAACTTCGAGAACCGCTACCTGCGCAAGGATGGCAGCACCGTGCATATCCTCTGGTCCGCGCGCTGGTCCGAGGATGATCAGGTACGTATCGCCGTCGCCCATGACATCACCGAACGTAAGCGCAGCGAAGCCCTGCAGACCGCGCTGTACGGCATATCCGAAGCAGCCCATTCGGCCAAGGACCTGCTCGGACTGTTTCAGCAGGTGCACCAGATCGTTGGCGAACTGCTGCCAACCATCAGCTTTTCGGTGGCGTTGTACGATGAGCAGAACGACGAGCTGAGCTTCCCCTATCCCGCCGAACAGCCGCCAGCAACGACCGCCGACACCCCGCAGAATGCCGCCACGCTGAGTGCGCAGGTGATTCGCAGCGGCAACACCTTGCTGCTTTCCGACAGCAGCCAGACGCAGCCAGCAGCCCCACACAGCTGGCTTGGCGTACCGCTGCGCTCACACCGCGGGATTATCGGCGCACTGCTGGTGCAAAGCAGTGCTTCCACGCGCTACAGCGAGCGCGATCAGGAGCTGCTGCAATTCGTCTCGACCCAGGTGGCCACGGCCATCGAGCGTCAGCAGATGCTCAGCCGCCTGCAGTTTATGGCGCAGTACGATCAGCTCACCCAGCTGCCCAACCGCGAACTGCTGCGCGATCGCTTGCACACAGCCCTGGCCCGCGCGCGCCGCGAGCAGTCGCAGGTGGCGCTGCTGTTTCTCGATCTGGACAAGTTCAAGCAGGTCAACGACAGCCTCGGCCATGCTGCTGGCGATCAACTTCTGCAAGGCGTCGCCCAGCGTATCCAGCTCTGTCTGCGTGAGGCCGATACGGTGGCGCGCTTTGCCGGTGATGAGTTCGTCGTGCTGCTGGAGGACTTCCATTCGGCCGATCATGCCAGCGTGGTGGCCGAGAAAATCCGCCAGAGCCTCAATCATCCCTTCGAGCTGTGCGGGCAGAGCCAGACCATCCTGCCGAGCATCGGCATCGCCCTGTATCCGCTACACGCCCAGGATGAACAGCAACTACTGCAACACGCTGACAACGCCATGTACCGGGCCAAGCAAAAAGGCGGCAACCGCGCATACAGCGCCCTCGAACTGGAATGAGCGCGCATAAAAAAGCCCGCCAATCGGCGGGCTTCTGATTACTGCAGGCTTACTTCTCGACGAAGGCGCGCTCGATCAGGTAATCACCTGGCTCGCGCATACGCGGCGAGATCTGCAGGCCGAACTCGTTGAGCACTTCGCTGGTTTCATCAAGCATGCTCGGGCTACCGCAGATCATAGCGCGGTCGTCCTGCGGGTTGATCGGCGGCAGACCGATGTCCTCGAACAGCTTGCCGCTGCGCATCAGGTCAGTCAGACGGCCCTGATTTTCGAACGGCTCGCGGGTCACTGTCGGGTAGTAGATCAGCTTGTCCTTCAGCGCATCGCCGAAGAATTCATTCTGCGGCAGGTGCTCGGTGATGAATTCGCGGTAGGCCACCTCGTTCACATAGCGCACGCCGTGAACCAGAATAACCTTCTCGAAGCGCTCGTAGGTTTCCGGGTCCTGAATCACGCTCATAAACGGCGCCAGGCCAGTACCGGTGCTGAGCAGGTACAGGTGCTTGCCGGGTTTGAGGTCATCCAGCACCAGGGTGCCGGTGGGCTTCTTGCTGATAATCACCTCGTCACCTTCCTTGAGGTGCTGCAACTGCGAGGTCAGCGGGCCATCCGGCACCTTGATGCTGAAGAACTCCAGATGCTCTTCCCAGTTCGGGCTGGCGATCGAGTAAGCGCGCATCAGTGGGCGGCCGTTGTCCTGCTGCAGGCCGATCATCACAAACTGGCCATTCTCGAAGCGCAGGCCCGGATCACGGGTGCACTTGAAGCTGAACAGCGTGTCGTTCCAGTGATGAACGCTGAGAATGCGCTCGGAGTTAAGGTTGCTCATGTGCCGGGGGCTCCGAAGAATGGACGATGCCTGCGCGCCTGTGCGCAATTGCACGGCATTGTAATGAGCGGCAGAATATCTGTTAACTTGATTATCAAGATATAGGTTATCGGTTATATAGATATGAGATTTACCCTCAGACAACTGCAAGTCTTCGTCGCCGTGGCCCAGCATGAAAGCGTGTCGCGCGCGGCCGATTCCCTGGCCCTGTCGCAGTCGGCCACCAGTACTTCGCTCAGCGAACTGGAGCGACAAACCGACTGCCAGCTGTTCGACCGCGCCGGCAAACGCCTGTGCCTTAACTCTCTCGGCTTGCAGTTGTTGCCAGAAGCGGTGGCGTTGCTCGACCAGGCCAAGGAAATCGAACGCCTGCTGGGCGGCAAGAGCGGCTATGGCTCGCTGAATGTCGGCGCCACCCTGACCGTGGGCAACTACCTGGCCACCCTGTTGATCGGCAGTTTTATGCAGCGCCACCCGGAATGCCGGGTCAAGCTGCAGGTGCACAACACCGCCTACGTGGTGCAGCAGATCGCCCACTACGAGCTGGACATGGGCATGATCGAAGGCGACTGCCAGCACCCGGATATAGAGGTGCAGCCCTGGGTTGAAGATGAGTTGGTGGTGTTCTGCGCGCCGCAGCACGCGCTGGCGCAGCGCGGTGAGGCGAGCCTGGAAGAACTGACGCGCGAGGCGTGGATTCTGCGTGAGCAAGGCTCCGGCACGCGTCTGACCTTCGACCAGGCCATGCGTCACCACCCCAGCAGCCTAAATATCCGCCTGGAGCTGGAACACACCGAGGCGATCAAACGTGCTGTGGAATCAGGCCTGGGGATTGGCTGCATCTCCCGCCTGGCGCTGCGAGATGCGTTTCGCCGTGGCAGCCTGGTGGCGGTGGAAACCCCTGAGCTGGATCTGCGTCGGCAGTTCTACTTTATCTGGCACAAACAGAAGTACCAGACCGCCGCCATGCGCGAATTTATCGAACTGTGCCGCGCACTAACCGCCGGCGTGACGCGCAGCGATCAGATCGTTCTGCCGACTATCGCCTGAGAACGGCGGAGTTAGCCGAGCAGGATAATCGCCCACACCAGAGCAATCAGGCTGAGGGCGGTGAACTGGGCGGCGCTGCCCATGTCCTTGGCATTCTTCGACAGCGGATGCAGCTCCAGCGAGATGCGGTCGATGGCCGCCTCCACCGCCGAGTTGAGCAGTTCGACGATCAGCGCAAGTAGACACACCGCGACCATCAGCGCGCGCTCGACGCGGCTGACATCCAGGTAAAACGCCAACGGCACCAGCACCAGGTTGATCAGCAGCAGCTGACGAAAGGCGGCTTCACCGGTAAAGGCGGCGCGCAGGCCAGCCAGGGAATAACCGGTGGCATTGAGAACACGTTTAAGGCCGGTTTGGCCTTTGAATGGCGACATCATTACAACCGTCTCGAGAAAGCCCGGCAGGCTACGCCAAGCCCGGGAGAAAAGCACCTCAGCTCGCGGGAATAGATTCCAGCTGCTGCAACAGCAACGCCGCCTGTGTGCGAGTGCGCACTCCGAGCTTGCGGAAAATCGCCGTGACATGGGCCTTTACCGTGGCCTCGGACACGCTCAACTCATAAGCAATCTGCTTGTTCAGCAAGCCGTCGCAGACCATGGTCAACACACGAAACTGCTGCGGCGTCAGGCTGGCCAGGCCGGCACTGGCAGCCTTGGCTTCAGCCGACAGGGCAATCGCTTCCTGAGTCTGCTGCGGCCACCAGACCTCACCATCAAGCACCAGACGCACGGCCTGCTGAATGGTTTCCAGCGGGCTGGATTTGGGAATAAAGCCACTGGCACCGAACTCCCGCGAACGCGCGACGATGGACGGTTCTTCCTGAGCGGAGATCATTACCACCGGAATATGCGGGTATTGCCCGCGCAGCAGCACCAGGCCAGAAAAGCCGTAGGCACCGGGCATATTCAGGTCGAGCAGAACCAGATCCCAATCAGTCTTCTGCGCCAGGCAGGCTTCCAGCTCAGCGATGCTGGCCGCTTCAACCAGTCGCACATCCGGCCCTAACCCCAGGGTCAACGCCTGCTGCAAAGCACTGCGAAACAAGGGGTGATCATCAGCAATAAGGATTTCAAAAGCGGCCATGGTGAATCCTGTTTTTGTTATGTGGATACCCGCGAGGGGTACTGTCCAGGGCACGGTGAACAGTGCGCACAGGCCGCGGGGTTGCCGCGCAACCAGGCCTGAAAACGCAGAAAAGCGACCAAGCATGCCCAGCACTGACGGGGTGGTCAAGCACGACGCTTTGCGGCACAGTTCGCAGCTTTGCCGACGAGAGCCTGAAATGCAAAGCCACGCCCTGCGCGCCGACCTGTTGATGCTGCTGACCGCAATGATCTGGGGCTCGGCGTTTGTCGCACAGCGCCTGGGCATGGACTCCATCGGCCCCTTCCTCTACAGCGGCCTGCGCTTTGCCTTGGCGGCGCTGATTTTGCTGCCAGTGCTACGCCTGCTGGAAGGTCGCAGCAGCAGCGCGACAGTGGCACCACTGAACCGCCAGCTGCTGCGTGGCGGCGTGCTGATGGGCCTGGCACTGGCCCTGGGGATCAACCTGCAGCAGGTTGGCCTGCTGTTTACCAGCGTAACCAACTCCGGCTTTATCACCGGGCTGTACGTGATCATCGTGCCGTTGCTGGGGCTGTTTATCGGCCATAAGACCGGCCTGGGCATCTGGCTGGGGGCCTGCCTGGCGGTGGTCGGCATGTTCCTGCTCAGCGTTGGCGAAGGCTTCACCGTAGCCTCCGGCGATTGGCTGCAACTGGCCGGGGCCTTCGTCTGGGGTGTGCATGTGCTGCTGGTGGGTTTCTTTGCTGGCCGCCATGACCCGCTGCGCCTGGCCCTGGTGCAATTCATCACCTGTGCGGTGATCAGCCTGGTGCTGGCGGTGATCTTCGAGGAAATCCAGCTGCAAGCGATCATCGCCGCCGGGCCGGCGATTCTCTACGGCGGCATCTTCGGCGTGGCCATAGGCTTTACCCTGCAGGTGGTGGCGCAGAAAGACGCCATCGCCTCCCACGCCGCCATCATTCTCTCGCTGGAAGCGGTATTCGCCGCCATCGCCGGGGCCTGGCTGCTCGGTGAATCGCTGGAACTGCGTGGTTACTTCGGCTGCGCGCTGATGTTCGCCGGCATGCTGCTGGCGCAGTTGTGGCCAAAGAAACTGGCCCACTAGCCGCTAAAGAAACTCGCGCAGGCGGTCATGCATTGGATCATCCAGCGGCACCGCTCGCGGCGCCTTGGCGGCCAGGTAGTGCTGACTGAAGACATCCAGATAGGCATTCAAGCCATCGGCCGCTCGCTGGTCGCCGGCCAGTTCCAGGCACAGAGCGGCGACTTCAGCGGTGCAGAAATGATCGTCGCGCTTGGAGCGCCGCAGTTTGTAGCGCGACAGCTGCTCGGCCTGCAGACTGAGCACAGGCAGGCTGTCGAGGTAAGGGCTTTTGCGAAACATCTTGCGCGCCTCGCTCCAGGTGGCATCCAGCAACACAAACAGTGGTCGCTTGCCCGGTGCTGGCAGCACTTCGCAGACCACCCGCTCAGCGGCGACATATTCGCCCGGAAACACCAGATAAGGCTGCCACTGCGGATCGCGCAGCAACGCCGGCAACCCGGCATCCACTTCAACCCGCGACCAGCCAAACGCCGAGGTATCGGCCAACACGTCGGCAATCAGCCAGCCGGTATTGCTTGGCTTGAGCGCCTCGACATCGTGCATCAGCAGACACACCGCTGAGGTTGCGGCAATACGCGGGCGCCAGGCGCACAGGCAGTGGGTCATCACCAGGCGGCAATCATCACAACGCACCGAGCGGCTACCACGGGCAAGAAAAGGTTTGGCACTGCGGGCAATCCGCGCAGCCCGCAAACGCGCGACAGCGTGGCTCATTGCCGCCCTCGGCCAAAGGTCGCAACAGATAGGCCTATGGGGGTGCAGCTAAACAGACCGGCAGAAAAGCAAAACATGCAGCGCCCCTGGCACATAACGGAGGGCGCGCAGTCTAGCAGGACAGAACATCTCATAGCCCTGCTATACGACGGCCTGCTACCGCGGCGGTTAAAAGCGATGATTCAGCGCCAAACCGATGAAATGAATGTGCGTTTCATACTCGCCACTGTAGTTACCGCCATTGCCAGTGCAGCGCACGCCACTGTCCTGGTATAGCCCTCCACTGCCCGGCACCCACCCTGCTGGAGAGCAGTTATCGGTGTAATCCATCTTGCCGGTGGCGAACTTGACGAAGCTGTAGGCAAGGTCCACTGATGTGTCCTGGGTCACGCGGTAATTGGCCCCAAGCGATAACCAGTAGCGATCGGCATCGGGGAATGCCGGGTGGCGCAACTGAGTCGAACTCACCGGTGATTTGTCGTAGGCCACACCCGTGCGCAGTAACAGCTTATCGTCGTACTGATAGTTCATCCCCAGGGACAATTTATAGGTGTCCTTCCAGTCCTGCTTGACTGCCAGATCACCCTCGGTCACACCGTTGAAGTAGGGATAGCCCGAAACCTGATCAAGACCAATGCGGACTTCATCGAGACGCGAATGGCGAGTGAAGGTTAGGTCGGCCATTAGCGCAATCTGCTCATTAAGCTGATGAAAGGCATTGAAGGACAGCATCTCCGGCGTATCGATGGCGGTCTTGGCCTTGCTGTTGGGGTGCAAGCGCTCCCCGGCAAAATCCCCCGGATTGACCCAGTTGCCTTCATCAAATAGCTGCTGCAATGCCTCGGTGGGCGGTACATAGATATCAACTATCGGAATGGTGAATCCGCCATCCAGCGAGGTGTCCGGGGATGGCACGGCGCCCTGCACGCTGGCAAAACTCCATTTGCTCTCGCCGTCCAGCGTGTGACGGATATTCGACCGGTAGGCCACGCCGAAACGCGTCGATTCAGTGGGCTCCCACAAATAACCGATGTTCCAGCCGAATCCCCAGTCATCACCCTTCACGCGGAAATAACCATCGCCCTGGACGTTATCCGCAAAGTTATTAGCGACACAGTCGACGAAACCATCCCGATCAGCCACGCCCCTGCAGGAGGTGATTTCATCTGGCACGGGCACCCCGGCGATCAGGCCTACAATCGGACCCAGAATCGGGTCGGCGGCATTGCGCGTACTGTCGTAATTAGCATCGACGAATTGCCCGGCCAACTGCCGCGATGCCCCTTGCACATCTGCCGCCCCACGCTGTATCGATTTGATGTACTGGGCGGAGACGCCAAAACCGATACTGTGGTGTTCATTAAAACGAATGGCGATGCTCGGGTTGAAGTTCACTGTTTCCAGGCTCGCCGATTGGATGCCATAGCGTCCGGCCCAGTCCTCCTTGTAATCGAGTTTGGCACCAAAGGGCGTAAAGATGCCCAGGCCGACACTGAGCCAGTAATTGACCTCATGTGAAAAGTAAAGATTCGGCGCGGCTGCGGCCTCAGGAAGAAATGAGCCTGCGTCGCCACTCACCGGCTGACCGAATACATCGGCACTGCCCGTATCCTGGTATTTTCCATCCGGCAGCAGAATGCTTATACCCGACGTTACCTGAGTACCCTTGAGCCGAGCCAGGCCAGCCGGGTTGTAGAATATGGTGGACGCGTCAGCTGCCTCGGCGCCATTGGAATGGGCGGAACCCTGAGCAGAAACAGATTGCGAACCGAAGTGGTACCCAGATGCCTGTACCATTCCATAGGGGGTCGTCAGTGGAGCTACGGCAAAAAACACCAATGACCCATAGCGTGTAATTCTTGTCATTATTGGATGCACTCCTGCGCAAGACGGAAACACCCAGGGGCTGCTCATACATCGCCTGGAAAGGCCAGAGCTAAGAGCAGTCGCACCTGAATCGCTGGAATCGCTTTACCAGCCTATTTTCTCCGACTCAGAAACGTACGCGACCTATCCCACGTCTTTGGTCGTGGGATGAGACTGAAGGCAGGCAAAGGTGTCGCGATCGGTGTCGCGATCGGTAACAACTTGGAGAAACTGTCAGCCTCGCGAACGCGGCGACACTCTGCACACGAACATCCGCCTAACGAGCGGGTCTAATCGCATTAACTGAACTTTAGGAAGTTACCCCATGCTGCGTTTCATCGTTCCAGCCCTCGCCTTCGGCCTACTCTTACCGAGCGCCCATGCAGCCTCGTTAAAGGATTACGAACTGACCAAAACGCTGGAAAAAGTGGCGCGCGAAAGCAGTGTGGGTACACCGCGGGCGATCAACGAAGACATTCTCGATCAAGGCTACACCGTTGACGGCAGTGAGCTGGTCAACCACCTCAGCGTACGCAGCGAACATGCGGCGCAGATGCGCGGCAACCCGGATGTAGTGCGCGCGCAACTGGCCAACAGCGTGTGCCGCAATTCCGGTTATCGCCAGTTGTTGCTGCGCGGCGCTGCGCTGCGCTATGAATTCAGCGAATACAAAAGCAACCGCCCGGTGACCACCGAGCGTTTCAGCAAAGCAGATTGCGGCCTGTAAGGCTCAGCCGCCACCCTGTTGCGCGCGTCGCTGCTCATCATCGGCGCGCAAATCCGCGAGCAACGCGTGCATGTAACGCGAACGCCGGGCCGCACCTTCAAGCCGCTGCAAACACTCTTCTTCCAGGCTTATCTGGTTGTTGCGCGCGGCCTGCTGCAACAGGCGGTACAAATCCACATCAAGATCCAGGGTCAACTTAGGCATACCTGCCCCTCCTTTCCCGCGACACACTGCGCCTGCTAACGCAGACAGCGTGGTTCTCCCCGCCCTTGCACGGCGGCTTGCTCCTCGGCACTGAGCAACTCGCCAAGCGGTTTTTCCAGCAACTCGGCAGCGGCCTCCAGCACATGCGCCCAGCTCGCCTGGTTGGCGAACAGCATGCCGGCTTCATCCAGGGTGCCACCTCGATTACGGTAGCCCAGCACACGACTGTGTCGAGCGTCACCCAGCAGCGGCCACAGATGCCCACGGGCGACTTCCGGGCGCATATGGGTGAGCAGCACGCGCTGTACGCTGGCAGCCGGGAATAACCGCTCAACCCGCTCGGCATCGACAATCACCGCCTGTTCCCAGGTATCGCGAGCCGCACGAAAACGCCCCGGCTCTTGCAAGTAAACCAGACGCCAGGCGCATCCGGCCGCGCTCAGACGAACGGCCGCGCGCTGCATTTCTGCCAACTGATAACTGCCGGTAGCGATCAGCAACAAAGGCTGCTCGCCTTGCTGCTCAGCCAGCACAACGGCGCCATCCTGCGCCAGCTGCTCGGCCTGTTCGCGGGTGAAGACGCAAGGCCGCTCGCGCTTGGCTATTACCATGCAGGCGATCTGGCCGCGCGCCTGGTAGATGCCGGGTAGCAGCGCCAATACCGAATTGTGATCGGCTGGAAACAGCACCCGCATCATATCGCTCATCTCACCGAGCAAGGCCTCGCAGAAGGTGGTGTCCTGGTGTGACTGCTGATTCTTGCCGTTCTCCCAGGTGTGCGAGGTGGCCACCAGCGGCCAACCGAGCCAGCCTGCCGGGCGCCCGGCCTCTTTCTGCTGACGGGCAAAGATGATCCGCTGGCGCACCGCGCCGAGCATCTTCACGCAGAAGGCCTCGTAGCTGGCCACCAGATTCAGGCCGCCCTGGTTGGCCAGGCAGGCGGACACCACGGCCTCCTCATTGAGCGCGGTGATGATTGCGCCATCCAACGCTTCCAACTCACTTTCCGGCGCAGTCACCCGGTGCTTTAGCGCCTTGAGCACGCCGCCCAGGCGATTGCTGGCCAGCTCATCGGGGTTGCCGATACGCGGGCGCAACAGCGGGTTGGCCTGCACCAGATCGACAAAGAAGCGATCCAGGGCCAGCATTGGCGAACAGGCGCTGTCCTGATACTGCAGCTCGGGCAGTTTTGGCAGCGCTGGATGACGCTGCGCCAACGGGTTATCGCGCTCCAGCGTGCGGGAACCTCGATTCGCAAACAGAGCGCAGGCGCCACTCAGCTCATCCGGAGCGACCCAGAGCTGCGCCGCATGCTGATTGAACAGCTCGCGGGCAGCCTCATCGGTATGCGGATTAGCTGGTAACGGCAAGTTGTGCGCCGCATTGCTGCCCGCGCCGTAGAAACCGAAACCCTTGAGCGTTTCGGCAATGCCGTAGGGCATGGGCAGCGGATAGTTCAGCACGCCATCGCGCAGCTCCTGCACGCGGCGACTCATGCGCTGCTCCATATCCCACAAGGCGCAGACAAAGGCAGCCGGGTCGCGGCCATCGAAACTCACCGGATCAAAGCCGCAATGACGTAGGTGCTCACGAAAGTTATCCAGCCCGGCGGGCGTCGCCAACTCGGTGCGCTGCTCGATACGCCGGCCGTTGGCAATCATCAGCGGCAACGCCACACCGCAGTCCTCGGCGCGCCACCAGCGCGGCATCCAGTCACTGCCGCGTTGCTCCTCGGCCGCACCATCGGAGAGGAAGGCCACCAGCTTCTCGCCGGGTAACGGCAGATGGGCATATTGCAGCTCGGCAAAGCCCAGATAACCACCTTCGGCAATGCCGCCAGCCGTGTGCGGATTGACGTGGCTGCCCAGCGGCGCGCTGACCTGACCGGCCGCGTTCTGCACATAGCTGTAGAAGTCCGCCACCAACTGGCTCATCCCGGCTTCGTCACAGGGGTAACGCTCGGCCTGCTCCGGATGCTGATTGGCCGTCAGCAGGTTGAGCGCCTCGATGGCCGCCACGCAGTGACCCTGTCCCATCAACCAGCCACGGGTTTCCCCGGTCAGGTTATTCAGCGCCAGATAACCGGCATAGGCCGGCACCATATTCAGCGCGCCGCCGGTATGCCCTTCGGGCGAGACTTTGAAGTCCTCTGCGGCCAACGCCACACCATCGAGGCGCACCCGCCGGGCATAGGTCATATGCACCACCAGCCACAGCCCCGCGGCCGTCAGCCGATCCAGCGCACGAAAGTGCCGGTAGACGCTCGGCAGATCCGCCTGCGCGCCCGCCTGCACCAGCTGGTGGGCCATGCGGTAAACCGCGGCACAGGTCTGCGGACTATGTTGCAAAGGGCCATAACCACGCTGCCAGGCGGCGAAGGTCGGCTCAAGGCGGGCATGCTCGGCCAACTCGCTGGCGCTGGGAAATAGCTGGGTCATAGGCGTCTCCGATAGTTTTAGTCAGCTTAGAGCGCGGGATACAGGCAGATGCTGACCTGTATCAAAACCCTCGGTTGCTTGATAGGACAGCCTTAAGCGCAACCTATTCAACTCGATCAAGGATTAGCCATGGCCCTGCTCAATTTCCTCGGCGCAATTCAACAAGTCACCGGTTCCTGCTACTTGATCGAAAGCCGTGACGGCGCACGGGTATTGCTCGACTGCGGCATGCGCCAGGGCCGCCGCGAAGAGGAAGACGGCAACCGCGCGCCGTTTGCCTTTGACCCGCACAGCCTGGACGCCGTGGTGATTTCTCATGCACACATTGACCACACCGGCCTGCTGCCAAAACTCACGGCAGCAGGCTATCGCGGGCCGATCTTTGCCACCGACGCGACCTGTGAGCTGATGGAGTTGATGCTGCTCGACGCCGCGTTTCTCCAAGAGAAAGACGCCGAGTGGGAAAACAAATGGCGCGCGCGGATGGGCAAGGTGCCAATCAGCCCGCTGTATACCACCGCCGATGCCGAACAGGCACTGAGCCAACGCCGACCGATGATTTATGGCGAAAGCCGCGAAGTGGCCAAGGGCGTGCAGGTCACCTTTCACGACGCCGGGCATATCCTCGGCTCGGCGATTGTCGAACTCGAGGTACAGGACCATCACCTGACCCGCCGCCTGGTGTTCTCCGGCGACCTGGGCAACACCTGCTCACCGCTGATGCATGACCCGGCCATCCTCAAGCGCGCCGACGTGGTGCTGCTCGAATCTACCTACGGCGACCGCGACCACCGCTGCAGCAGCGATACCCTCGACGAACTGGCGGAGATTCTGCAGCAGGCCCATCGCGACGGCGGCAACGTGCTGATCCCCTCCTTCGCCGTCGGCCGCACCCAGGACCTGATCTACTACCTCGGGCGTTTCTATCAAGAAGGCCGCCTGCCGCAGCAGGCGGTGTTTCTCGACAGCCCCATGGCGATCCGGGCCAACGCCATCTACTCGCGCTTTCAGAACCAGTTTGCTGCCGAAGACCGCGCGGCGCTGGCGGCCAAGAAGGTCAAACGTATCGAAGACTGGCTACCCATCCTGCGCTGCACACCCAGCCCGGAAGAGTCGATGGCAATCAACCGAATAAAGAGTGGTGCAATCATCATCGCCGGCAGCGGTATGTGCACCGGCGGGCGCATTGTCCATCACTTCAAGCACAACCT
>DASRUM010000286.1:0-3472 GCA_035655415.1 Pseudomonas sp.
GGTGAGAATATTTTGCGTTGTTGTACTCACCTCATTGTCATTAAGAGTGCGCAATGGATGCTGCCAGGTCAAGCCAACGGCAAGGCTTTTTCTATGAGGATGAATACCTTTACCGTGATACACGTCAAATAGCTTGAGGTCGGTCAGCCACTCGCCTGCTGCTTCACGAATCGCACCGAGCAAATCCTGCGCAGGCACGTCCCGATCGACCAGCAAAGCCAGGTCACGCCGTACTTCTGGGAACTTCGACAGCTCCTGGAACTTCGGCATAACACCCTGAGTGATCTCACCCAGCACCAGCTCAAACATAAAGACAGCCTGATCCAGACCCAGCGCCTTCGACAGCTCGGGATGAATGGCACCGAGGAAACCGACTACACGCCCTTCACGCTCAATGCGCGCCGTTTGCCCCGGATGCAGCGCGGCATGTTCGCCTGGCACAAAGGCAAAGCTGTCGCCCGCACCCGCACTGGCCAGCAACGCCTCGACATCAGCTTTCACATCATAGAAATCGACATCATCGCGACCGTGCGCCCAACCTTCAGACAAGCGACCACCACAAATAACACCCGCCAGCATCGGCTCTTGTTTCAAGCCTTCGAGCTGACCAACAAAGCGCAAGCCGCTTTCGAACAGACGCACACGCGACTGCTGACGATTCAAGTTGTGCTCGAGCGCCTTGATCAGACCCGGCCACAAAGAAGAACGCATCGCCGCCATGTCTGCAGAAATCGGGTTAGCCAACATAAGCGGCGCAACGCCTGGATTGAACAGCTCGAACAGCTTGGGATCGATAAAGCTGTAGGTGATCGCCTCCTGATAACCACGGGCAACCAGCAAACGGCGTAGCGCAGGCAGTTCGACAGCGGCTTCAGCCTTGGCTTGCGGAGCCAGACGCGCTTGCGGATAGCGAACCGGCAAGCGGTTATAGCCGTACAAACGAGCTAGCTCTTCGATCAGGTCGACTTCCAGACTGATATCAAAGCGGTGACTTGGCACACCAACCTGCCACTGCCCTTCGCCATCGGCACGAATGTCCAAGCCCAAAGCAGCCAGCAAACGGACAATTTCCACATCATCCATCTTCAGGCCGAGCATCTGCTCAATGCGCTCAGCACGCAGCGTGACCGGCGCAACGCTCGGCAAATGCTCCTGATTGACGACTTCGATAATCGGCCCGGCTTCGCCACCGACGACTTCCAGCAAAAGCGCAGTCGCCCGCTCCATCGCCTCGCGGGCCAGCTGCCAATCCACGCCACGCTCGAAGCGGTGCGACGCATCCGTGTGCAAACCGTAAGAGCGAGCCTTGCCAGCGATGGCGATGGTGTCGAAGAACGCACTTTCAAGGAACAGGTCGCGGGTCTTTTCGTTGACACCGCTGTGCTCGCCGCCCATCACGCCAGCAATCGCCAAGGCACGGCTGTGATCGGCGATCACCAGCGTATCGCTACGCAGGCTGACTTCCTGACCATCAAGCAGGACAAGCTTCTCGCCCTCCTCGGCCATACGCACACGGATGCCGCCATTGATCTCGGCAAGATCAAACGCATGCAGTGGCTGACCCAGTTCAAGCATCACGTAGTTGGTGATGTCGACAGCTGCATCGATACTGCGCACATCGGCGCGACGCAGGCGCTCAACCATCCACAACGGCGTGGGCTTGGACAAATCGACATTGCGCACAACTCGACCGAGGTAACGCGGGCAGGCTTGCGCAGCCAGAATTTCAACTGGGCGCACTTCATCATGACTCGGCGTAACTGCCGCAACTACCGGGCGAGTGACAGGCGCAGCGTACAAAGCACCGACTTCACGCGCCAGGCCAGCCAGCGACAGGCAATCACCACGATTCGGGGTCAGATCAACTTCGATGCTGGCATCATCCAGATCCAGATAGACACGAATGTCCTGGCCTACCGGCGCATCAGCCGGCAGCTCCATCAGACCGTCATTGTCTTCGCTGATCTGCAGCTCAGAGGCCGAACAGAGCATGCCGTTGGACTCAACGCCGCGCAGCTTGGCTTTCTTGATTTTGAAGTCGCCGGGCAGTTCGGCGCCGATCATCGCGAACGGAATTTTCAGGCCAGGACGCACATTGGGCGCGCCACACACCACCTGAAAGGTTTCCGCGCCGCTGCTGACCTGGCACACACGCAGCTTATCGGCATCCGGATGCTGTTCGGTGCTCAGCACCTCGCCCACCACCACACCACTGAATACACCGGCGGCCAGCGATACGCTGTCGACTTCTAGACCGGCCATGGACAGGCGGGCAACCAGATCGTCGCGGGAAACCTGCGGGTTTACCCAGCTACGCAGCCATTGTTCACTGAATTTCATACTGTCTGTTCTCCTGAACCAATTCGATTACGGAATGCGAGGGCGCTAGCGAAATTGCGCCAGGAACCGCAGGTCGTTATCGAAGAACAGCCGTAAATCGTTGACGCCGTAACGCAGCATGGCCAGACGCTCAACACCCATACCGAAGGCGAAGCCGGAGTATTTTTCCGGATCTATGCCCGACATGCGCAGCACATTCGGGTGCACCATGCCGCAGCCCATGACTTCCAGCCAGCCGGTCTGCTTGCACACGCGACAGCCTTTGCCGCTGCACATCACGCACTGCATGTCGACTTCGGCCGACGGCTCGGTGAAGGGGAAGAAAGACGGACGGAAACGCACGCCCAGGGGCTTCTCGAAGAACACCCGGAGAAACTCCTCGATGGTGCCCTTGAGGTCAGCAAAACTCACGCCCTCGTCGACCAGCAGGCCTTCGACCTGGTGGAACATCGGCGAATGGGTAATATCGGAATCGCAGCGGTACACGCGGCCGGGGCAAACGATGCGGATCGGCGGTTGCTGCGATTCCATGGTGCGCACCTGAACCGGAGAGGTGTGGGTGCGCAGCAACATGTTCGCGTTGAAATAAAAGGTGTCATGCATCGCCCGAGCCGGGTGATGGCCTGGGATATTGAGTGCTTCAAAGTTGTGATAGTCGTTTTCCACTTCCGGGCCTTCGGCAATGCCGTAGCCAATACGGGTGAAAAACTGCTCAACGCGCTCCAGTGTCCGGGTTACCGGATGTAAGCCACCAGAAACCTGACCGCGGCCTGGCAGGGTCACGTCGATTTTTTCGGCTGCGAGCTTGGCGCTCAGCGCGGCCTGTTCCAGAGTGGCCTTACGGCTGTTCAGAGCATCCTGAACCTGATCCTTGGCGGCATTGATCAACGCACCGGCTTGCGGGCGTTCTTCTGCCGAAAGATTGCCCAGGGTCTTCATCACCTGAGTCAATTCGCCTTTCTTGCCCAGATAGTGAACCCGCAGCTGCTCCAGGGCATTCACATCGTCGGTGTGGCTAACGGCCTCAAGCGCTTGCGAGACCAGCACATCCAGATTTTCCATTTACAGACTCCAGATACGAAATAGGGGAAGAGCTTGAAGGCTCTTCCCCTATTGGTGACGTTTAGCACCG
>DASRUM010000287.1:0-54582 GCA_035655415.1 Pseudomonas sp.
GTGGAGCGGCTTGTCCACCGAGGGTGGCGGTGGACAAGGCTGCGCCATGTCCACCCTACGGATTATTTATTGCGCCACTGCGGGTCGCGTTTTTCCAGGAAGGCGTTGACCCCTTCGCGGGTGTCGTCGGCGTCGAACAGATCGACAAAACGCTCGCGCTCTTCACTCAGCCAGGTATTCGGGCTGCGTTCGCGGGCGCCCTGGATCAGCGGTTTGATGGTGCGCACCGCCACCGGGCTTTGCCGCGCGACTTTCGCTGCCAGGAGCAGGGCATGACCACGGGACTCGCCGCTATCGACCACCTGCTCGACCAGGCCGATGCGCAGCGCGGTTTCCGCATCGACGCGTTCGCCGCAGAGGATCATGCGCTTGGCCCAGCCTTCGCCGATCAGCCAGCTCAAGTGTTGGGTGCCGCCGGCGCAGGGCAGCAGGCCGACCGTGGCTTCTGGCAGGGCCATTTGCGCCTGGCGCTCGGCGATGCGGATGTCGCAGGCCAGGGCACATTCCAGGCCGCCGCCCATGGCGTAGCCGTTGATCGCGGCAATCGATACGCCACGGAAATCACGCAGCGCTTCGAAGGCCTCGCCGAAGCGCCGGGCCATTTCGCGGGCGCGGGCCTTGTCGCCATCGGCGAACAGCTTGAGGTCGGCGCCGGCGCTGAAGAACTTGCCACCCTGGCCGGTAATCACCAGGGCGTAAATGTCATCGTCACGGTTGAGATGTTCAATCAGCAGCTTGAGGCCGATCAGCGAGTCGCGGTCCCAGGTGTTGGCCGGCGGCTGGTTGATGGTGATCAGCGCGGTATTGCCGTGCTTTTCCACGGTGAGCTTGTGGGTCAGGTCGAATACGCCCGGGTGGTAGGCTTCGATGGCGTGGCTCATAACAATCCTCGTAAATACATTTTGTCTGATGGTACCCACGCTCTGCGTGGGTACCCAGCCTGGGACGCTCTGCGTCCCGCTTGCCCCCCTGGAGGGACGCGGAGCGTCCGGGGCGGCATTCCCACGCGGACGCTTCAACGCCTCGACGTGGGAACGATCAGGTGTGCAGGGCGACTCCGCCCCTCACCCTAACCCTATCCCCGGAGGGGAGAGGGGATAAAAGCTACAGCAAGCGATCCAGCATGCCGCCCTGATCCAGCAGGCGGCGGGCGATGATCACCCGCATGATCTCGTTGGTGCCTTCGAGTATCTGGTGCACGCGGCTGTCGCGCACCCAGCGCTCCAGCGGGTAGTCGTTCAGATAGCCGTAACCGCCATGCAGCTGCAGCGCTTCGTTGCATAGGGTGAAGCAGTGATCAGTGGCAAAGCGCTTGGCCATGGCGCAATACAGGCTGGCCTCGCTGTGACCATGGTCCAGTTTGTGCGCGGCCAGGCGCACCATCTGCCGACTGGCCGTCAAATCGGTGAGCATGTCGGCGAGCTTAAATTGCAGTGCTTGGAAATCGCTCAGCGGCTTGCCGAACTGTTTGCGTTCCTCGACATAGCGCAGCGATTGCTCCAGTGCCGCCTGAGCAGCGCCGAGTGAGCAGCTGGCGATATTGATGCGCCCGCCATCCAGGCCCTTCATCGCGTAGACGAAGCCCTGGCCCTCTGGCCCGATGCGGTTGCCCGCCGGAATACGCACGCCTTCAAAAGTGATGGTGCGGGTCGGCTGGGCGCGCCAGCCCATTTTCAATTCGTTGCGCCCGTACTTCACGCCCTCGGCATCGGCCGGCACCAGGAAGCAGGACACGCCCTTGGCGCCGCTGTCCTCACCGGTGCGCGCCATCACGATCAGCACGTCGGTGCTGCCCGCGCCGGAGATAAAGCACTTGCTGCCGTCCAGCACGTAGTCGTCGCCATCGCGCTTGGCGCGGGTACGCAGGTGCGCGGCGTCGGAACCGGCGTCCGGTTCGGTCAGGCAATAGGAAGCCAGCAGCTCACCGCTGACCAGGCGCGGCAGCCAGGCATCTTTCAGCGCCTGGTCGGCGAAGGAGGCGAGCATCCACGAGGCCATATTGTGAATGGTCAGAAACGCCGTGGTGGCGATACAGCCGGCCGACAGCTGTTCGAAAATCAGCGAGGCGGACAGGCGTGAGAGGCCAAGCCCGCCATCATCTTCCTTGATATACAGCGCCAGGTAGCCCTGCTCGGCGGCGCGCTTGATCACATCCACCGGGAAGTGGTGGTCGCGGTCCCAATCGGCGGCATGCGGGGCCAGTTCACGGCTGGCAAACTGGCGGGCGCTGTCTACCAGCAGGCGTTGTTCATCGCTGAGTTCGAAATCCATAAGTCCTCATTGCAGGGTCAGGGGTTGCCCGGCGGCGCGTCGTTCGGCCTGCCATTCGGCGAGGCTGGGTGCCGCTTGGGTGGCGTCGAGGCGATCGACGATTTCAAAGTAGTCTTGCTTGAGCGGGTCCTTGAGTACCTCGGCGCGTTCTTTGACTTTGACGGCATACACCGTCTGCAGGTTCTGGTGGTCGAGGGCGCGCCAGGTTTGTTGATTTTTGAGCAGCTGATAGCTGTGGCCTTCCAGAGCCTTGATCAGCGCTTCGCTGTCCAGGCTGTTTGCCCGTTTGGCGGCGTCGGCCCATTGATAGACGATGCTGTAGGCCGACGCGGCAGAGCTGGACGGATACATCTCGTAGCGCTGGCTGAAATCCTTGACGAAGGCTTCACCGCGCACGGATTTTTCCAGCGCCGGTACGCGCCAGGTCCAGGGTTCGGTGCCGATCACACCTTCCATCAAACCGGGGCCGCCTTGCTCGACCATGCTCTGGGTCAGGTTGGGCGCCACGATTTGCATGCGCTCGGTCAGGCCCAGATCCTTGGCGATGCGCATAGCGCGCACCAGGTCTTCGCCGAACAGCACCAGGGCCAGCACCTCGGCATTGCTCGCGGCGGCCTGAGTCAGGGCATCCTGATAATCGGCCAGGCGGGCGCCGGGGAAGGTCACCTTGAGGCCCGGATGCTGACCGCTGTCTTCGCTGTTGGTGGTCTGGCGCAACGAGCTTTCCGTAGTGTGGCCCCAGGTGTAGTCGGAGGTGATGTAGAAGTAGCGCTTGTTCGGCAGGTTCTTGCTCAGGTATTGGCCCAGCACCCGCGCGCTCATCCAGGCGTTGTTGCACTCGCGGAACATATAGCGGTGGCCGTCCTTGCCGGTGGTGTCGTTGGAGTAGGTGAGGGTGCCGAAATACAGCAGTCCGTGCTGCGCCGCGCGCTTGCCTGAGGCGATGGCGACCGCGCTGGATGAGCCGCCAAACAGCATGGCCGCGCCTTCGCTAGCCAGCTTGTCGACGTTCTTCACCGCTTTGGCCGGACGCGATGCGGTGTCCTTGCTGGACAGACGCAGCGGACGTCCGAGCACACCGCCCTGGGCGTTGAGCTCGTCGATGGCCAGCAAGGCTCCGCGCATCTGTGCCAATCCTTCTTCCTTATACGGGCCGGTGCGTGGGTAGTTGAGGCCGAGGGTAATCGGCTCAGCCGCCTGTGCACAGGCAGTAAGCCCGGCCCATAGGGCCAGGGCGGTGGTCAATCGTTGCATGGCAGTTCTCCTTGTTCTTGTTGTTGGAACTCGGAGAACTTTTTACGCCATTGGACTAATTGTTGAGATCGTCTATTGGTCTAACAAGGCCGACACCGTTCTCATTTCAACTGAATGGTCATATTTGGTCCGGCCGGCGATCCGGCGGCTACGGAGTCTTCATCGAACCAGCGGCTGGTGACCGTCTTGGTTTCGGTGAAGAAGCGCACGCCCTGTTTGCCGTAGGCGTGCAGATCGCCGTAGAACGAACCCTTCCAGCCGGTAAAAGAGAAGAACGGCAGCGGTACCGGCACCGGTACGTTGATGCCTACCTGACCGACTTCCACCGCGTGCTGATAATGCCGCGCCGCGCCGCCGGAGCGGGTGAAGATCGAGGTGCCGTTGCCGTAGGGGCTGGCGTTGACCAGTTCGATGGCTTCTTCCAGGGTGTCGACCTCCATGCACACCAGCACCGGGCCGAAGATTTCCTCGCGGTACAGGCTCATCTTGGTCGTCACGCCACGAAACAGCGTGGCGCCAATCCAGTTGCCGTTGGGGTAGCCCTCGACCGCGCAGTGCGAACCGTCCAGCAGGCATTCGGCGCCTTCCGCTTTACCTTCGGCGATCAGGCGCAGCACGCGCTGTTTGGCCTGCTGGCTGATCAGCGGGCCAAAGGCGGCGTGGCCATCGGTCCAGTAACCGGGTTGCAGGTCGGCCATCTGCGCCTGCAGCTCGTCGATCCATTGCTTCGATTCGCCGACAAACACCGCCACGCTGATCGCCATGCAACGCTGTCCGGCAGCGCCGCAACTGGCGCCGACCAGGTTGCTCAGCACCTGCTGCTTGTTGGCGTCGGGCATGATCACCATATGGTTCTTCGCCCCGGCAAAAGCCTGCACGCGCTTCAGGTGAGCGGTGCCGGTACGGTAGATATGCTGGCCAACCGGCACCGAACCGACGAAGGAAATGGCGCGGATATCCGGGTGGGTCAGCAGGCTGTCGACCACCTCGCGGGCACCGTGCAGCACCTGCAATACGCCCTTGGGCGCGCCGGCTTCGATAAACAGCTCGGCGAGGCGATTGGGCGTCAGTGGGTCCTGTTCGGACGGCTTGAGAATAAAGGTATTGCCGGCGGCGATGGCAAGGGGAAACATCCACAGCGGGATCATTGCCGGGAAGTTGAACGGGGTGACGCCGACGCATACGCCCAGCGGCTGAATCCAGCTGGCGGTGTCGATATCGCGAGCGACGTTCTCCATGGTCTCGCCCATCATCAGGCTGGCGATATTGCAGGCCTGCTCGACCACCTCGATGCCGCGCCAGACATCGCCCTTGGCATCGGCCAGGGTCTTACCGGTTTCGCCGGCAAGAATTTCCGCCAGCTCGTCGTGGTGTTCCTTAAGCAGATGCTGGTAACGCAGCATCACCCGTGCGCGGTCGGAGACGGGCACTTCGCGCCAAGTGAGGAAGGCTGCCTTGGCACTGGCAATCGCCGCTTCGATCTCCTCGGCGGTGGCCTTGGGTGCCAGCGCCAGAACTTCCTGGGTCGCCGGGTCGGTGACTTCGATAAATTCACGGGCGCGGCTTTCGCGCCATTCACCGTCGATCAACTGCGCGATTGCCTTGGCCATTGTTTTCTCCACGCGGGACCTGAGGTCCGATTGTTGTTTTGTCAGTGTTATAGCTGCCTTGCTCGGCTTTGTGGATTGACGATCTTGGCCTGCAGATGGACTATCTTGGGATTTAATCTGTAGCCCGGATGAAATCCGGGACCCTTTCTCCCGGATTGCATCCGGGCTACTTGAGTACCCCAATGCGCGCTTTTGTCGATACTTCCAACTGGCCTTTGCCGGCCAATGGCGTGCGCTTTATCACGCCACCCAGGCTGCGCCGCCTGCTGGCAAAGCATCCCCTGGGGCAGGGCTGTTATCCCCTGGCCCTGGGGTACTATCCCGAGGCGCAGGGGCACCGCATGCATCGCCCGCAGCCGGAGGATCACCTGCTCATCTACTGCCGCGCAGGACAGGGTTGGCTGGAGACAGCGGATGGACGATTAGCTGTCAGTGGTGGCGATCTGCTGCTGTTGCCAAAAGGCGTGATGCACGCCTACGGCGCGGACGTGGACAAGCCCTGGACGCTGTACTGGGTGCATTTTGACGGCGAGCTGGTGGCGGACTTTCTCAAGCCCCTGGGCAAGGGGCCGATGTGGCGCATCGGCGTGCAGCCACGCCTGCTGGCCGAGTTCGATGCCTTGCTTAACCTACGCAAACAGGGTTTGAACCTGGCGCATTTCGTTCATGCCGCGCACCAGTTGCAGGTGCTGCTGACTTCTCTGGCGGTGCTGCCGGCGCGCACCACCTTGAAATCCGGCCGAGTGCTGGATGTGGACGCGGTGCAGGCGGTGATGCGCGCCCATCTGCATGACTCGCTAAACCTCGACGAGCTGGCCGCGCAGTTCAAACTGTCGCGCTTTCACTTCGCCAAAACCTACCGCGCCCTGACCGGCCATGCGCCGATTCAGGACTTTATCCAACTGAAAATGGCCCACGCCTGCCGCCTGCTCGACGAGGGCGAACAGGGCATCCGCCAGGTGGCCGAGCAGCTGGGCTATGACGATGTGTATTACTTCTCGCGGCTGTTTCGCAAAGTGGTGGGTATGGCGCCCAGTCATTACCGGGCGCTGCATCAGGGGTGAGGACGGAAGTTTTGGCCAAAAGCAGACATTCAATCCTGGTGGCAGTTGAGAAAAATGGAGTCATGGTATGTCTACGAAACGAGGGGTGATTCAAATGGACACTGTGCGGGATATCGAGGAACGCATGACTAGCTTCCTTCAAAGCCAAGACCACGTGACGCTTCTTGACGGTCATGTTCCTCAGCCTGATGGCGTCAAGATCGCCGATTATCTGTTTTTCAACAGGCAAGCGGTTGTCGAACTCAAAACACTGAAGATTGATCCAAAAGATAAGATTTTAGATGGTGCCAAATCGCTAATGGAGTCTGACGGTTTTCCGCTGATTTTTGGCGACTATGACCTTGAAACCGCGATGAAGAACACGCCAGGAGGGCAAGAGCATCTGGACAAAATTTTTTCTCGCGCAACCAGGATGGTTGAGGGAGTGCTTAGAAATGCCAAAAAACAGATTGCCTCATCCAAAAGGCTATTGAACCTTGACCCCGATACCCCAGGGGTCGCGCTCATACTGAATGACACCGTTGAAAGCATTCCTGCCTCTCGGCTCGTTGACAGGTTCAGCTCCTGGCTCACCGGTGATGGCAAAGACCCGGGCCGGTTCTCGGAGATCGACTTTATAATTTTGATCCAAACTACCTACCGGCTACAGCAAGGTAGTGGCAGAAGAACGTACCTGCCGACCTTTATCATAAGTAATCCCTTCAATGCTCATCGCCATCACAAAATTGAGCAAGAAATTCAGTTATTTCTGCAAGCTTGGGCACGCTCGCAGGGTCACAACTTTGAAAGTACGAGCGAAACCTCTGGCCTCAAATTTGAGCACAACCACGGTCCTCGGCCTGGCCCTCGGTCTTTACAGGAATTGGTAGAGGCACAGTACCGGGCACGCAGGTATATGAGCGAATGGAGCGAAGAGAGACTAATAGCTCATGGCAAGGATGTGATTCAGAAGATGCTCCTAATATTTCTCATAGACGCAGAAAAGCCTTCAGAAGCCGACTCTCATCGCTACATAAAGCAATTTACGGAGCTGCTTGAGGAAGGTCGGATACGGGGCTTTGACTTGAGGAAAGTATTGAAAGAGATCCCTAGAACCAGATAGTTACTATTCGTCTATCGCTTTGACTCGGAGGACTGTAGTAGAGCAATTTGAATGCCTGGTCGTCGCGCGTAGCCTAGGCCGGCTTCCGATAGCTCTTTCACTTGCTTGTGTAAATCGGCATCAACCGGGCGTCCTTGGTATTTGCTGGCCGCTCTGGCCTTTTCAATATCTTGTGTCCGCACAACCCCATTGTTGGGCCTCACTGCGCTCAACCACAACCTACGCGGCCACGCGCCACCAACCTTGACTTGCCCAGCTGCCTTCCTTAGCGTGCCGCTTCCGTTGAGATAAGCAGGACACAGGCATGAGCGCCGCAGATAACGTCAAACTCGAAGCCGGCTGGAAGGCCGCTCTGCATGAAGAGTTCGAGAAGCCCTATATGCGTGAGCTGGGGGATTTTCTGCGCAGCGAGAAGGCCGCAGGCAAGCAAATTTATCCACCCGGTTCGCTGATCTTCAATGCGCTCAATTCCACGCCGTTGGCGCAGACCAAGGTGGTGGTGATCGGTCAGGACCCTTATCACGGGCCTGGTCAGGCTCACGGCCTGTGCTTCTCGGTGCAGCCTGGGGTGAAGACGCCGCCGTCGCTGGTGAATATCTATAAAGAGCTCAAGCGCGACCTGAATATCGATATTCCCGACCACGGCAATCTGCAGTATTGGGCGGAGCAGGGCGTGCTGCTGCTTAACACCTCGTTGACGGTGGAGCATGGCATCGCTGGCTCCCATGCCAAGATCGGCTGGCAGACCTTTACCGACAAGGTGATCGAGGTGGCCAGCCAGCAGCAGGAGCACCTGGTGTTTCTGCTCTGGGGTGCTCATGCGCAGAGCAAGGAAAAGCTGATCGACAGCAGCAAGCATCTGATTCTGAAGTCGGTGCATCCTTCGCCGCTGTCGGCGCACCGCGGCTTTATCGGTAATGGCCATTTCAGCCGTACCAACAAGTTTCTCCAGCAGCATGGGCTAAGCCCGATTGACTGGCGCTTGCCCGAGGCCTAGCAGCCAGTTAAGCAGCGTCGCACTGCTGCTCTGCCAGATCGCGGCGCAGGTCGCGCAAGCGGTGACTCAGGCGCTCGCGCTGAGCTTCATCGCTGCTGCTCAGCAGCTGACTGAACAGCGTGGCCAGCGCCTGGCGTGAGCGGCCATAATTGGCGCGGTATTCGTCGTTGTAGAAGCTCTCGCGTTGTTGCAGCAGGCGGGTCAGCCGCTCGGCGAAGTCGGCGCTGTCGCGTTCGGCGACCACCTTGCGCAGTTCGGCCTGCCACAGTTGCCGATTCTCCAGCCACAGGCGGTTCTGCTCGCCGAGGCCATTGGCCCAGGCGGCGATATGCTCAATTTGTGCATTGTTCAGGCGGCCGAGCCAGGACCGCAGGCGTTCCTGCATGCGCGTCTGGCGTTCGCTGATCTGGGTGGCCAGGGGCGGGTCGAGAAAGTCCTGACGATCTTCCAGATTGTCTTCATCAATCGCGGCGTAAAGCTCGTTGACCTGCTGTTCGCTCAGACCCTGCAGCAATTCGATGGCTGTTGGGGTGATCTCGACGCTGATGCGTTTGAGCGCGGCATCGAATTGGGCGAACTGCTCAAGCAGCTGAGCGCTGTCTGGCTGCGGCTGGGCGAGGATGCTCTCGGTGGTTTGCAGCCAGTCGATATAACGCGGCAGCTCGGCGCTGCAGTGCCATTGCAGGTGCGTCTGCAAGCGGGGTTTGAGCCAGGCCTGCTGCTGGCTGTTGAGGTTCAGGTAGTCGTTGAGCCGCCAGGGCACCAGCCAGTCCAGGTTGCGATACGCTAGGCCGACGCGGCTGCAGGCGCTAATCAGAAAGCTCAGGCAGAGCAATAGCAGCAGGGTTTTCACGGCGGGCCAACGCAGTACGCTCATGGAGGATGCCTCGGTGGTGAAGGCCTGAGGGTACGCCAGACGTGCGCCTGTGCGTGGCTGCAGACATATCTGTTAAACAAAAACTGCTGCGTTGCAGGCAAAAAAGAGCCCGCACAAGGCGGGCTAAACGTGGTCGTCAAAGCGATTTCAGCTGCGTTGCCAAAGCCTGAACAACGGCTCGGCGAGAAACATCACCAAAAACAATCGCAGCACCTGCAAGGCGGTAACCAGCGCCACCGAGAGGTGCAGGGCTTCGGCAGTCAGGCACAGTTCGGTGATGCCGCCGGGCATCATGCCGAGCATCAGCGCATTCTGGTTTTCCCCGGCCAGCCAACCTAGCCCTTGGCCTAACGCGGCGGCGGCGAGCATGGCGAGCAGGCAGAACAGCAGGATGCGCGCGAGAAAACCCGGCGCGCTGCGAAAGAAGTTACGGTCGAAGTGGCAACCCAGGGCGCAGCCGATCAGCCACTGGCCGACTTGTCCCAGGCCATCGGGCAGACCCAGGTGCAGATCGAAGCTGACACTGGCCACCGCGCAGACGGTCAGTGGGCCTAGCATCCACGGGTTGGGTTGGCCCAAACGGCCCCACAACAAGGCCAGCAGCGCGCCGCCGGGGAGCAGCACAGCCAGCCACAACCAACTGACCGCTGCAGGCGCGGGCGGCTCGATAGGCGGCAGGCTCCAGGTGAAGATCGCTGGAATCAGCAGCACCACCAACAGCAAACGCAGGCTGTGAGCAGCCGCGACCTTGGCGGTTTCGGCGTTGTGCCGTTGTGCCAGGTTGACCATCTCGCTGGCGCCACCGGGCATGCTGGCAAAGAACGCGGTGGCGCGATCCAGGCCGGCGCGGCGCAGCACGATAATGCCGATCAGGCTTAGCAGTAAGGTGAGCAGGGCGCCAAGCAGAATGACGCCGAAGTGGCTAAGGAGTTGGCTCAGCACTTCACTGGTGAAATGCAGGCCGATGGCGCTGGCCACCAGCCACTGGCCGGTCTTGCGTCCACCCGGCAACTCGGTGATCAGCCAGCCGCTGCAACGTGCGGCAATAACCGCCAGTAGCGAGCCGATGATCCACGGCAAAGGCCAGCCGATCAGGCTGGCCAGATAGCCGCCTAACAAGCCGACCAGGGGGGTGGCCCACCAGCTTTGCCAGCCGGTGAGCGCAAACAACTTAGGCATTGGCGGCATTGGCCAGTTGCGCCGCACGGCGCGAACGCCACCAGCGCAGGCCTGGCAGGGCCAGCATCAACGCAGTGAGTGCCCACAGGCACAGGCTGATTGGGCTGTTCCAGAGGATGCTCAGGTCGCCAGCGGATATCGACAGGGCGCGGCGCAGGTTGTCTTCCATCAGCTCGCCGAGGACGAAGCCGAGGATCAGTGCCGACAGCGGGAAGTCCAGCTTGCGTAGGATATAGCCGAATACGCCGAGGCCGATCATCAGCACCAGGTCAAAGGTGGTGCTGTGCACCGCGTAGACGCCGACCATGCTGATCACGGTGATCGCCGGCACCAGCACCCAGTTGGGTACGCTGAGCATGCGGGCGAACAGGCCAACCAGTGGAATGTTCATCACCAGCAGAATCACGTTGCCGATGAACAATGAGGCGATCAGGCCCCAGACCACGTCCGGTTGCTGTTCGAACAGCAGCGGACCGGGGGTGATGTTGTACAGGGTCAGCGCGCCGATCATCACTGCGGTGGTGCCGGAGCCCGGTACGCCAAGGGTCAGCATGGGGATCAGCGAGCCGCAGGCGGAGGCGTTGTTCGCCGCTTCCGGCGCCGCCAGACCGCGTAGGTCGCCGTCGCCGAACTTACCGTTCGGGCCGGCCATGCGCTTTTCAGTCATGTAGGTCATGGCGCTGGCGATGGTCGCACCGGCACCCGGCAGTACGCCGATGACGAAGCCGGCCACAGCGCTGCGCACCATGGTCCAGAAGGTGAAGCAGAACTCTTTGAAGTTGAACAGCAGGCGGCCGCTGGCTTTCACTGCTTTCTGGCCGTTGTGGGTTTTTTCCAGCATCAGCAGTACTTCACTGACGCTGAAGAAGCCGATCACCACGATGACGAACTGGATGCCGTCCGACAGGCTGACGCTGCCGAAGGTGAAGCGATACACGCCGGTGGTCGAGTCCACGCCAACGGTGGCCAGGGCCAGGCCGATCAGGGCGGCCATCAGGGTTTTAACCGGTTTGTCACCGACCATGCCGCCGAGGCAGGCGATGGCGAAGATCATCAACACAAAATATTCAGCCGGGCCAAAGGCCACCGCCCATTTCGCCAGCAGCGGGGCGAACAGCACCACGCCGCAGGTGGCGATCATGCTGCCGATAAACGAGCTGACCGCCGACAGCGACAGGGCAATGCCGGCCTTGCCCTGGCGGGCGAGTGGGTAGCCGTCGAGGGTGGTCATCACCGCCGCGGCATCACCCGGTACGTTGAGTAGAATTGCCGAGATACGCCCGCCGTATTCACAGCCCAGGTACACGGCGGCGAGCAGAATCAGTGCGGTTTCCGGCGACAGGCCGAGGGCGAAGGCCAGCGGCAGCAGCAGCGCCACGCCATTGATTGGCCCGAGGCCAGGCAACAGGCCGACGATGGTGCCGACAAAGGCACCGAACAAGGCCACCAGCAGGTTTTCTGGTCGCGTGGCGACTTCGAAGCCTTGCATCAAGAAATTCAGGGTTTCCATTTTCAGCTCTCCACGAAGGCTTCGAACAGGCCGAGGGGCAGCGGCACATCCAGCAGGTAATCAAACAGGCCATACAGCAGCACGCCCATCAGCACGGCGCTGATGGCGCAAGGCAGCGGGCGACCGGTAAACAGCAGGCCAAGGGCGAAGGTGGCGAGCGTGGTGCTGATAACGAAGCCGAGCACTTCGAACAGCAGCGCATAGGCCAGCAGCGCCAACACGCAGAGCACGGCGCGCACGGCGGCGCGGGTATTCAGCGTCTGCTCCAGCAGGCCGGGCTTGAACACCAGCCACAGGCTGCCAGCGGCCATCAGGCTGAGCAGCAGTAACGGATAGGCGCGCGGCCCGACCGGGTCATAAGCGAAGGGTGCCTGGAAGCCCCAGGCGATGACGGCGAGAACGGCGCAAAACAGCAGCCAGCTCGCGGCGAACAGGCGAACGTACATGGCGGATTACCTCAGGGCTTGTGCGTCTAATCCCCTCTCCCTTGGGGGAGAGGGTTAGGGTGAGGGGCTTGGATGGTGCGGTCTGGAACCGCCACCCCTCACCCCGACCCTCTCCCCAGTGGGGAGAGGGTGGCTTACGCGTTACTGCATCAGGCCGAACTCGCCAGCCAAGGCCTTGTATTCCTCAACTTGCTTGAAGACCAAAGCTTTCAGTTCGTCGCCAGTCACCGACAACGGCAGCAGATCGCGCTGTTCACGTAGGGTGGCGAAGTCTTCACGGGCAAGCAGGGTGTCGAACTGCTGTTTCCACCAGTTGTACTGCTCGTCCGTGACCTCTGGGCCCATATAGAAGCCACGGATTACCGGCCAGACGATGTCGTAGCCCTGTTCCTTGGCGGTAGGGATATCGGCCAGTTTGCCTGGCAGACGCTCATCGGAGAGCACGGCGAGGATGCGCACCTTCTTCGCCGCCAGCTGCGGGGTGACTTCACCCAGACCGCTGGAGGTGACCTGCACATGGCCGCCAAGCATGGCGGTGAGGGTTTCGCCGCCGCCTTCAAAGGCCACGTAACGCAGGTTTTTCGGGTCGATACCGGCCAGACGGGCGATCAGCGCGGTCTGCATCCAGTCCTGGCCGCCGATGGTGGCGCCAGCGCCGAAGACGATGCTGGTCGGGTCTTTTTTCAGGGCCTGCACCAAGTCATCGAGGCTCTGATACGGCGAGTCGGCACGCACGGTGATGGCGCCGTAATCGGTGCCCACCGCTGCCAGCCAGCGCACGCCGGTTTCGTCGTAACGGCCGAACTTGCCTTGCGCCAGGTTGAGCAGTGAGCCGCTGGAGAACGCGGTGATGGTGCCTGGATCATCGGCACGCTGGGCGATTACTGCGTTGTAGGCCACCGCGCCGACGCCGCCGGGCATGTAGGTGACGCGCATCGGTGCTTTCAGCAGGCCGCTGTCTTTCAGGCCGCTTTGCGCCAGTTTGCAGGTCAGGTCGAAACCGCCACCGGGCTTGGCCGGGGCGATGCATTCCGGGCGCTTGGGTTCGGCAGCCAGTAGCTGGCCGGCAAAGGCCATACAGGCGGTGGCCAGGGCGATGCGGGTAAAGGCAGTTTTCATGGCGTGTTCCTCTGAACTCTTATTGTGGTTTACCAGATCGGCAGTGTGTAGCCGACGATGACGCGGTTCTCGTCCGCATCGCGGGCGAAGTCGGATTTGAAGCTGGCGTTGCGCAGGCGCACGTAGACATCTTTCAGTGGCCCGCTTTGCACCACGTACTTGACCTCGATATCGCGCTCCCACTCGCCGCCGGTGTCATCAGTGCCGGCAATCTGCGCGTCGCTGCCTTTGATGTAGCGGGTCATAAAGCTCAGGCCGGGTACGCCGAGCTTGCCGAAGTCGTAGTCGTAGCGGGCTTGCCAGGAGCGCTCGTCGGCGTTGGCGAAGTCGTTGATCTGCACGAAGTTGACCAGGAACGGGTCGCTGCCATCGATATAGGCGTAACCGGTGTCGCCGCTCATGTCCTGAAAGCCCAGGCCGAGTTTGTGGCCGTCGATCGCGTAGCTGAGCATGGCGTTGAAGGCGCGGTTGTCGATCTTGCCGGCATTGGATGCGCCGCTGTCGTCGCTCAGCATCATCCGTACATCGGCGCTCAGGGTGCCGCTGCCCAGCGGTTGGCTGGCGAGCAGGCCGAAGAAGTGCTGGCGATAGATATCGTCGAGGTCGGCGAAGTAGTAGCGGCCTTTGAGCTGCTTGTTGAAGCTGTAGTCGAAGCCCATCAGATCGAGATGGTCGGCGGTAATGCCAGCGGCAAAGCGGCGGTTCTTGCTGTTGAGGATCAGCTCCTCGGAGTTGGTCGAGGCGCGGTCGATTACTTTGTCCAGGCGACCACCGGTAAAGGTCAGGCCGTCGATTTCGCTGGAGGTCAGCAGGCCGCCTTCGAATACCTGCGGCAGCAGGCGGCTGTCGCTGGCCTTGACCACCGGCAGCTCAGGGATGTGCGAACCATAGCGCAGCTCGGTATTGGAGACCTTGACCTTAGCGGTCAGGCCCAGGCGGCCAAACTGATCCGGAGTGCCGCCATCGTCCTGTACCGGTAGCAGGTCGGTGCCGGTACTGCCGCCGCCGGAATCCAGCTTGACGCCAACCACGCCCAGGGCATCAAGGCCGAAACCAACGGTGCCTTCGGTGTAGCCAGACTGGACGTCGAGCCAGAAACCCTGGCCCCACTCGTCACGCTTGTTCTGCTGCGAGCTTGTGCCTTCGCGGAAATCACGATTGAGGTAGATATTGGTGGTGGTCAGGCTGGCTTTGCTGTCGGCGACAAAATCGGCGTGGGCAGCGGGGGCGAGCAGGGCCGTGCTGATGGCCAGGCTAAGCAGGTGTACAGGCGAAAGTGCCTGATGAGATGCAGTCGGCATCTTGTGGTCTCCATTGTTGTTTTTGTCACGGCTGCGCACCACTGCGTCAGTCGTTCAGGTCGGTGGATCGAGCCACCTGAAACCGATGCTATGGGGTCAAGCTTTCACCAGGCTTTCAGCTTGAAAGAAAGTTGCTGGGGCGTTCGCAGCAGCCTTTGCCCCGTTACACTGGGCGCACAAGAACAATGTTGTGGAGTGCCATTACCGTGCGAATCCTACTGGTCGAGGACCATCTGCCCCTGGCCGAAAGCGTGGCCCAGGCCATGCGTGGCACCGGGCTAACCGTGGACATGCTGCATGACGGCGTGGCTGCCGATTTGGCCTTAAGCAGCGAGGATTACGCCCTGGCGATTCTCGATATCGGCCTGCCGCGCCTGGACGGATTTCAAGTGCTGGCGCGTTTACGTGAGCGTGGCAATACCTTGCCTGTGCTGATGCTCACCGCCCGCGGTGAGGTCAAGGACCGCGTGCATGGTCTTAACCTGGGTGCCGACGACTACCTGGCCAAACCCTTTGAACTGAGCGAGCTGGAGGCACGGGTCAAGGCGCTGCTGCGCCGCACCGTGCTCGGGGGCGAACGGCAGCAGCGCTGCGGCAACCTGCTGTATGACCTGGATACCCGACGCTTTAGCCTCGCCGATGCCCTGCTGGCCTTGACTTCCCGCGAACAGGCGGTGCTGGAAGCAATGATCGCCAGGCCCGGCAGGGTGATGAGCAAAGAGCAACTGGCCGCCCAGGTGTTCGGCCTGGATGAAGAGGCCAGCAGCGACGCCATCGAAATCTACGTGCACCGCTTGCGCAAGAAGCTTGAGGGCGGCGGGGTACGCATCGTCACCTTCCGTGGTCTGGGCTATTTGCTGGAGGCTGTGGGTGACTGATCATCGGCCGCTTACGATGCACGAGCCGGGTAGCCTGCGCGGGCGGCTGATTCGACGCCTTGCCTTGCTGCTGGCGCTGATTCTGCTGGCCAGTAGCCTGAGCGCCTACTGGAGTGCGCGGCGTGCCGCCGACACCGCCTATGACCGCACCCTGTTGGCCTCGGCGCGGGCGATTGCCGATGGTCTGTACACCACGGCGGATCGTCTAAGCGCCAACGTGCCCTATGTCGCGCTGGATACCTTCGCCTATGACAGCGCCGGGCGTATCTACTTTCAGGTGCTGGATGTGCAGGGCGCACTGGTGTCCGGTTATGAAGACCTGCCGCCGGCGCCGCCAGGCACCAAGCGCACCGAGGATTACCCGGCGCTTGCGCATTTCTACGATGCCGAATACCGCAACCAGGGCGTGCGGGTGGTCAGCTTGCTACAGCCGGTCAGCGACCCGGGGGTCAATGGTGTGGCGGAAATTCGCGTGGCGGAAACCCAGGGCGCGCGCGAGCGCATGGCACGCGAGTTGTTGCTTGGCACTTTGTTGCGCATGGGCGTGCTGTCGCTGAGTGCCTTGCTGCTGGTGTGGTTGGCGGTGAGCGCTGCGTTGCGTCCGCTGGAAGCCTTGCGCCGCAGTGTGGCGGCGCGTACCAGCGACGATCTGCAGCCTCTGTCGGATGTTGGCATGCCGCGTGAGCTGCGTCCGCTGATCGATGCGTTGAACCAGTTTAATGACCGGCTGCGCAGTCTGTTCGAACGCCAGTCGCAATTTATCGCCGATGCCTCCCATGAGCTACGCACGCCCCTGGCAGCGCTCAAGGCGCGGGTCGAGCTGGGCTTGCGCGCGCAGGAGCCGACAATCTGGCGTAGCACGCTGGAGGAAGCGGCGCAGAACACCGACAAACTCACTCATCTGGCCAATCAGCTGCTTTCGCTGGCGCGTATCGAAAGCGGCGCGCGGGCGATTGCCGAAGGCGGCGCGCAACGCCTGGATCTCAGTCAACTGGCGCGCGAATTGGGCATGGCCCTGGCGCCATTGGCCCATGCGCGGGGCATTTCCCTGGCGCTGGAGGCCGAGCAGCCAGTGTGGCTCAGCGGTGAGCCGACCTTGCTCAACGAACTGCTGTGCAACCTGCTGGACAATGCCCTAGCGCACACCGCAGCGGGCGGCAATGTGATTCTGCGGGTATTGCCGACCGGGGTGCTGGAAGTCGAGGACGATGGCCCGGGGATTCCGCCAGAAGAGCATGAGCGGGTGTTTGCGCGCTTCTATCGGCGCAGCAACAAGGGCTCGGGTGCGGGCTTGGGGTTGGCGATTGTCGGCGAAATCTGCCGGGCGCATCAGGCCGAGATCAGCCTGCATCAGGCGCAGCCGCAAGGTTTGCTGGTGCGCGTCGCATTCGCCAGTGCTGAAGCTTGAATCAGGGCGCCAGGCTAAGCGGCTGCTGAATTTCCAATAGGTACTGGGCGATCTTGCCGCTTTCACGCAGTTGCGCCAGACCCTGGTTAAAGCGGGCGATCAGCTCGGCATTGCCGGGCACTTGCCGCGAGAGCAGCAGGTGCAGGCTGTCGCTGCGCAGCGGTTTGGGGTGAAAGCTCAGCTGAGCGCGGTCGGCGGCACTGAAGTGCTGATGCAGCATGTCGAAGCCGACCACCTTGTCCATCGGGAACAGGTCGACACGGCCGGCAAGCAGTTGGCGAAAGGCGGTTTCATCGCTGGTGACCCGGTTGACCCGCAACTGCCCGCTGGCTTCGGCCTGCTGAAAGTCTTCGCCGTAGTCATAGCCGCGGGTGCCAACTAGGCGCCGGCCTTGCAGGTCGACCACCTGCTTCCAGTCAAAGCTGAAACCCTTGCGGTGGAACAGGTAGTAACCGCTTTCCACTACTGGGTCGCTGATAAAGAACTTTTCCTCACGCTTGCTATTGTGCAACCAGACTGCGCTGCCGTCGCGTTTGCCGCGCTCGGCCAGTTGCAGCGAACGTGCCCAGGGGTGGAACTCCCAGGCCACGTCGATACCCTGCAGGGCAAAGGCTTCGGCGACGATGCGTGAGGCGACGCCCTTGTGCGGCAGCTGTTCACCCAGATAGGGCGGCCATTCACCATTGGTCAGGCGCACTGAGTCGGCTGCAGCGAGACCACCGCAGAACAGGCTGAACAGAACGGATAACAGCAGGGTGCGCATGAACCGTATGCCGGGTTGGGGGACTGTTTCCAGTCTAGTTGCATTCGGCTGCATGCGCGTGAAGGGCTCTACTGGAGCATGCTCATGGCCGCTTCCATGGCGGCGGAGAGGTCTTCGTCTTCGTTCAGGTCCTGGCTTGGGTCAAGGCCAAGCTTGGCGAAGGCTGGGATCTGGCTCCAGTCCAGTTTGGTGTAGGGGTGCTCGCTGCCGATGTAGCTCTGCAGGGTGGCGACCTGGACTATATCGACGTAGTCGACCTTGGCGCTGTCGCGGGTGAAGTCCAGGTACTGGCCGGGCACCATGGCGATCAGCTCGGGGAATTCCCAGGTGCGCAGGATCTTGTCGCCGATGATTGGGTGGATCTGCTCAATCACGTGGTTGAGGCTGATCGAGTCGGCCAGTAGCTCGCTGTGATCTTCGGCGTAGGTGAGGATCGGCAGCACGCCGATCTGATGCACCAGGCCGGCGAGGGTGGCCTGGTCGGGCAGCAGGCGGGTGTAGTGTTTGCACAGCACGTGGCAGATACCGGCGATTTCCGTGCTTTTGTTCCACACTTCGCGCATTTTGCGGTCGACTACGTCGCTGGTGGCCTGGAACATCTGCTCCATTGCCAGGCCCGTGGCCAGGTTGCAGGTGTAGTTGATGCCGAGGCGACCAACGGCCATCTGCAGGTCGGTGATTTCCTTGTTGGTGCGCAGCAGCGGGCTGTTGACCACTTTGATGATGCGCGCCGTCAGGGCCGCATCGTTGCCAATCACCTTGCTCAGTTGCGCGATACCAATGTCCGGATCCTCTGCCGCCTCGCGGACCTTCAGCGCGACCTCCGGTAAGGTCGGCAGCACCAGTTCATCGTTGTCGATGGCCTGGATCAGTTCCTTTTGGACTTTCTCGGCAAGCTTGCTCATGGGCAATTCTCTTTAGACGGTCAGCAGTAGTAATAAGTGTAGTAAGCGCTTAGCGCTGTATTTCGCGGTCTGAGTCCAGTGTATACGGCAAATCGAGCACGCTCAGCGTGCTGCCTTCGGCAGAACCCAGGTGAATTACGCCATTCAGCGCGGCTTCGTCCTGCAGCACGGCAAGCAGTTCGACGCCGGCCGGGCTGCGTGCGGCCAGCACTACTTCACCAACGCTGGAGGTGTGCGTCGGCGAGAACAGCGCCGTGGCGGGTTCTGGCACCTGGCTGTCATGCAGCTCGAGGCGGTATAGGCGACGCTTGAGCTTGCCCAGGTACTGCATGCGCGCGACGATTTCCTGGCCGGTGTAGCAGCCTTTCTTGAAACTCACACCGCCGACGGCTTGCAGGTTGATCATCTGCGGAATAAACAGCTCACGAGTGCTGCCCATGACCTGGCCGATACCGGCGCGTACTTGTGCCAGTAGCCAGTCATTGAGCGGCACTTCTGGCAGTTGGCTGGCCAATTGTGCCTGTACGACTGCGGCCTGGCTGGCGGGTATCCAGAGTTCGGCGCGGCCATCGCTCAGGCGCAGTGCCAGCAACTCATTGCTGCGAGCGACGCTGTCAGTGGTCTCGGCAAGCTCCAGACCGAGGCTGCGCAGGGCATCATCGCCGCCGCTCAGGCCGATGCGCAGCCAGTCCTGGCTTTCATCGGTGAGTTTGGATTTGCTGAAGACGGCATATTTCTTCAGGTCGGTCAGTTGTGCTTCCAGCAAATCGCTGGCCATTGCCATCATGTAGCCGTCGCTCACACTGACAATGCGAAAGCTCGACTGCATGCGGCCTTTGGGTGTGCAGCGCGCACCCAGGCTGGAGAGGCTGTCGCTGAGGTAATTGAGGTTGCAGGTGACTTGGCCCTGGAGGAACTTGTTGGCGTCAGGGCCGCGCACGGCGAGGATGCCTTCGTGGCTGAGGGTGCAATAGAACGCGGTATCGGCCATGGTGGATTAGGTATCGCTGGATAAAAGTTAGGGGGCTCATCATAGAGCGCGCCTCGCGCCTTGTCAGCGCTTGCCGCCGCTTCGCCTGCGGACATTACCTGGTCGGCTGATGCGCGCGGTCAACAGGGGCGCTTTTCATCGGTATACTGCGCGCCTTATCCAAGGAGCATACCCATGGTTGACTCGGTTGAACTCAATCGTCTTTTTTGGCACAGCCGCCGCGGCATGCTGGAGCTGGATGTGCTGCTGGTGCCGTTTGTCAGGGAGGTGTACCCACACCTCGATGAGGCTGACCGTGAGCGTTATCGCAAGCTGCTCGAGTGTGAAGATCAGGACATGTTCGGCTGGTTTATGCAGCGTGGCGAGCCGGAAGATGCCGATCTCAAGCGCATGGTTCGGATGATTCTGGACCGTGTCCAGCCCCAGTGATGCCTTCGAAAGCCAGTGGCAGCCTTCACGGCAGCTGCTGGTTTGCTATGCCCTGATTCAGGGGCTGGCGCTGCTTAGCTTGGTGCTGGTGGATATTCCGCTGTGGGCACGTTTGCTCGGCATTGGCTTCTGTCTCGCTCATGCCGCTTGGGTGCTGCCACGGCATCTGCTGTTGGGTTCGTCTTCTGCCTACCGGGCTCTGCGCTTCACGGCCGAAGGTTGGCAGGTGCACAGCGCGGCGCAGGGCTGGCAGGCTATTGAGTTGCACCCCGATAGCCTGGCCTTGCCGTTGATTGTGCTGTTGCGCTTTCGTCTAGCCGGGCAACGTCGTGTGCGGGCTTTGTGTATCGCCCGCGACAGCCTGCCCCGTGATCAGCACCGCCGCCTACGGGTGCGGCTGAAATTCAGTCGCCATAGGTGGGCGGCAGCAGAATAGTGTCCTTGGCTTCGGCCAACTGCTGCGGGTAGTCCAGGGTGTAGTGCAGGCCGCGGCTTTCGTGGCGCAGCATGGCCGAGCGAATCATTAGCTCTGCGACCTGGGCGAGGTTGCGCAGCTCGATCAGGTCGCGGCTGACCTTGTAGTTACTGTAGAACTCGTGAATTTCGTCGAGCAGCAGGCGCACCCGGTGTTCGGCGCGCTGCAGGCGCTTGTTAGTACGCACGATGCCGACGTAGTCCCACATAAAACGCCGCAGTTCGTCCCAGTTGTGCGCAATGATCACGTCCTCATCTGAATCGGTCACCTGGCTGGCGTCCCAGCCGGGCAGGTCGCTTGGCATGCTGATCTGGTCGAGCTGAGCGAGGATGTTCTCGGCCGCTGAGCGGGCATAGACAAAGCACTCCAGCAGCGAATTGCTGGCCATGCGGTTGGCTCCATGCAGGCCGGTAAAACTGGTTTCGCCGATGGCATACAGGCCGGGGATATCGGTGCGGCCGCTCTGGTCGACCAGTACGCCGCCGCAGGTGTAATGCGCCGCCGGCACTACCGGGATGGGCTCTTTGGTGATGTCGATGCCGAAGTCCAGGCAGCGCTCATAGACAGTGGGGAAGTGCGATTTCACAAAATCAGCCGGTTTATGGCTGATATCGAGGAACACGCAGTCGATCCCCAGGCGCTTCATCTCATGGTCGATGGCGCGGGCGACGATATCCCGTGGCGCCAGTTCGGCGCGTTCATCGAAGCGCGGCATAAAACGCTCGCCGTTCGGTAGCTTGAGTAGCGCACCTTCACCGCGCAGTGCTTCAGTGACCAGAAAACTCTTGGCTTTCGGGTGATACAGGCAGGTCGGGTGGAACTGGTTGAATTCCAGGTTGCCGACCCGACAGCCGGCGCGCCAGGCCATGGCGATACCGTCACCGCAGGCGCCGTCCGGGTTGCTGGTGTAGAGATAAACCTTGGCTGCGCCGCCGGTGGCCAGAATCACAAAGCGCGCGCTGAAGGTGTCGACCTCGCCGGTGCTGCGATCCAGGACATAGGCGCCCAGGCAGCGTTGTCCATCCAGGCCGAGTTTGCGCTCGGTGATCAGGTCGACGGCGACGCGCTGCTCCAGCAGTTCGATATTGCTGCGCTGTCGGGTCTGTTCCAGCAGGGTATTGAAGATTGCCGCGCCGGTAGCGTCGGCCGCGTGAATGATGCGTCGGTGGCTGTGGCCGCCTTCACGGGTCAGGTGGAATTCGAAACCGCCGTCTTCGCGAGCGTGTTCATCGTCGCGGGTAAAGGGCACGCCCTGGTCGATCAGCCACTGGATGGCTTCGCGGCTGTGCTCGACGGTGAAGCGCACGGCGTCCTCGCGGCACAGGCCTCCGCCGGCATTGAGCGTATCCTCGACATGCGATTCAATCGTGTCGGTATCATCCAGTACGGCCGCCACGCCGCCTTGTGCCCAATAGGTTGAGCCGTTGGACAGGTTGCCCTTGCTCAGTACGGCAATACGCAGGTGCTCCGGCAGCGTGAGGGCCAGGGTCAGGCCTGCTGCACCGCTACCGATAACCAGAACGTCGTGTTGATAATGTTGGCTCATGTCCGAATTCCGCGAAAGGCGGCCTCTAGTATATAGAGGGGGTGGACGGCACAATAGCCGGCTTATGACCAAGTGCGTTACTCGGGAACTTTTTAAGCGTTTCGGGTTCCATAGGCGGTTGTATAAATGGAAATTCGCCTGCGTCAGGCGACTTCCAGTGGGCCTGCGGTTTTTGCCTAGCCGGCAGGTGATCCAGACTACAAGCGCAGCAATGGAGTTCCTTTGCTGCGCTGTTCCGTGCAGGATTTTAAGTGTTCTGCAGGAAGCTTGTTTGAGGGAGAGAACTTTTGCGTAATACCCCAGTCTACTTTCGCAGACCGAGTAAAGGGTTGGTGTTGCGCTCCTTCAAGCCTAATGAGGAGTTTTCATGCTAACCCAGGAAGATGATCAGCAACTGGTCGAGCGCGTACAGCGCGGCGACAAGCGTGCATTTGATCTATTGGTGCTTAAGTATCAGCACAAGATTCTCGGGTTGATCGTGCGTTTTGTGCATGACACCCATGAGGCACAGGATGTGGCGCAGGAAGCCTTCGTCAAGGCGTATCGGGCGTTGGGTAATTTTCGTGGTGACAGTGCGTTCTATACTTGGCTGTACCGCATCGCCATCAACACGGCGAAGAACCATCTGGTATCGCGTGGTCGGCGCCCGCCAGACAATGATGTAAGTGCCGAGGATGCCGAGTTCTATGACGGTGACCATGCCCTCAAGGACATCGAGTCACCAGAACGCGCATTGTTGCGCGACGAAATCGAGGCCACCGTACACCGCAGTATTGAGCAGTTGCCGGAAGATTTACGCACAGCGCTAACCTTGCGTGAGTTTGATGGTCTGAGCTATGAGGACATTGCCAGCGTCATGCAATGTCCAGTCGGTACCGTACGTTCGCGGATTTTCCGAGCGCGTGAGGCCATCGACAGATCCCTGCAGCCATTGCTGCAGGAAACCTGAGACAGCGGCGCTAGCCAAGAGAGGAACCGCCATGAGTCGTGAAACCCTACAGGAATCGCTGTCCGCGGTGATGGATAACCAAGCGGATGAACTTGAACTAAGACGTGTGCTGGCGGCCAGCGATGACCCTGAGATACGGGCAACCTGGTCGCGTTACCAGATTGCTCGAGCGGTTATGCATAAAGAGCTGCTTGAGCCGCGCCTGGATATTGCCGCTGCCGTGTCCGCCGCTCTGGCTGATGAGGCTGCTCCGGTTGCGCCGCAAGTGCAGCAGCGCGGTCCTTGGCGTACCGTCGGGCGCCTGGCTGTTGCTGCGTCGATTACCGTGGCAGTGCTGGCAGGTGTGCGTTTGTACAACCAGGACGACATCACCGGTGCACAGTTGGCTCAGCAATCCACTCAGCCGGCGCTGAATATTCCCCAGGTCAACGGGCCGGCCATGCTGGCAGGCTTCAATACCTCCGAAGAGCAGTCCGCTCCTGCAGCCAGTGCCGTAGGGCAAGGTCAGCCGGGCTGGCATGAACAGCGCTTACCAGCCTATCTGCGCCAGCATGCGCAGCAAGCAGCCATGAGTACGAGTGAAGGTGCGCTGCCTTACGCACGTGCAGCTAGTCTGGAAAACCGTTAACGGCTCGTTGTTAAGGAATCGCATGCGCTTTATTCCTTTAAGCGTTCTGTTGTTGGGTAGCTGGCTGGCATTGCCGGCAGCTGCTGATGAGGGTCGGGCTTTGCTGCAGCGGTTGGCGGATGCCGAGCGCACGCAGAGTTTTCAGGGCGCGTTCGTTTACGAGCGTAATGGCAGTTTTTCGACGCACAGCATCTGGCACCGCGTTGAAGAGAACGGCAAATTACGCGAACGCCTACTGCAGCTGGATGGCTCCGCGCAGGAAGTGATTCGCATCGATGGTCAGGTGCAGTGCGCCAGCGGTGCGTTGGCCGATCAAGTGGTCGACAGCCAGCTATGGCCTGCTCGGACGCTAAATGCCGAGCAGCTGAGTGAATGGTATGAGCTTCGCGTGCTGGGCAAGTCTCGCGTGGCGGGGCGGGTGACCAGCGTATTGGCGCTGGTGCCGCGTGATCAGCATCGCTACGGCATTGAACTGCACTTCGATCAGCAAACCGGCTTACCGCTCAAGTCCTTGCTGGTCAATGACAAGGGGCAGTTGCTTGAGCGTTTCCAGTTTACCCAGCTAGAAACCGTAGCTCCTGCAGCCTCCAACCTTGAGCCTGGCGCAGGCTGTCGGCCGGTGCGTCTGGCTCCTTCTCCGGTGGATACGGTCGAGGCCTGGCGCTCGGATTGGCTGCCGCCAGGTTTTAGCCTGGGTTCGGTCACCCAGCGCCGCAGCCCTGCATCGAATGAGTCTGTCGCTTGTCAGGTGTATGAAGATGGCTTGGCTCGTTTTTCCGTCTTTATTGAGCCGCTTCGCGACGCGGCCGTTGAGGATGTGCGTACTCAGCTCGGTCCGACTGTGGCGGTTTCGCGCAGGTTGAAGACCGATGATGGTGATGTCATGGTCACCGTGGTCGGTGAAATACCCCTGGGTACGGCTGAACGAGTGGCTTTATCGATGCGTTCGGCAGCCGAGGTGGTGCAGTGATTGAGGAGCAGGGGCGGGTCGTTGCGGTTGAGCCTGGCGCTGTCTGGGTCGAAACCCTGCGTAAAAGCACCTGCTCCAGTTGTTCCGTAAAAGCCGGTTGCGGCCAGGGTTTGCTTGATCAACTCGGTGCGAGCGGTCGTCGTGGTTATGTGCGTGCACTGTCGAATCTGCAGCTGAATGTTGGCGATGCGGTCATCATCGGCGTGCGTGAGGATTTGCTGGTGCGCGGTTCGCTGCTGGTTTATCTGCTGCCATTGCTTGGGTTATTTACTGCCGCTGTACTGGCTGAGCAAATGGGTTTGAACGAGCCCTGGGTGATACTCAGTGCGCTGTTCGGTTTTCTGTTTGCTTGCTGCGCAGTGCGTTGGCGCAGTCGTGTTACGGCCGCTGATCCGGCTTTGCAACCTGTGGTGTTGCGTGCATTGCTTGGCAGTGTCGCAACAGCGTTTTAAGACTTTTGCTGGCCTGATGGGGAGTTGTATGTCTAAGCCTAGTCTGAAATCTTCATTTACTGCGTTATTTGCCGTGTTGCTAATGGGGCAGGCATTGTTTGCTCAAGCGAGCCTGCCGGATTTCACCGAGCTGGTTGAGCAGGCGTCACCTGCGGTTGTCAATATCAGTACCCGGCAGAAGATGCCGGATCGCACAGTCGCCGGCAGCGGTCAGCTCAATATGCCTGATCTCGAAGGCATGCCGCCGATGTTCCGCGAGTTCTTTGAGCGCAATATCCCGCAGGTGCCGCGTGCGCCTGGTGGCGGTCGCCAGCGTGAAGCCCAGTCGCTGGGCTCGGGCTTTATCATTTCCGCTGATGGCTACGTGCTGACCAATAACCATGTGATTGCCGATGCCGATGAAATCATCGTGCGCCTGTCGGATCGTAGTGAGCTGGAAGCCAAGCTGATCGGTACTGACCCGCGCAGCGATGTCGCTTTGCTCAAGGTTGAGGGCGCTGGCCTGCCAACTGTCAAACTGGGTAAGTCGGAAGAGCTGAAAGTCGGTGAGTGGGTATTGGCGATTGGTTCGCCATTTGGCTTCGATCATTCAGTTACCGCTGGGATCGTCAGTGCCAAAGGCCGTAGCCTGCCGAACGAGAGCTATGTGCCGTTTATCCAGACCGATGTAGCGATCAATCCGGGTAACTCCGGTGGGCCGTTGTTCAACCTGGCCGGCGAGGTAGTGGGTATCAACTCGCAGATTTTCACCCGTTCCGGCGGCTTTATGGGCCTGTCGTTTGCTATCCCGATGAGTGTGGCCATGGATGTGGCTGATCAGCTCAAGGCGGAAGGCAAGGTCAGCCGCGGCTGGCTGGGCGTAGTCATTCAGGAAGTGAACAAGGATCTGGCCGAGTCATTTGGCCTGGATAAGCCAGCCGGTGCGCTGGTAGCGCAGGTGCTGGAGAACGGGCCGGCTGCTGAAGGCGGGTTGCAGGTAGGCGATGTGATTCTCAGCCTGGATGGCAAGCCAATCATCATGTCTGCCGATCTGCCGCATCTGGTCGGTGCGCTTAAACCAGGCACTACTGCCGAATTGGATGTGGTCCGCGACGGTGCGCGCAAGAAGCTGAAATTGAACATTGGCGCGTTGCCTGAAGACGGTGAAGCCTTGGCCGGCAACCCTGCGCCAGGGGTTGAGCGCAGCAGTAATCGTCTTGGGGTCAAGGTGGTTGAGCTGAGTGCAGAGCAGAAGAAGAGCCTTGATCTGAAAGGTGGCGTAGTGATCTCCGAGGTGCAGGAAGGTCCCGCTGCACTGATTGGCCTGCGTCCGGGTGATGTAATCACTCACCTGAATAATCAGGCGATCAATTCAGCCAAGACCTTTGCCGAGGTGGCGCAGGCGCTGCCGAAGAATCGTTCGGTGTCGATGCGCGTGCTGCGCCAGGGGCGTGCCAGCTTTATCACCTTCAAACTGGCCGACTAACGGCGCAGGCAGACTAAAAGGGCGACTTCGGTCGCCCTTTTACATGTCGTCATTTACATAGCGGCGCGGCGCGGCCTTGATGACGTGCAAGGTGGCTTTCGGGTACACTTCGCGGCTATTTTCGGCGGGCAGTCGCCTGCGACCTTTTCGAGTGTTGATCCGTGAGTGATTTGAGTCATATCCGCAATTTCTCCATCATCGCCCACATTGACCACGGCAAGTCGACCCTGGCTGACCGGTTTATCCAGATGTGTGGCGGCCTGGCTGATCGTGAAATGGAGGCCCAAGTGCTGGACTCCATGGATCTTGAGCGCGAGCGCGGGATCACCATCAAGGCGCACAGCGTCACCCTGTATTACAAAGCTAAAGATGGCATTACCTATCAGCTGAACTTTATTGACACCCCAGGGCATGTCGACTTCACCTATGAAGTCAGCCGCTCTCTAGCCGCTTGTGAAGGCGCTTTGCTGGTGGTCGATGCCGGTCAGGGTGTGGAGGCGCAGTCGGTCGCTAACTGCTACACCGCCATCGAGCAGGGCCTAGAGGTCATGCCGGTGCTTAACAAGATCGATTTGCCACAGGCCGATCCGGACCGGGTCAAAGAAGAGATCGAAAAAATCATCGGCATTGATGCCACCGATGCTGTGGCTTGCAGTGCCAAGACCGGCCTGGGGGTCGATGAGGTGCTTGAGCGTTTGGTGCATACCATTCCAGCGCCAACTGGTGATATCGAGGCGCCGCTGCAGGCGCTGATCATCGACTCCTGGTTCGACAACTACCTGGGTGTGGTCTCCCTGGTGCGTGTGCGCCATGGTCGGATCAAGAAGGGTGACAAAGTGCTGGTGAAGTCCACCGGTAAGGTGCACCTGGTCGACAGCGTTGGCGTGTTCAACCCCAAACACACAGCCACAGTTGACCTCAAGGCCGGCGAAGTGGGCTTTATCATCGCCAGCATCAAGGACATTCACGGCGCGCCAGTGGGCGACACCCTGACCCTGGCCGCCACACCGAACGTCGAAGTGCTGCCCGGTTTCAAACGTATCCAGCCGCAGGTTTATGCCGGTCTGTTCCCGGTCAGTTCCGACGATTTCGAAGATTTTCGTGATGCGTTGCAGAAGCTGACCCTGAACGATTCATCATTGCAGTATTCGCCGGAAAGCTCGGATGCACTGGGCTTCGGTTTCCGTTGCGGCTTCCTCGGCATGCTGCACATGGAAATCATCCAGGAGCGCCTGGAGCGCGAATACGACCTGGACCTGATTACCACCGCGCCGAGCGTAATCTTCGAAGTGGTGCTCAAAACTGGCGAGACTATCTACGTCGACAACCCGTCCAAGCTGCCGGATGTTTCCTCGGTTGAGGACTTCCGCGAGCCGATCGTGCAGGCCACTATTCTGGTGCCGCAGGAGCATTTGGGTAACGTCATCACCCTGTGTATCGAGAAGCGTGGAGTGCAGCGCGATATGCAGTTCCTCGGTTCCCAGGTTCAGGTTCGCTACGACCTGCCGATGAACGAAGTAGTGCTCGACTTTTTTGACCGCTTGAAATCCACCAGCCGCGGCTATGCCTCGTTGGATTACCATTTTGATCGCTATCAGTCGGCCAATCTGGTCAAGCTGGATGTGCTGATCAATGGCGACAAGGTGGATGCCCTTGCTCTGATCGTGCATAAGGACAACGCGCACTATAAAGGCCGCGCGTTGACCGAAAAAATGAAAGAACTGATTCCACGGCAAATGTTTGACGTGGCCATTCAGGCTGCAATTGGTGGGCAGATCGTAGCGCGGACCACGGTTAAGGCGCTGCGCAAGAACGTATTGGCCAAATGCTACGGTGGTGACGTTAGCCGTAAACGCAAGCTGCTGGAAAAGCAGAAGGCCGGTAAAAAACGCATGAAGCAGGTCGGTAACGTGGAGATTCCACAGGAAGCCTTCCTCGCTGTGCTCAGGTTGGATAGTTAAGGTCCTATGTCGATCAATTTCCCGCTGTTACTGGTTATTGCCGTTGCCGTTTGTGGCGCATTGGCGTTGTTCGATCTGATCTTTCTGGCCCCGCGCCGGCGAGCGGCTATAAGCACCTACCACGGCCAGGTCAGCGAGCCTGATGAAGCGGTGGTGGAGCGCCTGAACAAAGAGCCTTTGCTGGTGGAGTACGGCAAGTCGTTCTTCCCGGTACTGGCCATCGTGCTGGTGCTGCGCTCATTTCTGGTTGAGCCCTTTCAGATTCCATCCGGTTCGATGAAGCCGACCTTGGAAGTGGGTGATTTTATTCTGGTCAACAAGTTCGCCTATGGCATTCGCCTGCCGGTGCTGGACACCAAGGTGATCGAAGTGGGCGATCCGCAACGTGGCGATGTGATGGTGTTTCGTTACCCCAGCGATCCGAATATCAACTACATCAAACGCGTGGTCGGCCTGGCCGGTGACCGTATTGCCTACAGCAGTGATAAGCGCCTTACCATCAATGGTGAGTCGGTGGCGCAGCAGCTGATTGGCGATGAACCCGGTAGCCTGGGCAGTGCGACGCTGTACAGCGAAAAACTAGGTGAAACCGAGCATCAGATCCGTAAGGAAATGCAGCGTTATCGGGTTGAGCCAGGCCGCGAGTGGGTGGTGCCGCAAGGGCATTACTTCATGATGGGCGACAACCGCGACAATTCCAACGACAGCCGCTACTGGAATGACCCCGCCATCCCCAAACCGCTGTGGGGTATGGTGCCGGACCAGAATATTGTCGGCAAAGCCTTCGCCATTTGGATGAGCTGGCCAGACCCGAAGTCGCGCAATCTGCCGAACTTCTCCCGCGTAGGTCTGATTCACTGACCTGCTGACGAATTTGCGACGCTGTTAAATGCAGCGTCGCAGGCTATATATAGTCTTGCCTCCAGCCGTAACGGCTTTCACATAACTCGAATATGGGGACAAATATGAAATCTGCGCATTCGCAAAAGGGAATGTCGATTCTTAGTTGGTTGATGGTGTTGGCAGTAATCGCCTTTTTGGCCAGCGCGGCGTTCAAGGTATTGCCGCATTACTTTGACTATATGTCGCTGGAGAAAATGATTACCTCGGTTGAGACCGATAAGGCTGCTGAGGTCCGTAGCATTAACGAATTCTATAGCCATATCAGCAAGGGTATGCAGGTCAACAGCATCCGTGATCTGAATATGCAGGACGCGATCAAAGTCAAAATCGAAAACAACGAATTTCGTGTGCACATGAAATACGAAAAACGCGAGCCATTGATCGAAAACATCGATCTGGTCGTGCGTTTCGATAAAGAATTCCGCGTGCGTATGCCGTGAGTGCGTCGTTAGCCCGTCTCGAGCGGCAGCTCGGTTATACCTTCAAGGACCAGGACCTGATGATCCTGGCCCTGACTCATCGCAGTTTTGCCGGGCGCAATAACGAGCGTCTGGAATTCCTCGGTGATGCCATTCTCAACTTCGTCGCCGGCGAGGCCTTGTTTCAGCGCTTTCCGCTGGCCCGCGAAGGGCAGCTCTCACGTCTGCGCGCGCGCCTGGTCAAGGGCGAAACCCTGGCCATTCTGGCTCGCGGTTTTGATCTGGGTGAGTACCTGCGCCTGGGCTCCGGCGAGCTGAAAAGTGGTGGTTTTCGCCGCGAGTCGATTCTGGCTGATGCTCTGGAAGCGCTGATTGGTGCTATTTATCTGGACACCGGCATGGATGCGGCTCGTGAGCGGGTACTGGCCTGGCTGACCACCGAGTTGGACAGCTTGACCTTGGTCGACACCAACAAGGACCCGAAAACCCGTCTGCAGGAGTTTCTGCAATCGCGCGGCTGTGAGTTGCCACGTTACGAAGTGGCGGATATTCAGGGCGAGCCGCACTGTCGGACATTCGTGGTCGAATGTCAGATCACCCTACTTAATGATAAAACCCTGGGGCAGGGTGCCAGCCGGCGTATAGCCGAGCAGGTGGCGGCCGCTGCCGCGCTGATCGCCCTGGGTGTGGAGAATGGCAATGACTGATTCACCTGTTACACGCTGTGGCTATGTCGCCATCGTCGGCCGGCCCAACGTGGGCAAGTCGACGCTGCTTAACCACATCCTCGGGCAAAAGCTGGCGATCACCTCGCGCAAGCCGCAGACCACGCGGCACAATATGCTCGGCATCAAGACCGAGGGCGAAGTGCAGGCGATCTATGTTGACACCCCAGGCCTGCACAAGAACAACGAGAAAGCCCTCAATCGTTATATGAACAAGAACGCCTCGTCGGCGCTGAAGGATGTCGACGTGGTGATCTTCGTGGTCGATCGCACCCGCTGGACCGATGAGGACCAGATGGTGCTCGAGCGTATTCAGTACGTCGAAGGTCCGGTGATTCTGGCGATCAACAAGACCGATCGCATCGAAGACAAGGCCGAGCTGATGCCGCATCTGGAGTGGTTGGCCACCCAGTTGCCGAAGGCCGAAATCGTGCCAGTCTCCGCCCAGCATGGGCATAACCTCGACACCCTGGAAAAATTGGTCGGCGAGCATTTGCCGGAAGGTGTGCACTTCTTCCCGGAAGATCAGGTCACCGACCGCTCCAGTCGTTTCTTCGCCGCCGAACTGGTGCGCGAGAAGATCATGCGTCAGCTGGGTGCCGAGTTGCCGTACCAGATCACCGTGGAAATCGAGGAATTCAAGCGCGACGGGCGCATCCTGCATATCCATGCGCTGATTCTGGTAGAGCGTGACGGCCAGAAGAAAATCATCATTGGCGACAAGGGTGAGCGCATCAAACGTATCGGCCAGGAAGCGCGCAAGGATATGGAAGTGATGTTTGACTCCAAAATCATGCTCAACCTCTGGGTTAAGGTCAAAAGTGGCTGGTCGGATGATGAGCGCGCGCTGCGCTCTCTGGGTTACGACAATATCTGAGTCGCCCTCGGGCGCGCCCTGCGCCCGCTTTTGTGAGTAAGCCCATGCTTGCCCTTGGCCAGCCTGCCTATGTTCTGCACAGCCGCGCTTACCGTGAAAGCAGCGCGTTGGTGGACTTTCTCACCCCGCAAGGCCGCCTACGTGCTGTATTGCGCGGGGCGCGGGGCAAGGCTGGTAGCCTGGCGCGACCGTTTATTCCGCTGGAAGCCGAGTTTCGTGGGCGTGGCGAGCTGAAGAACGTCGGCCGCCTTGACCCTGCTGGTATCCCCAATCTGCTGGTGGGCGAGGCGCTGTTCAGCGGCCTCTACCTCAACGAGCTGCTGATTCGCCTGCTGCCTGCCGAAGACCCCCATCCCGCTGTTTTCGAGCACTACGCCATGACCGTGCTGGCGCTGGCCCAAGGCCGTGCTCTGGAGCCGCTGCTGCGCTCTTTTGAATGGCGCCTGCTCGATGAGCTGGGCTATGGTTTTGCCCTGGATCTGGACAGCGAAGGTCAGCCCATAGCCGAGACGGGTCTATATCGACTACAGACCGAAACCGGGCTGGTGCCGGTAGGGCATCTGCAACCAGGTGTGTTTCAAGGCGCTGAACTGCTGGCCATGGCCGAGGCCGATTGGACAGCACCGGGTGCTCTGGCTGCCGCCAAACGCCTGATGCGCCAGGCCCTGGCACCCCATTTAGGCGGCCGACCGCTGGTCAGCCGCGAACTGTTTATGACGCTCAAGGAGCCAAGCCGTGACTGACGCCAATCGTATTCTGCTGGGTGTAAACATCGACCATGTGGCCACCTTGCGCCAGGCTCGTGGCACCCGTTATCCGGATCCGGTCAAGGCCGCGCTGGATGCTGAAGAAGCCGGTGCCGATGGCATTACCGTGCACCTGCGTGAAGACCGTCGGCATATCCAGGAGCGCGATGTGCGCCTGCTCAAGGAAGTCATGCAGACGCGGATGAACTTCGAGATGGGCGTGACCGAGGAGATGCTCGCCTTCGCCGAAAGCATCCGCCCCGAGCACGTCTGCCTGGTGCCGGAAACCCGTCAGGAGCTGACCACCGAAGGCGGCTTGGATGTGGCCGGGCAGGAAGCGCGGATTCGTGCGGCAGTCGAGCGCCTGAGCAAGATCGGCTGCGAAGTGTCACTGTTTATTGACCCGGACCTACAGCAGATCGAGGCGTCCAAGCGTGTCGGCGCACCGGCTATCGAACTGCACACTGGCCGCTATGCCGATGCGCATACCCCAGAAGAAGCCGCGCGCGAGTTGGCGCGGATTCGCGACGGCGTTGCCTGCGGCCTGCAGCATGGGCTGATCGTCAATGCAGGCCACGGCCTGCATTACCACAACGTTGAACCGGTGGCGGCGATTGCCGGGATCAACGAGCTGAATATCGGCCATGCCCTGGTGGCTCACGCCTTGTTTGTCGGCTTTAAGCAGGCGGTGGCGGAGATGAAGGCATTGGTAGTCGCGGCGTCAGGGCGCGGCTGATTGCATCCCCCGTTCCTACGATAAGGGTTTACGCACGATCAGCACGCCATGAGCTCACTCAATTGTGCTGATCACGGAACGCCGCCAGCACCTGGACGGCCAGCGCAGCCGCCGCATCGCCCCGGTTGCTGCCGCGCAGCAGCTTGATGTGATAGTCGCCCAGCGGCGGCAGGCCGTGTTCTTCGCCCAAGCGCCTTAGTGGTGACCTGACCAGGCTGCGGGGAAAGGGGGCCACGGCCAGGTCGGCGATCATGGCCGATTCCTGCCCGGCACACTGTTCGCAGGAATAGGCGATGCGGTAGGGCAGATCGAGTCGGTCGAGGGCGTCCAGTGCGGTCCTGCGCCAGGCGCAGCCTGGATACGCCAGGGCCAGCGGCAGGGGCGAGCGCTGCACCGCCAACCCACCTTCGCGCCCTGCCCAGACCAGCGCCTCGGAATAGATGATTTCGCCGCGTGAGTCGTCCTGGCCGTCGTTGCCAGCGTTGATCAGGATCAGGTCCAGCTCACCGGCGTCCAGTTTCTCGATCAGATCGGCGCTGCGGCCGACTGCGACGTCCACCTGCACGGCTGGATGACTGCGGGCGAACATCGACAGAACCCCGGGCAGTACACGGCTGCCGAGGTCGGTCGGGCTGCCGAAGCCGACGCGGCCGGTCAGTGCCGGTGCGAGAAAGTGGGCGACCGCTTCCTCATTGAGCTTGAGCAGACGCCGCGCATAACCCAGCAGCATTTCTCCGTCTGGGGTCAGACGCACCCGCCTGGCTTCGCGCACGAACAGGTTGCGCCCCAGAGTTTCTTCCAGGCGTTTGATCTGCATGCTGACGGCCGCCGTGGTGCGATAAACCTGTGCAGCGGTGCGGGTAAAACTGCCGCTTTCGGCGATGCCGACAAAGGTCCTGAGCACATCGCTTTCCAGTAGCGGCTGCAACGTTGGCGCGGATGCGATAGGTTGGATGTTCATTTTATGCATTAATAATTTCTTAACCTGGCGTTATGAAATTGTCGTTTGTCTAAACGATAGGCGCGATTCACCCTAGATTCAAGTCGTGTCGATACCTGCATGCAGCAGGTTCAGGTGCGGCTGTTATTTATAGGGAGGGTCAGTCATGAGCGATTCAGACGATCGTAAAGTACCCGTCAACCGCCGCCCCTACGATTTGCGCGAGACGGAGTTCTATATGCCGGCCATGTGGCCGATGGATCTGCAGAATGCCATCGTCGATTGGCTGGGCGCGTGGCGTTGGCGGCGTCAGATGCGCCATTTGCTGCAGCTCGAAGCCCGCGGGCTCGCCCGCCTGGGCGATGCCCGGGATGCGGTCAGCCAGGGTGCGGCAGCGCCTCTGCGGGAAATCGCCGCGCGCAGAGCGGCCCGACGTCGCGGTGACGACAGGCAACAGTGATCAGGGCTTGCGTGCCACCAGCACGGCGCGGCAGGGGGCCGGCAGGCCTTCGATTGTGCGGCTGTGATCGGCCGGGTCGAGGAACTCGGGCAGCGACTGGAAGCGCATCCATTCGGTGGCGCGTTGCTCGTCCACGCTGGTGGTGCTGACATCCACGCAGCGCACATCGACGAAGCCGGCGCGGCGCAGCCACAGCTCCAGCGCCGGCACTGAGGGCAGGAACCAGACATTGCGCATCTGCGCGTAGCGGTCCTCGGGTACCAGTACCTGCTGGGCATCGCCTTCCACCACCAGGGTTTCCAGCACCAGTTCACCGTCCTTGACCAGGCAGTCCTTGAGGTCGATCAGGTGATCGATGGGCGAGCGGCGGTGATACAGCACGCCCATGGAGAACACCGTGTCAAAGCCTTGCAGCTTACCGGGCAGCTCCTCGAAGGCCAGTGGCAGGTGCCAGGCGGGCAGGTCGGGCAGGTAGTTTTTCATCGCCAGAAACTGGCAGAGGAACAGCCAGTTGGGGTCGACGCCCACCACGCTGTCCGCACCGGCCCCGAGCATGCGCCACATGTAGTAGCCGTTACCGCAGCCGACATCCAGCACCCGCTTGCCCTTGAGGTCGAGATAGGGAGCGACCCGCTGCCATTTCCAGTCCGAGCGCCATTCGGTGTCGACCTGTACGTCGAACAGATGAAAGGGCCCCTTGCGCCAGGGGATCAGGCCCTGCAAGGCGGTTTTCAGTGCGGCGCGGGTCGGCTCGTCGCAGTGGCCGTTGAAGCTGAAACTGTGCAGCAGCTCGAGCTGTTCGACGTTCAGTTCCGGTAGCGCCTGTACCGCGCCGTACCAGCGCGGCAGGTCGCCATGGCCGACCGCCAGCTTGGCGTCGATCTGCCCAGGCAGGTCGGCCGCCCAGTCCTGCAGTGGAGTGCCGGCCAGTTGTGCTTGCAGGGCGTCGAGGTCGAGGCGGCTGATCATGGCAATGCAACCAGGGAGGCGAAGTTGAGGCACTGGAACCAGGGCACCACCTGGCTGAAGCCGGCAGCCAGCAGGCGTTCGCGGTGCTGCTCCAGGCTGTCGGGCAGCATGACCTTCTCGATGGCACTGCGCTTCTGGGCGATTTCCAGTTCGCTGTAGCCGTTGGCGCGCTTGAAGGCGATATGCAGTTCGCCGAGCAGGTCGTGTTGCGCCTGGTCTTCGAAGCGCAGTTTTTCCGAGAGGATCAGTGCGCCGCCGGGCAGCAGGGCCTGGCGGATCCGTGAGAGCAGGGGCAGGCGCTGTTCGGGCTGGATAAATTGCAGGGTGAAATTCAGCGCCACCAGCGAGGTCGGTTGAAACTCCAGGGCGAGAATATCGGCCTCGATCACCTCAACCGGCAGCAACTCCTGAAACATCGAATCCTGCGCATGCAGGTATTCGCGGCAGCGCTCGACCATGGCGCTGGAGTTGTCCACGGCGATCACCCAGCAATCTTCGATCTGCACATGCCGGCGCAGCGCCTGGGTCACGGCGCCAAGGGAGCTGCCGAGGTCATAGAGCACGCTATGCGGCTGGGCAAACCGGCCAGCGAGCACGCCGATATTCTCGACAATGGTCGGGTAGCCCGGCACCGAGCGTTTGATCATGTCGGGGAAAACCCGCACCACATCCTCGTTGAACACGAAGTCCGGCACCTGGGCCAGGGGTTGGGCGAAAAGACGGTCGGGCTGTTTGCTCACGATGGCTGCGCACTGGTCGATAAAGCCGGGCATTTTAGCCAAGTGCGCGGTATAGCCAAACCTTGATTGCCGTTATTGGTCGCAAATCTGCATGGGCGATGGCTCAGCGGACTGTTTGAAGGCCGAGGCCGCAATGGCCCATTGTCCCAACCAGTAGCTGAGCATGATCGCCAATGGCGCGGCCTCGAAGGGTGCGACAACGCGGTTGATGCCGATCAGACTGTCGGACAGCACAAACAGGGCGGCACCTGCGGCGGCCAGGCGTGTGGAGCTGCGGTTCAGGCCGGGCTGGTCAAGGCGGGCGAGGGCGCGCCAGAGCATGGCGCTGATCGCCAAGGCGTAACAGGCCACGGGGATCAGCAGTGAGCCCAGATTAGCGCTGGCTAGGATGGCAAACATCGTTCCGCCCGTTGCCAGAGCGAGCAGCAGGGCTCGCCAGGCCGGTTGCGTGCAGTCGCTCAGGTAGGCGCGCAGATAGGCCAGATGGGCGAGAAGGAAGGCGCCTAGGCCGAAAACAAACAGATCATCGGGCCAGTCGAGCAGGATATCGCCCGCCAATGAGCAAAGCAGGCCGAGGCTGAGCCAGCGTCGATACAGGCCGCTGGGTGCAGTCCTCAGCCACAGTAGCAGGGCAATTACTGGGATGCCCTTGCTGAGCAGACCCAGCTCGCTCAGGCCGCTTAGCCGTGCATAGAGAAAAACTGCAGCGCCCAGCAAACCCAGCAGCAGATAACGCATGGCCTTGTCCTTGATGCTCGAAAGGCCAGCACTATGGCGTGTCGCGAATTAACTGGCCACGCCGTGGGTGCCAGTCAAAGCAGCATTTCGCGCCAGTTATCGCGCCTTGATTGTGCAGTTGAAACGCTGGGCGGGCACTACGCCGACTTCCCAGGGGCGTTCATAGGTCAGGGCCAGTTGGCCTTCGCCAGCCGTGATGACCTCGAAGCGCCAGGTGGAAACCCCGGCGCTGCCGACCAGACCGGCGTCTTCCGGGTTGCTGTAAACCTCGGGGCCGAGGCTTTTCAGCACTTGCGGGGCGGAGTCGCGCAGCAACCAGCGGAAGCCGGTGGTGGGGTTGCTGGGCAGGCGCAGATTGAATTGCTGGCCGACGTGCAGCGACAGCGGGCATTTGCTCTGCTGGCTTTGCTCCAGGGTCACGCTGCTGGGCTTTTGCGCGCAGGCGGCGAGCAGTGCAAGGCTGAGTGCCACTGTCAGGCGGGGGGCAAACATGGTGAGCTCCTGGCGAAAGTCGAGGCTGCCAGCATAGCCGCTAGGGCTGCTCTGCGGGAGCCCGGGCTGCAAACGCCGCCTGCAATGGCGCACGCAAGCGCTGGGCGTAATCGTCGATCAGCGGTGTGAGCAGGGCAAAACATTCGTGGGGTGCCAGGCGTACGTCGCGGCTGTCGATCAGCTCATGCTCCAGGCGTTGCAGCACCTGCTGCAAAGATGCGCCGACGGGCGACTGTTCCAGTTCCAGGCAGAGCTGCTGAATCTGCTGTTTCAGGCTTGGCGGGCATTGACTGTAATTGGCCGCACGCACGCTCAGGCCGCGCAGGCGGGCGAGGTTTTCCAGGCCATGGCAGGCCTGGGCAATGCCCTCTACGTGTGCGTTGCCAGTTTGATGCAGGCGGGTTTCGAGTGTTGCGATAACCGCCAGCAAGCCGTCGATAACCTGGCAATGCGCGGCAAAGTCCGCCGGGTTGCGCCGCAGACGTGGCCAGTCCTGCTGCAACGGGGCGAGTGCGAGGCTTGCGCCGGGCCAGTTCAGCCAGAGTTGATCAAGCTGGCGGGCCAGGGCGTTGCGCTGGCTGGTGCTGGGCAAATCTTGCTGGGCGCCCAGGCCGCGGTGTTTTTGCAGGTTCTGCAGCAGGTCGATGGCGCGTTGCAGCAACGCAGCTTGCAGCTCGTTGAGATGCTGCTGGTGGCGTTTGCCGGCAAGCTGGCTGAGGAAGTGGCCGGCGAGTAATAGCGCCAATGCCAGAGCGAGAGCAATGCTGAGGGCCATAAGATGTTTTCCTGAACCCGAACGGTGCGCAAGGGGGCAGGTACATGCAGCAAATCCCTTGCCAGGCCGCGCAAAGGCCCGATTTCAGGCGACCTTAATCCACTGGCGGCCGACTATTTGCCCCATATACGGGCGCGTTTAATGTCTCTGAGAATTTTTGGTGCGGCCGCTGCCCATTTGTCGTGCGGGCTGCAGTTTTACCGGGCAAAGAGTTAAAGTTGCACCTCTGTCTTTCTGGGTTGCACTTTTCATGTTCAACGCGCGTTTGATGCGTCTTGATGACCAGGCCCATGAGCACACCCACGACCATCATCAACTGGTGCTGTCGCTGGCCGGGCGTGCCGAATTTGAGGTGAACGGCCGAGGGGGCGAGGTGTGCCGGATGCGCGCCTGCCTGGTGCCAGGGGATGCCGATCACCAGTTCGCCGGCATGGGCGATAACCGCATGCTGATCATCGATCTGGATGAGCAGGGCACCTCCAGCGAAGACCTGCAACTGCTGACCCGCCTGTTCGAAACCCCGCGTTACCCGCAGTTGGACGCCGACTTCCAGAACCTGCTGAGCTATGCCGGCGCCGAGCTTGAACGTTACGGTACCGATCCGCTGTTGCCGCGCGCGCTGGGTGGCGTGCTGCTGCGCGCCTTGCACCTGCGCCTGTTTGGCGAACCCCATGCGCGGCCCGTGGGGGCGCTGAATCTGGAGCGGATCGACAGTTATATCGTTAAGCACCTGGCGCGACGTATCAGTGTGGCTGAGCTGGCGCAGGTGGCTTGCCTGAGCCCCAGTCATTTCCATGCGCAGTTCAAGGACAGCGTCGGCCTGACGCCGCATCAGTACCTATTGAGAACCCGCCTGGACCGCGCCGTGCGGCTATTGCGCGAGAGCGGCCTGCCGCTGATCCGTATCGCCGAAGAGTGTGGTTTTTCCAGCCAGAGCGCGTTGACCACCGCCATGCGCCGCTACCTGGGCCTAACCCCGAAACGCCTGCGCAGCGCCGAGTAAACACGCGCTGGTCGTCTTGGATGGCGGGGCCCAGCAGGCGGGCGCCGCCGATCAAAGGTGAACTTCTTCACGCTGGCGACTAAGCTGTGGCACACATAGACATTTACTGTGCCTGGGCAAGAATGCTGTCCACTTCAAGTGTGCCCCTAAAGTACGAGTCGTCTTGATGAGCAAACACCTCCACCTATTGTTCGCATTTTCACTGCTCGGCATCTTGCTGTTCAGTGCACCGCTGCATGCCACCAGATTGCAAGCTGAGTTGGTGGATGACCAAGGGCAACCCTTGGCCAATGCCGTGCTCAGTTTGCGTAGCGCGGTTGCACCTGAGGTTGCACCTGCTGCTGCGGTGATGGATCAGCGCTCGCAGCAGTTCGCGCCAAATGTGCTGGCCGTGCGCAGCGGCACCTCGGTGTCATTTCCCAATAGCGACAATATCCGTCATCACGTTTATTCGTTCTCCCTGGCCAAGCGCTTTGAACTGCGTCTGTACCAGGGCACACCGAGCGAGCCGGTGATTTTCGACAAGCCCGGCGTAGTAGTGCTGGGCTGCAATATCCACGACTGGATGGTGGGTTATGTCTACGTGACCGACGATCCCTGGTTTGCCGTTAGCGATGCGCAGGGCAAGCTGAATCTGGAGCAGCTGCCGGCAGGGGCGTATACGGTCAGCCTGTGGCACCCGCAAGCGCCGGATATGTTGCCGCAGGCTGCCGGCCAGGTGCAGCTGACCGAGGCCGGCAGCCAGCAGCGCTTTACCCTGGCCATGCAGGCGCCAGCCATCCAGGCAGCGCCGAGTGCGCCGGCCAGCGCCTTTGGTGATGCGTTCAAGAAGGCTCGCGATGCTGCGCAATAGTTTTCAGGCGCGCATCGCCGGCGTACTGGTATTGCTGCTGTTGGTGGTGATCGGCGCGCTCTATGCGGCCGTGCAAACCGCCACCAGTGCTGCCGTGCGCAGCCAGGCCCGTGAGCAGTTGGATGTCGGCAGTCTGGTGTTTCAGCAGTTGCTCGAAGTGCGTGGCCGCCAGTTGCATGATGCGGTGCAGGTGTTGGCCGCCGATTTTGGTTTCAAGGATGCCGTTGCCAGTGGCGACACCGAGACCATTCGCTCGGCCCTGGCCAACCACGGCGCGCGGATCAACGCCAGCGCAGTGATGATGCTGGGGCTGGATGGCAATCTGGAGGTCAGCAGTGATCGGCAGATCAGTGGCGAAACCGCCCAGCGCCTCAGTGCCCAGGTGATGCAGCGCCAGCGCGAGGGCGTGCAGATATTCCTGATGCCGATTGCCGACAAGATCTACCTGTTGGTGCAGGCCACGGTCACCGCGCCGCTGCCGATTGCCCGGGTGATGATGGGCTTTCAAGTTGATGATGTATTCGCCGCCGAATTGCGCGAGCTGACTCACCTGGACCTGACCCTGCTGGCGACCCAGGACGGCGCGGCTGATATCTGGATCAGCACCCTGCAGCCGGCGCAGCGTGAGCAACTGCAAGGCAGCATGGCCGAACTGGCTAATGATGCGGTAAGCCTGATCGGTGACGAGTCTTACCTCAATCAAACCCTGGTACTGGCCAGTGGTGACGGCTTTGAAGTGCGCGCGCTGCTGCACAAGTCTCTGAGTCAGGCGCAGCAGGCGTTTGCGCCGCTGGATCAAAATATTTTGCTGATTGCTCTGGTGGCGCTGACTGCCTCATTGGGTGGCGCCTTGCTGCTGGCGCGTTCAGTGTCGCAGCCAGTGCAGCAATTGGCGGCCGTCGCCGAGCGGGTGCGCCAGGGCGATTATCAGGCCAGCCTAGATCTGCAGCGCGGTGATGAGTTGGGGCGTTTGGCCACCGCCTTCAAGGCCATGCAGCAAGGCATTGCCGAGCGTGAGCGGCAACTGGCGCACAACGCGCTGCATGATGCGCTGACCGGTCTGCCCAACCGCACTCTGGCGCTGGAGCGTCTGGGCAGTGCGATCACCGCCGGTCGGCCGACGGCGTTGCTTTACCTGGGCGTGGCGAATTTTCGTGCGGTTAATGAAAGCCTGGGCGCGGAGGGCGGCGACCTGGCGTTGCAGCAGCTGAGCCGACGCCTGCAGGCGATTCTGCGCCCTGGCGATAGCGTGGCGCGGATTATTGGCGATGAGTTTCTCTTGCTGCTGGAAAATACCGACAGCGATAGCGCCGTGGGCATTGCCGACAAAGTGCAGCAGCTGCTGCTTAAGCCGCTGCGCGTCGCCACCCATGATTTCGCCCTGGATTGCCGCATCGGCATTGCCAGCTACCCGGTCGATGGCAACGCCCCGGAAGAGTTGCTGCGCCGGGCAAGTATCGCCATGCAGGATGCCGCCGGCATGCCCAGCCATCTGCAGGTCTATCAGCGCGGCCGCGATGATGCCCAGCAGCGGCAGATTCGCCTGATTCGTGATCTGCGCCATGCGCCGGGCAAGGCCGAGCTGCTGTTGCACTACCAGCCGAAGCTGGACATTGCCGCCGGCCAGGTGCGCCAGGCCGAAGCTTTACTGCGTTGGCAGCATCCGGAACTGGGCATGGTTTCGCCGGGGGAATTTATTCCGCTGGCCGAGCGCACCGGCAGCATCCAGCTGCTGACTACCTGGGTGATCGAGGAAGTCCTGCGCCAGTTACGCGAATGGGCTGGGCGCGGCCTGTGCGTGCAGGTGTCGCTGAATATCTCCACCGAAGACCTGATCGACCCACAGTTACCAGCGCGGGTCAGCAAACTCTTGGCCGAGTACCAGGTGCCGGCCGAGCAGCTGATTTTTGAAATTACCGAAAGCGGGGTGATGCTTAATCCCGAGCTTGCTTTGCAGGTGCTGCATGATCTGCGGGCGTGCGGCATCAGCCTGTCGGTGGATGACTTTGGCACAGGCTACTCGTCCCTGGCGCAGCTCAAGCGCATGCCGGTGCAGGAGTTGAAGATCGATCAGTCGTTTATCCGTGACCTGGACGATGCCAGCGAGGATTCGGTAATCGTGCGCTCGACCATCGAGATGAGCCACAGCCTGGGCCTCAAAGTGGTTGCCGAGGGCGTTGAGTTCGAGCGCAGCCTGCAACTGCTGGGGCGCTGGCAGTGCGATACCGCTCAGGGTTACCTGATCAGTCGGCCGTTGGCGGCGCAAGCCTTTGAAACCTGGATGGCGCAATACACCCATGCCTCCTCGACCCTGGTGCATTGACCATGACTCAACTGCCACGCTGCATTGCCCTGTTGCTTGGCCTGCTGGCCAACCTGGCCTGGGCCGATGGCCGCTTGCTGGCCACGGGTGGCGCCAGCAGCATTGAAGGTGCGGCAGGTGGCGGGATTACACCCTGGGCGGTGCTGTCCGGCTATGGCGAGCGCGGCGAGTGGGGCGCGGATGTATTCGCTACGCGGGTGGAAACCGGAGATTACCGCCTGGATGTGGCCGGTGTTGGCGTAGCCTTCGATAACCGTATCGAGCTGTCCTACGCCCGTCAGCGTTTTGATCTGGGCACCCTGGCGCGCGACCTGAATCTGCCGGAAAACAGCCTGAGCCAGGATATCTTCGGCCTCAAGCTGCGCCTGTTTGGCGACCTGATTTACGACCAGCTGCCGCAGGTGTCGCTGGGTATTCAACACAAACGCCAGAAGGATTTTCTGATTCCCAGCCTGGTGGGCGCCCAGCGCAGTGAAGACACCGAGGGTTATATCAGCGCCAGCCGGCTGATCCTCGGCGGCGCCTTTGGTTACAACCTGCTGCTCAATGGCGGTCTGCGTTACAGTCGGGCCAACGAGCTGGGTCTGCTGGGTTTTGGTGGGGATCGCCGTGATCGCCATTCCGTGCTCAAGGAAGGCTCAGTCGCCGTGCTGTTCAACCCGCGCTGGGCGTTGGGTGTGGAGTATCGCGAGAAGCCGGACAACTTAAGCTTTGCCGGCGAAAGTGACTGGGCCGATCTGTTTCTCGGTTACTTCCCCAACAAGAATCTGGCCGTGGTGCTGGCCTATGCGCGTCTGGGGGAAATCGCCACGCTGGACAATCAGGACGGGGTTTACCTGTCCGTGCAGGGGAGTTTCTAAGTATGCGCAGTCTGTTGCTGGTGGTTGTTCTGAGCCTGGCGGCCTGTGCCCAGCAGCCGGCCAAAGACGACAGCCTGTACCGCGACCTGGGCGAGCAGGCTGGGATTACCCGCATCGTCGAAGGCATGCTGCTGAATATTGCCGCCGACCCGCGCATCGTTCGGCATTTCGAGAACATCGACATCGTGCGCTTGCGCGACAAGCTGGTGGAGCAGATCTGCGTTGAAGCCGGCGGCCCGTGCACCTACACCGGCGACAGCATGGAAGAAAGCCACAAGGGCCAGAACCTCACACCCAGTGACTTCAACGCCCTGGTGGAAAACCTGCAGGATGCAATGAGCGCCCAGGGCGTGCCCATGCCAGCGCAAAACCGCCTGCTGGCGCGGCTTGCGCCCATGCGTGCGCAGGTGATTGATCGCTGAGCGCTGTCTGCGACTGCTGCTGTAGCGTTGCGCCTGGCCGCTATTCAGTACCTTGAGTTCTGTTCTGGCTGCAGCTGAGCCAACGCTGTATCGACCAGCGCCAACAGCTCGTCGATGGCCTGGGTAGCGCGTTGGAAGTAGCTTTTTGCGGCGATGTGCGGTTGTTCCTGGCCGAGCAATTCCTGCTCAATGCAGTACAAGAAACTCGTCACTACCTGTTCCCGCTGAGCCAGGCGGAAGGCGTCGCGCTGCGGATGTTCGGCTGTATGCCGGTGCAGGGTGGCGAAGGCCGTATCGGCCAGGAGTTGAATTTTCTGGTAGAGGAAACGCAACCGCACGCGCTGCTCGACATTGCTTTGTCCGGCGGCGGCAATGCCGGTGCCCAGAGCGCGGGCCTGGCCCGCCCATTCCGCAGCCTGTACCACTTCGCGCCAGATGCACGGTAGATATGCTAGCGCCGCTCGACCCTCGCTAAGGTCGACTTCGCTGGCGACATCCTCCATCAGAAAGATGCTGTTGCGGATGATCAGGTGGTGCTGGGCCAAGTTGTTCGCTGGGTCAGCACTATGCCCCTCACGCAGGCGCGACCAATGATCAATCAGGCTGTTCCAAGCTTCGCGCTGGTTGCTGCTGAGTGTCTGGGCGTCGCGGATATGTCGGTCCAGCTGCTGGCGCATGTTGGCCAGGTCTTGGCTCATGCTGGTGTCGCCACAGAGCACGGCATGGCTCAGGCCGCGATGACGTTGCAAGTCGGCGAGCAATGCGCGCAGCAGCACTAGTTGGCGGATGTTCGTTTGAATGCGTGCTTGTTTCTGGCGCAACAAGCGCCGGTGCATACCGTAGAGCGCCAGGCCGATTACGGTCAGGGTGGCGACGCAGGCGAGCAGAGTGAATCCGTGTAAGCCATCCATGCTGATTACCCTGTCAGATGAGCCAGATGATGGGCGATGCTGCGAGCCTGATCGGCCGCGCGCAGGTTGTCGGCATTACCTTGGCGTACGTGGTCGGCCAGTTCGGCGATCTCAGCTACGGCCTTGCCCTGTTGTTCGGTGCTGACCGCTACCTGATCTACCTGCTCGGTCAGTCGCCGGGTGCACTGTTGGACCTGGTTGAGCAAGTGGCGCACAGCCTCAGAGCTCTGGGCGCCGCGCTGGGCCAGCTCGCTAAGGTTGGCGACCTGCAACGTGGCGCCCTGGATGTGCTGCTGCACCGAGTGGATGTTGCGGCCGATCTCTGCCGCTGACTCCTGGCTGTGTATCGCCAGGCGGCGTACTTCATCGGCGACCACGGCGAAACCTCGACCGCTCTCGCCAGCACGCGCGGCTTCGATGGCGGCGTTCAGTGCCAGCAGGTTGGTCTGATCGGCAATGCTGCGGATAGTGCCGGACATCTCATTGATGGTGTGCGAGTTACTGTTCAGTTGCTGGATCAGCTGGTTGGTGGCCTGCGCCTGGCGGGTCATCTCCGCGACTTGCTGCACCAGCTCGGTGAGGCGGTCGATACCGTCGGTCAACTGCTCACTGGCTACCAGGCTGGTCTGCCGCGATTCATCGGCCAGTGCCGCCACCTGTACGATGCTGACATTCAATTGCTCGACTGCGGCGGCGGCCATGCTGGCTGAGTCGCTCTGGTTTCCGGCATTGCGAGTCACCAGCTCGGCGCTTTTTTCGAGTTCCTGAGAGGAGTGGGCGATCTCGTCCAGGCGTTGTTGCAGCAGCTGTTGCTGGCGCTGTTCACGCTGCAAGCACTGCTGCAGGCTACGGCCAATCGGTTGTAGCAGTTGCCACTCGTTAGTACGCGGCGCCTGCCGGCCGGTCTGTTGCACCGATGCGTCGCAGTAACGTTGCAGCTGCAGTACTTCGCGCCACAGCAAGTACAGGCTGGCAATGCTCAGGTAGGCCAGCAAGGCCCATATCGACGCAGCGAAATGGGTTGGACATAGCACCGTGGTGGCAATGCCGACCAGGGTGATGCCGAGCAGGCTGCACTGCATGCCGACAACGCCCAGTGCGCGCAGCAACAACAGCGCGGGATAGGTAAGCCAGTTCATCCGTGGGTTTCTCCGGTAGTGCCGTAGCTGTTGGCGCCAAAAAAAACGCCTGAAATCCTGCAAAGCAAATTGCAGTGAGTTCAGGCGCCGTTGCCTGGCAGAGCGGCTCTGCCGAAATGATCGTTGTGAGTGGCATTTATGCATGAGCAATGCCATGTACTGATGGCACGTTGCTATTGTTACTAAAACAGCGACAGGCCGCGCTTTGGGGCGGATGTTCGAGAGTTGCATTGATAACGCGCGGCGGTGGATTGACGCCAGAATAGTGCGCTGGCACGTTCTACTGCGCGAATATCGCTCAGCGCAAGGTCTGCGCGATAGCCAGAATATCGGCGCGGTGGCTGATCACCAGGCTGAGTTCGCCGTTCTCACCGATAAAGTCCTGCGGTGGCATCAGTTTCTGGTAAGCCGCCAGCTCCTGCAGTGGCGGCAGGTCGGCATCTGGGGTGCGTTCCTTGATGGCGTGGTAGAGCGCCAGGTTGACCAGGTCGAGCAATTGCAGGCTATGCCCGGGGCTGCGTTGCCAGTTGCCGGTGTCGCGGATGATCTCGATATATTCGTTATGCACCGACCATTTCTTCAGCACGATAATGCCGAGTGATTTGCTGTATTCGCGGCACAGCTTGTAGTACAGCTCGCTGGAGGGGGTTACGCTTTCATTTCTGAATGCCGAGAGCACGGCGAGGGTGCCTACTTCACTGAGCAGGCTGGCCAGCAGGGCATGCTCGGCTGTCACATGGCCCAGCAGGCGGGCTAGCATCGCACTGGTGCTAGCCTTGATTACCAAGCGCTCCCAGGCATCGACAAACAGCCGCTTATGCCCAGGGCTGTGCAGGGTAAACAGGCTTTTGATGCTGTGCACCATGGTGATCCGGTCGACTTCCGTCATGCCGAGCAGGCCGATCACTTCGCGCAGCGTCTTGGGTGCCAGGCTGTGGCGATACAGTGCGCTGGACGCATGTTTCATCAGCATGGCGCTGAGAGCTGGGTCGCGGCTGATCAAACGCACCAGGGCATTCAGGGAAATATTCGAGTCACCTAGGGCGCGGCGGATATCCAGGGTAATGGTCGGCAGGCTGGGCAATTGCTCTTCGCCCTGCATTAACTGCGAGACGACGCGTCGGTAGATTGAGTAATCGGATGCTTCGCTCTGCAACACACACCTCCAGCCTTATGGATGCAGTCTAGATGGCCGTTACACACTCGGTATAAGTGACGATGGATGGCCTTGATTGGCGAAATCTTTGGCCTTGCGCTTTAAACAGCTGTTTGCAGTAAGTTCCTGTGCCTGGAGTTTTTTGCAAAAACTCCAGAGTTTTTTGTAAGAAGCGGTCATGCCTCTGCCACTAAATTCCGTGCTCGGTTTACGCGGTGCGCAGGTTTCTGCCCACAAGATGCTTCGGTAAACCTCTGCCGCTGGGTTAGATCTAATACAGGCAGTGAGCGAATAAAGGACAGGTGCGACCGTAATCGCCCGTCTGGCCTTTTTGAAAGTGCGCCTGTGCAGTCTGCGCTGAGCAAGAATTTTTACGGGCGACTGTCATGCGGCATGCGCCCGTTATTGTATTGGGGCTTTTGTGCCTCGGTTGCGGTAAGCGGCTTCACCTGCATAGGCAGGCGTGCAATGCCACGTTGGCAATGGGGCTATCCCTGTTGCTTGAATAACAACAATCAAGAGGGGAGCTCCCCAATGACTGCAAATACTCCGATGCTCGTCACCTTCGTGGTGTACATCGCGCTCATGGTGCTGATTGGCCTGTTCGCGTACATGCGTACCAAGAACCTTTCCGATTACATCCTGGGCGGTCGCAGCCTGGGTAGTTTCGTCACCGCCTTGTCGGCTGGCGCATCGGACATGAGCGGCTGGCTGCTGATGGGCTTGCCGGGCGCGGTATACCTGTCTGGTCTATCCGAAGGCTGGATCGCCATCGGCCTGATTGTCGGCGCTTACCTGAACTGGTTGTTCGTTGCTGGCCGTCTGCGTGTGCAGACCGAGCACAACGGCAACGCTCTGACCCTGCCGGATTACTTCACCCACCGCTTTGAAGACAGCAGCCGCGTGCTGCGCATCTTCTCCGCCCTGGTGATTCTGGTGTTTTTCACCATCTACTGCGCCTCGGGTGTTGTAGCGGGTGCCCGCCTGTTCGAAAGCACCTTCGGCATGTCCTACGAGACTGCGCTGTGGGCCGGTGCTGCGGCGACCATCGCCTACACCTTTATCGGTGGTTTCCTGGCAGTGAGCTGGACTGACACCGTGCAGGCCACGCTGATGATCTTCGCCCTGATCCTCACCCCAATCGTGGTGCTGATTGCCACCGGCGGTGCCGATGCGACCTTTGCGGCGATTGAACTGAAAGATGCCACCAGCTTTGACATGCTCAAAGGCGCGACCTTTGTTGGCGTTATTTCGCTGATGGCTTGGGGCCTGGGCTATTTCGGCCAGCCGCATATCCTCGCGCGCTTTATGGCCGCTGATTCGGTGAAGTCGATCCCGGCAGCCCGTCGCATCTCCATGACTTGGATGATCCTGACCCTTGCAGGCGCCGTGGCTGTGGGCTTCTTCGGTATTGCGTACTTCTCTGCCAACCCGGACCTCGCTGGCCCGGTGACCGAGAACCCTGAGCGCGTGTTTATCGAACTGGCCAAGCTGCTGTTCAACCCGTGGATCGCCGGCATCCTGTTGTCCGCCATCCTGGCTGCGGTCATGAGCACCCTGAGCTGCCAGTTGCTGGTGTGCTCCAGTGCTTTGACCGAAGACTTCTACAAAGCCTTCCTGCGTAAAGATGCGTCGCAGGTCGAGCTGGTATGGGTTGGCCGTGGCATGGTGCTGCTGATTGCCATCGTTGCCATCATGCTGGCTGCTAACCCGGAAAACCGCGTACTGGGCCTGGTGTCCTACGCCTGGGCAGGTTTCGGTGCTGCGTTCGGTCCGGTGGTGATCCTCTCGCTGGTCTGGAAGCAAATGACTCGCAACGGCGCGTTGGCCGGCATGCTGGTCGGCGCCATGACTGTAATCCTGTGGAAGAATTTCCTCGGCCACCTGGGCCTGTACGAAATCATCCCGGGCTTTATCTTCGCCACCATCGCCATCCTGGTGTTCAGCAAGATCGGTAGCGGCCCTTCGGCCAGCATGATCAAGCGCTTCGACGAAGCCGAGAAGGAATACCAGTCGGTCTGATGGTTTGAAATACCCGGCAACTGACTGGTCGCTCAGTTGCCCCGCGGACCGATTTCGCGGCGATGTGCGTGCGACCCGATAGTGCTTCGCCGGCCCACACCTTTGGTGTTGGGCCGGCTTTTTTATGGGCCCGCAAAAGTCGCTGTGTCGCCTTTGGGCTTTGCGTCAGGTGCGCGCTTGGCTAAGGTGGCAGGCATTGTCCATCGAGCTGCCGCAAAAACAGGTTCTGCATGACTCAATCACCGAAAAACCCACTGCATGGCGTGACCCTTGAAGCCATTCTCACCGCCCTGGTTGCCCAGTACGGCTGGGACGGCCTGGCCGAGCGGATTGATATCCGCTGTTTCAAGAGCGACCCGAGCATCAAGTCCAGCCTGACCTTTTTGCGCAAGACGCCCTGGGCAAGGGAGAAGGTCGAAGCGCTGTATATCCGCTCGCAAGCGCGTAAATAGGCGCTAAGCGCCGGTTCGATAATCTGGCACCCTTGTTGCAATACCTCTGCAAACGCCGCGAAGCGTCAAAAAACCGCGGCCAGTGGAGGTAGAGATGAGCCAGGGTGTTGAATTCAATCGCTTGATGCTGGAGATGCGCTCCATGCAGGCCGACGCCATGGCGCGTCAGAAGCCTGTCACCAGCACGCCGGAGCCCGGTGCGCCGAGCTTTTCCGAGATGCTCGGGCAGGCCGTGGGCAAGGTCAACGAAACCCAGCAGGCCTCCAATAAGCTGGCAACCGCCTTTGAAATGGGCACTAGCGGCGTGGATTTGACGGACGTGATGATCGCCTCGCAAAAAGCCAGCGTTTCCATGCAGGCCATGACCCAGGTGCGCAACAAGCTGGTTCAGGCTTATCAAGACATTATGCAGATGCCGGTTTAAGGGTAGGGCTGAATCATGGCTGAAGCCGTCGTTGCAAACGTACCTGCCACCACTGGCGGTGATGATCCGAAGAAGCCGCTGTTTGGCCTGACCTTTCTGGAAAACCTCGCCGATATGTCGATGTTGCGCCAGATCGGCCTGCTGGTCGGTCTGGCCGCCAGCGTGGCCATCGGTTTTGCCGTGGTGTTGTGGTCGCAGCAGCCCGATTATCAGCCGCTGTATGGCAGCCTCGACGGTATGGATGCGTCCCAGGTGATGGAGACGCTGTCCGCCGCTGATATCAAATACACCGTGGAACCCAATTCCGGCGCGCTGCTGGTCAAGTCTGGTGACTTGGCTCGCGCCCGCATGCGCCTGGCGGCTGCTGGCGTTGCGCCAAAGGACAATAGCGTCGGTTTTGAAATTCTCGACCAGGAGCAAGGCCTTGGCACCAGTCAATTTATGGAAGCCACCCGTTACCGTCGCGGTCTGGAAGGCGAGCTGGCGCGCACCGTTTCCAGCCTGAACAACGTCAAGGCGGCCCGCGTACATCTGGCTATTCCGAAGAGCTCGGTATTCGTTCGCGATGAGCGCAAGCCCAGCGCCTCGGTGCTGGTTGAACTGTATTCCGGGCGCGGCCTGGAGCCGAGTCAGGTGATGGCGATCGTCAATCTGGTCGCCAGTAGCGTGCCGGAAATGGACAAGGCCCAGGTCACCGTAGTCGACCAGAAGGGCAACCTGCTCTCGGATATTCAGGAAATGTCCGAGCTGACCATGGCCGGCAAACAGTTCGATTACAGCCGCCGTATGGAAAGCCTGTTTACCCAGCGCGTGCACAACATCCTGCAACCGGTACTGGGCTCGGGTCGCTATAAGGCCGAAGTGTCGGCAGATGTGGATTTCAGTGCGGTGGAGTCCACCTCGGAGATGTTCAACCCCGATCAACCGGCGCTGCGCAGTGAGCAGTCGGTCAACGAACAACGCACCAGCAGCCTGCCGCCACAAGGTGTGCCGGGTGCCCTGGCCAATCAGCCGCCAGGTGCGGCGGCAGCGCCTGAGCAAGCCGGCGGCGCGGCTGCGGTGCCTGGCCCGGTTGCCGCGGGGCAGCCGCTGCTGGACGTCAATGGTGAGCAGATCATCGACCCGGCCACCGGTCTGGCCATGCTGGCGCCGTATCCGGCCGACAAGCGCGAGCAATCCACCCGCAACTTCGAACTGGATCGCTCGATCAGCTACACCAAACAACAGCAGGGCCGTCTGCGTCGGTTGTCGGTAGCGGTGGTGGTGGACGATCAGGTCAAGATCGATGCCGCCAGCGGCGAAACCACCCGGGTGCCGTGGAGCAGTGATGACTTGGCGCGCTTTACCCGCCTGGTGCAGGACTCGGTAGGCTTCGACGCCAGCCGGGGTGACAGTGTCAGCGTGATCAATACGCCATTCTCCGCCCAGCTGGGCGAGGAAATGATCGAAATTCCGTTCTACACCCAACCGTGGTTCTGGGACGTGGTCAAACAAGTGCTCGGCGTGCTGTTTATCCTGGTGCTGGTATTCGGTGTGTTGCGTCCGGTGCTCAATAACATCACTGGCGGCGGTCGCGGCCAGGGCGATGGTCGCGGTGGCGATGTCGAGCTGGGTGAAATGGGCGCGCTGGGCGGTGATCTGGCCGAGGATCGCGTGAGCCTCGGCGGCCCGCAAAGCATCCTCCTGCCGAGCCCGAGTGAGGGGTATGATGCACAATTGAACGCCATCAAGGGCCTGGTCGCTGAAGACCCAGGCCGCGTAGCTCAGGTTGTGAAGGATTGGATTAACGCCGATGAGTGACAATCGAACCGCCACTAAATTGAGCAAGGTCGACAAGGCCGCGATTTTGCTGTTGTCGTTGGGTGAAACCGACGCCGCTCAAGTACTGCGTCACCTCGGGCCGAAAGAAGTACAGCGGGTCGGCGTTGCTATGGCCGGTATGCGCAATATTCAGCGCGAGCAGGTTGAGCAAGTGATGGGCGAATTTGTCGACATCGTCGGCGATCAGACCAGCCTGGGCGTCGGTGCTGACGGTTATATCCGCAAGATGCTCACTCAGGCGCTGGGCGAAGACAAAGCCGGCAACTTGATCGATCGCATCCTGTTGGGTGGTAGCACCAGCGGTCTGGACAGCCTGAAGTGGATGGAGCCGCGTGCCGTAGCCGACGTGATTCGCTACGAGCACCCGCAGATTCAAGCCATCGTGGTGGCTTATCTGGACCCAGACCAGGCCGGCGAAGTGCTTGGCCACTTCGACCACAAGGTGCGTCTGGATATCGTTCTGCGCGTATCGTCGCTGAACACCGTACAACCGGCGGCGCTGAAGGAGCTCAACCAGATTCTCGAGAAGCAGTTCTCCGGCAGCTCCAACACCACCCGCGCCGCGCTCGGCGGGGTCAAGCGTGCCGCCGATATCATGAACTTCCTCGACAGCTCGGTTGAAGGCCAGTTGATGGACTCGATCCGCGAAGTCGACGAAGACCTCTCCAGCCAGATCGAAGACCTGATGTTCGTCTTCGACAACCTCGCCGATGTCGACGACCGTGGTATCCAGGCGCTGCTGCGTGAGGTGTCTTCGGACGTGCTGGTGCTGGCGCTCAAGGGCGCCGACGAGGCGATCAAGGAAAAAGTCTTCAAGAACATGTCCAAGCGTGCCGCCGAACTGCTGCGCGACGATCTGGAAGCCAAAGGCCCGGTGCGCGTCAGCGACGTGGAAACCGCGCAGAAGGAAATCCTCACCATCGCCAGGCGTATGGCCGAAGCCGGGGAAATTGTCCTGGGCGGCAAAGGCGGCGAGGAAATGGTCTAACGCATGTCCAGCAAAGAGCCACCCAGCGAGCTGATTCGCGCCAAGGACCTCAAGGGCGTTGATGTGTGGGCGCTGCCCAGCTTCGACCCGGAAGTCGAAATACCTGAGCCAGAAGAACAGCAGGCGTCCGAGCAGCCTGTTGATACGGGTGAGCAGGTGCCGGCCGAAAGCGAAGAGGTGGCCCTGGAAGACGTCAAACCCTTGACGTTGGATGAGTTGGAGGCGATCCGTCAGGATGCCTACAACGAAGGTTTTGCCACTGGCGAGAAAGACGGTTTCCATGCCGGCCAGCTGAAAGCCAAGCAGGAAGCCGATATCGCCCTGGCCGCAAAAATGGCCGGGCTGGAGCAGTTGATGACCCAGTTGTTCGAGCCGATTGCCGGGCAAGACCAGCAACTTGAAGAAGCCATGGTCGGCCTGCTTGGGCAAATGGTGCGCCAGGTCATTCAGCGTGAACTGGTCAGCGACTCCAGCCAGATTCGCCAAGTGCTCAGCGAGGCGCTCAAGCTGCTGCCGATGGGCACCGGCAATATCCGCATTCACCTTAATCCGCAAGACTTCGAGATGATCAAGGCCCTGCGTGAGCGTCACGAAGAAAGTTGGCGGATTCTCGAAGACGCTTCCTTGCTGCCTGGCGGTTGCCGGGTGGAAAGCGAACTCAGCCGTATCGACGCCACTGTGGAAACCCGCCTGAACCAAGCGATCAAGCAGTTGTTCGAGCAACAGCGCGAACAGGCGTCGCATCCGCTGGAAGCCGATTTGCATACCGACCTGGATGCCCTGCCGGTGGATGCCCCTCAGGTGAATAGCCAGGCGAGCCCGGATGCGCCTTGACCGCGTGAGTTTCGCCAAACGCCTGGCCGGTTACAGCGAGGCCGTGGCGCTGCCAACTCAGCCGTTGGTCGAAGGTCGCCTGCTACGCATGGTCGGCCTGACCCTGGAAGCCGAAGGCCTGCGCGCCGCTCTGGGCAGCCGCTGCCTGGTAATCAACGACGACAGCTATCACCCGGTGCAGGTCGAAGCCGAGGTGATGGGTTTTTCCAACGGCAAAATCTTCCTGATGCCCGTCGGCAGCCTGGCCGGCATCGCCCCGGGTGCCCGTGTGGTGCCGTTGCCGGATACCGGCCGTTTGCCCATGGGCATGTCGATGCTTGGTCGGGTGCTCGATGGCACCGGCCGCGCCCTCGATGGCAAAGGCGGGATGAAAGCCGAAGACTGGGTGCCGATGGATGGCCCGGCGATCAACCCACTCAATCGCCACCCGATCAGCGAGCCGCTGGATGTTGGCATCCGCTCAATCAACGGCCTGCTAACGGTGGGCCGTGGTCAGCGCCTAGGTCTGTTTGCCGGCACCGGCGTGGGTAAGTCGGTGCTGCTCGGCATGATGACGCGCTTTACCGAGGCCGACATTATCGTGGTTGGGCTGATCGGCGAGCGGGGCCGCGAAGTTAAGGAATTTATCGACGAGATCCTCGGCCACGAGGGCCTTAAACGCTCGGTGGTGGTGGCTTCGCCGGCCGATGATGCGCCGCTGATGCGCCTGCGCGCAGCGATGTATTGCACACGTATTGCCGAATACTTTCGCGACAAGGGCAAGAACGTCTTGCTACTGATGGATTCGCTGACTCGTTTCGCCCAGGCCCAGCGCGAGATTGCCCTGGCCATTGGCGAGCCGCCGGCGACCAAGGGCTATCCACCCTCGGTATTTGCCCGCCTGCCCAAGCTGGTGGAGCGTGCCGGGAATGCGGAGAAGGGCGGTGGCTCGATTACCGCGTTCTACACCGTGCTCAGCGAAGGTGACGACCAGCAGGACCCGATTGCCGACGCCGCTCGTGGTGTGCTCGATGGGCATATCGTGCTGTCGCGCCGACTGGCCGAAGAAGGCCATTACCCGGCCATCGATATCGAGGCCTCGATCAGCCGGGTGATGCCGCAGGTGGTCAGCGCCGAACACATGCGCTTGGCGCAACGCTTCAAGCAGTTGTGGTCGCGTTATCAGCAGAGTCGTGACCTGATCAGCGTCGGCGCCTATGTACCAGGCGGCGATGCCGACACCGACCTGGCCATTGCGCGCCAGCCGGCCATGGTCAAATACCTACGGCAAAACCTGCAGGACAACTAAAGCCTGGAAAGCAGCA
>DASRUM010000288.1:0-2664 GCA_035655415.1 Pseudomonas sp.
CGCGGCGATCCACACCCAGCTTCTCCATCACCCCCACAAAACCAAAGGTTGCCGCCGTGACACCAATGGAGCCAACCAGGCTGGCTTTGTCGGCATAGATCTCATCAGCCGCACTGGCGATGTAATAGGCACCCGACGCACCCAAATCGGTGATCACTGCATACAGCTTGATCGCCGGGTATTCGGCGCGCAGGCGGCGAATCTCGTCATAGATGTAGCCCGACTGCACCGGACTGCCACCCGGGCTATTGATGCGCAGGATCACACCCTTGGTGTTGGTATCCTCAAACGCCGCACGCAGACTGCTGACAATATTGTCGGCACTGGCCGACTCCTGATCGGCAATCATCCCGCGCACTTCGATCACCGCAGTATGGCTGCCGGTGGTCGCGCCTTTTTTCATCGCCAACATGGGCGAGAACAACGCCAGTGCGCCGAAGATATAAATGAAGGTCAGCAACTTGAAGAAAATCCCCCAGCGCCGCGCGCGACGCTGCTCCTGCACACCGGCCAGCAGGGTCTTCTCCAGCAGCTGCCAGCTTTTACCGTCGACATCAGCCGCTGCCGACGCCTTCCATTCATCTGCCATGCAAAACCACCTCAACTGACTGATTAGACGCACGCCGAGCTAGCCAGGCGCGCAACTCGGTAAAACATTCTATTGCCAGCGTTGGCTGACACTCACGCAACGCCTGCAAAGGCTGCGCACCATAGCCGACCGCCACACAATCCATGCCAGCGCGCTGCGCCATCAACAGATCGAAGGATGAGTCACCCACCATCAGCGCCCGATCAGCAGCAACACCGCTTTGCGCAAGAATCTCGTGCAACATCAGCGGATCCGGCTTGCTCGCCGTTTCGTCGGCGCAGCGGCTGTAGTCGAAATAATCCAGCCAACCCCGATCCGCCAACACGCGCTGCAAACCATGCCGCCCCTTGCCAGTCGCTACCGCCAGACGATAGCCCTCGGCACGAAATGCCTCCAAGCCCTCAGCAACGCCATGGAACAGCGCCGAAGGCTCGGACTCAAGAGCCAGGTAGTTTTCGCTGTAGCTTTGCCGCAAGCGCTGCGCACGAAGTGCGTCATGCATATCCGGATAAAGACAACGAATCGCCTCAGGCAAACCCAGACCAATAATGCCGCGCACCTGCTCATCCGTGCAGCGCGGCAACTCACAGGCATCAGCAGCCATATGCATCGCTGCGACAATCCGGCCAATGGAATCGACCAGAGTACCGTCCCAGTCGAAGATCAACAGCTGATAGTCAACTACTAAGCAGTCACGCACCGAGACGCTCCATGGTCCGCGCCCACATTTCATCGACCGGCGCGGCAAGCTTGAGCTGACCACCTTCAGGCAGCGGCACAACTAGCTCATAGGCGTGCAGGAACAGGCGCTTGCCGCCCAAACCGCGAATTTCCTTGGTGAAATCGTCATCGCCGTACTTGCTGTCACCGGCAATGCAGTGCCCGGCATGCTGCGCATGCACTCGAATCTGGTGGGTACGCCCGGTAACCGGCTTGGCCTCGACCAGCGTGGCGAACTCACCGAAACGGCGCAGCACACGGAAGATAGTCAAAGCCTCCTTACCTTCAGGATTTACCTCAACCATGCGCTCACCGGAACGCAGATTGCTCTTAAGCAGCGGCGCATTGACTTGCTTCTTGGCCGTCGCCCAGTTGCCACGCACCAGCGCCATATAACGCTTGTCCACACCATCACCACGCAAGGCTTCGTGCAGGTGACGCAACATGCTGCGCTTCTTGGCAATCATCAACAGGCCCGAAGTATCACGATCCAGGCGATGCACCAGCTCCAGATCCCTGGCATCCGGACGCAGCTGACGAAAGGCTTCGATAACCCCGTAATTCAGGCCACTACCGCCATGCACGGCGATGCCAGCCGGCTTGTTCAGCACGATCAGCGCCTTATCTTCATAGACAATTGCAGCTTCAAGCCGCTGCAAGAGCCCCTGAGCCAGCGGCTCAGGCTCATCACGCTCAGCCAGGCGCAGTGGCGGCACACGAATGATGTCGCCGGCCTGCAGCTTGTATTCGGGCTTGATTCGACCTTTATTAACGCGCACTTCGCCTTTACGCAAAATCCGGTAAATCAAGGTCTTGGGCACACCCTTGAGCTGGGTGCGAAGAAAGTTATCGATGCGCTGGCCGGCAAGTTCCGGCGCAACCTCAAGTAGCTGAACGCCAGAGGTTGGGGAGGTAGGAGTCGTCATCGCGCAATCATAACAATTTTTTATGGAATTGAAGCACTTAATCATTGCTGCTATAGTCGGGAACGCCGCCAAAAGCGGCTTGGTTTGCGGATGATCGCCAAAACTGCCATCCCCAACCAACGCAACCCATTTGGGACGTGAGGCCGTCCGACGGGTTATTCAACGAAAGAAAAGCCTCCAAGGCTGTGAATAACTCGGAAATAAAGCCTTTAAGCCATGATGCGCAACCTGCCCCTCTGGACAGTTGCGGTAATAGTTAACCCGCTGCGGATTTTCGCGAGCGGCACTCGAGTTTCAGCGATACGTGTAGGGTGGAGATGTACAACTGTTGGTCCGCGTAGCAGCTCGCTTTACCAAGACGCTTTATCTCGTCCGCTACCAACAGCTGATTCCTCCTCCTGACTTAGTGCTTTCTGTTATCACAGCGAG
>DASRUM010000289.1:0-6046 GCA_035655415.1 Pseudomonas sp.
ACCAGGGCGTGCTCTATCTGGTTAGCGAGCCGAATCTGTTCTATCGCTTCAAGAAACCAGGCGCTTAGGCTGTGGCGTGAAGGCTGCGGCTGTTGGTTGCAACAGACGCGCGGTTTTCCATTCGAAGCCCAGGGTCAGGCCGATGGCGGCACAGGCCAGGCCGCCGGCCAGCCCCCACCAAACACCCTCGGCGCCCCAGCCCAGCGGAAATGCCAGCGCCCAGGCCAGCGGTGCGCCGACTGCCCAATAGCAGCCGAGGCCGACCCAGAAGGTGGTCTTGGCGTCCTTGAGGCCGCGAATCGCGCCCATGGCGATGGTCTGGATGCCGTCGAAGAATTCGAACCAGGCGGCAATCGCCAGCAGGGCCACGGCTAGGGTTACCACCTCGGCATAGGCGCTGTCCGTGTGGTCGAGAAACAGCCCGACCACCCAATGCGGTGCCAGCCAGAACAGGCAGGCAAAACCGAGCATGCACAGCGCGCCGAGGCCCAGACCCAGGCGACCGGCTTGGCGTGCCTGCAGCAGGCGGCCGGCACCAAAGTGCTGACCGATACGGAAGGTCACTGCGTAGGAAATCCCTACCGGCACCATAAACGCCACGTACACCGACATGATCGCGATCTGGTGCGCCGCCAGTTGCGTGCTGCCCAGTGCGCCCATGCACAGCGCGGCAAAGGCAAACAGGCCGGACTCCACCGCATAGGTGCCGCCAATCGGCAGGCCCAGGCGCAGCAGCTCTTTCAGCTCTGCCCAGACTGGCCGCAGCAGACCGCGCCATAGCGGGTAAGGGCCATAGGCGCTGTGGTGCAGCACATGCCAGGCCAGCAGCAGCGCCATGACATTCATCACCACGGCGGTGACCAGACCGATTCCGGCCAGGCCCAGCGACGGCAGGCCGAACCAGCCCTTGATCAAGGCATAGTTGAGGACGAAGTTGGCCAGTGCCCCGCCAATGCTTATAGCCATTACCGGGCCAGGGCGGCCGATGGCACTGGTAAAGCCACGCAGCGCCATAAAACTCATATAGCCGGGCAGGGCAAACACCAGGGTGGAAAGAAACTGCATACCGCCGCTGACGTTCTCCGGTTTCTGCCCGAAATACAGCAGAGCCGGCCTCAGGTTCCACAGTGCCAAACCGGCCAGCAACGCCAGGCCCCAGCCAAGCCATAGGCCGTTTTGCGTCAGCCGGGTGACGCCTGCAGCGTCATTTGCGCCATGACGGATCGCCACCAGATTGCCGACCGAGGCAATCACTCCGACACAGAAGATCGACACAAAGGAATAGCTGGCCGCACCCAGGCCGCCGGCGGCCAAGGTCGCGGGGCCAAGCAGGCCCATCATCACTGTGTCGGTAAACACCATCAGCACATGCGCCAGCTGTGCGGCAATCAAGGGTCCAGCGAGTTTCAGGATAGCGCGCAGTTCGTCGCGAAGCGGATGCAGCATGATGAGTTCTACTCAGTTAGAAGGCTTGCTCGGGTGATCCGCGCAGGCAGAGAATGCGCCTATTCTCATAAGCCGGCCTTGGTAGCACAAAAGGATAATAGCGATGATAGACATGACTATTACTCATGGATTGCAGTTGTGAGCCAGCGCTTGCCACCGCTCTATGCCCTGCGCGCTTTCGAAGCTGCGGCGCGGCATAGTTCCTTTACCCGCGCCGGCGAGGAGCTGGCGATTACCCAGAGTGCGGTCAGCCGGCATGTGCGCACCCTGGAGGAACACTTCGCCTGCCGTCTGTTCGAGCGCCGGGGCCGCAGCCTGCAGCTAACCGAAACCGCGCGTATGCTGCTGCCGGGGCTGCGCGATGGCTTTGAGGCGCTGGAGCGTGCCTGCAACACCCTGCGCGTCGACGACACGGTACTCCGCCTGAAAGCCCCGTCGACGCTGACCATGCGTTGGTTGCTGGCGCGCCTGTCGCGCTATCGCCTGCTCAGCGCCAGTGAGGTGCAACTGACCAGCGCCTGGATGGACGTGGACAAGGTGGACTTTCTGCATGAGCCTTTCGACTGCGCCGTCCTGCTCAGCCAGGGTGACTTCCCGGAGGAATGGGAAAGCACCGAGTTGTTCGCCGAATGGCTGATTCCGGTGTGCGCGCCTGAAGCCTTGAGCGAACAACCCTGGGATCTTCCGCGTTTGCAGACCGCTGAACTGCTGCACCCGACCCCGGATCGCCGCGACTGGCGGCAATGGCTGCAGGCCATGGGCCTGGCGGATCAGGTGCCGCTCAAGGGCGGCCAGGTGTTCGACACCCTGGAGTTGGGCATGGTGGCGGCGGCGCGTGGCTATGGTGTGTCGATCGGCGATCTGGTGATGGTTGCCGAGGATGTCGCCCAAGGCCGACTCAGTCTGCCCTGGCCCAGCGCGGTGCCCAGTGGTTGTAGCTACTACCTGGTATGGCCCAAGGCGCGCCGAGGCCAGGAGCGCTTTCGCCGTTTGCGCGATTATTTAGTGGCCGATGTGGCGGCGATGCAGCTGCCCGTGGTCGAGCGGGTGGGCAATCGGGCGCGTTAGCACGGTAGCGCATAAAGCGTAAAAAATATTGGACTATCGTTTAGCGGTATTATCAGATTAATACTTTTAAAACAGAAGCTTACTTCATTTGTTGGGCTGGGGTTCTTGCGGCGGACGGTCTGATTTCTTAACGATTCGCGCTTATTTGTTTGACATATTTTACGGCTTTGGCAGACTGGCTTCAGGGTTGTGACTGCCAGATGAGCGTTTCTAGCGCATCTGATGCCGCTGCGGCGGGCATCTAGACAGGCGCAATCAGCCGTAAAACAGAAGGTGCGTGACAGCCGTCAGCCCTTCTGCACAACAACGGCAGCCAATCCGGGCTGCCCCAAGGTGATGTATGTCCAACAACAATACGAAACAGCGCCCAGGCGCGCGTAAACCGGTTGTCCTGATGTCCATGGGCGCTCAAGAGCGCAAAGGGCATGCCTATCAAGTCATGACCCACAAATACATAACCCCCCTCGTCGAACTGTCTGGTTGTGTGCCGCTGCTGGCGCCCAGCTGCTGCGGTGCCGATGACATCGAGCAGTACTTGTCGATGGTCGATGGCGTGTACCTGACCGGTGCCGGCAGCAATATCGACCCGGCCCTCTACGGCCAGGAAAACCTGACCCCGAGTAAGGGCCAGGACCCGGACCGCGATCTGTTCGATATCCCACTGATTCGCGGCGCACTGGCCCGTGGCCTGCCGCTGTTTGGTATCTGCCGCGGCATGCAGGAAATCAACGTGGCCCTGGGTGGCAACATCCACCAGAAGGTTTACGAAGTACCGGGCATGAATGACCACCGCGAAGACACCAGCGCGCCGGTGGATGTGCAATACGCCGACAGCCACAGTGTGCGCGCATTGCCGGGCAGCTGGTTTGCTGAGCTGATGGGCCATGCGGATTTCCCGGTTAACTCGCTGCACGGCCAGGCCGTTGATCAACTGGGCGAGGGAATCGAAGCTCTGGCTCACGCCGAAGATGGTTTAATCGAGGCGATTCATCTGCCGGGCGCCGAGCAATTCACCTTGGCGGTGCAATGGCACCCTGAGTGGCAGGCGGCGCAGAACCCGCACTCGGTGAAAATCTTCAAGGCGTTCGGTGATGCCTGTCGTGAGCAGGCTGCCCGCCGCGACTCGCAATAACTCTACGTCTAGATATATAAGAAGCCCCGCACGCGGGGCTTCTTAATGGGTGCTATTCAGGCGCTGCTGCTGGGGCGGTACTGCAGGGCTTCGCCCAGGTGGCTGCGGCTGATATGTGCGGCGCTGTCCAGGTCGGCCAGGGTGCGTGCCACTTTTAATACCCGATGTGCCGCGCGCAAGCTCAGGCCCAAGCGCTCGCAGGCGTTTTCCAGCCACTGGCGGTCTTCGCTTTGCAGGCTGCAATGCTGTTGCACGCCGTTGAGATCCAGATGGGCATTGGCGCAGCCCTGGCGAGTCAGTTGCTGCTGGCGCGCCTGCACCACCTGGGCGGCCAGTTCGGCGCTGCTTGGACCGGGTTCGGCGTTGGCGTCAAGCCGGGTAGTTTCCCGTGGCACGCTGAGATGCAGGTCGATGCGGTCGAGCAGCGGGCCGGAGAGTTTGCCGCGGTAGCGCTGGATCTGCTCGCTGCTACAACGACAGCGCCCGGACGGATCGCCAAGATGCCCACATGGGCAGGGATTCATCGCTGCCACCAGTTGAAAGCGCGCGGGGAAACGTACTTTGTCGCGGGCGCGAGCAATCACGATCTGCCCACTTTCTAGGGGCTCGCGTAAGACCTCCAAGACTTTACGATCAAATTCGGGTAGCTCATCGAGGAATAAAACGCCGTGATGGGCCAAGGTTATTTCGCCAGGTTGCGGGCGACTGCCACCGCCGACCAGTGCCGGGCCGGATGCACTGTGATGAGGCGTTCTAAAAGGTCTTTGCGGCCAGGCACTCAGCGGCGTGTGGCTGGCCACGGAATGAATCGCCGCTACTTCCAGTGCTTCCGCCTCGTCCAGCGGTGGCAGTAGGCCCGGCAGGCGGCTGGCCAGCAGGGTTTTGCCGGTACCGGGTGGTCCAGTAAATAGCAGATTATGTGAGCCGGCCGCTGCTACCAATAGCGCGCGTTTGGCGGCAATCTGACCCTGTACTTCGGCCAGATCAGGATAGGGCAGAACTTGGCGCAGCAGGCCTTGAGCCTGATACGGCGCAATCGGCGCCTGGCCGTTGAGGTGGGCGGCGACTTCCAATAAATGCTCGACGGCTATTACCGTCAGCCCCGAAGCCAGGCTGGCTTCTTCGGCATTGGCCTTGGGCACCACTAAGGTGCGTCCGGCGGCGCGAGCGGCCAGTGCAGCAGGTAATACGCCCTGTACTGGGCGAATCGTCCCGGAGAGCGCCAGTTCGCCCAGGCATTCGAGGTGCTCCAGCGCGCTGGCTGGCACCTGACCGCTGGCGGCGAGAATGCCGAGGGCAATCGCCAGGTCGAAACGCCCACCATCCTTGGGTAAATCAGCAGGCGCCAGATTTAAAGTGATGCGTCTGGGCGGAAAATCGAAGGCGCAGTTGAGAATGGCGCTGCGCACGCGGTCCTTGCTTTCCTTGACGGCGGTTTCCGGCAGGCCGACCAGTGCCAGCGAGGGCAGGCCATTGGCCAAATGGGCTTCAACGGTGACAGCGGGGGCTTCAACTCCCACCTGGGCGCGGCTGTGGACTATGGCCAGGGACATCGATCACTCCTTGATCGGCTGATGCATCCGCAGTGAGCGTTACTCGCTGGTGGTTGGGGTGTCTGTGCTGCGCGCTTCCATCTCGGCCACTTTGGCCTCTAACGCTTCCAGGCGGGCGCGGGTGCGGGCGAGCACGACCATCTGGCTGTCGAACTCGTCGCGGCTGACCAGGTCGAGCTTGCTGAAGGCGCTTTGCAGCAGCACCTTGAGCTGTGCTTCGAACTCACCGCGCGGCAAGGGCGCGTCGCCATTGAACAGGCGCGAAGCATGGGTGGTCAGGGCATCTAGCAGGGCTTTAGGTGGCAGCATGGTGAGGTTCCGTTTGCAGATGGCGGCAGTGTAGCACGCAGCTTTACTCGCTTTACCGAGGGCGGCTGGCGCGGGATGGGCGCTTACTGCACAGTTTTCGCGCGCTGCTTGGCAGGCTACTGCACCGTTGTTGTGCGCTTACTGTGGGCTGTTATCAGGCTAAAACGCCTGTTTGCCGGGTAACTGCATGAAATAAATCGCTTTTGCCTGATCTGGCAAGCTTTCTGCTTTGTCACTTGCGACGCATGCACCGATGCAGTTCCGGTGCGTCAGGCGAGGCGGGAAGTGTTTCGTCGGGAGCGGTTGGTGAGCATCGGTGCCGCTGGGTCAGGGCTGCGATGCATTACAAAAGCCAGGCACTGCGCTTAGACTTGGAACGGGTTCGTAATTCCTGGGGCAAGTCCACCATACACGGGAGAAAGTTACATGAAGCTAGTCACTGCCATCATCAAGCCGTTCAAGCTGGACGACGTCCGTGAGTCACTGTCGGAGATCGGCGTGCAGGGCATCACTGTCACTGAAGTCAAAGGCTTTGGTC
>DASRUM010000290.1:0-3606 GCA_035655415.1 Pseudomonas sp.
CAGCCTGTTCGGTCAGCAGGTCGACGATCTTGCCCTTGCCTTCATCGCCCCACTGGGTGCCCAGGACTACGACATTCTTACCCATAACACTAACCCTCTTCGCAAACTTGATGCCGGCCATAGCCGACGGAAACTTTTCGCACGACCACTCAGGCTGTCAGCGCAGCCAACTGCCAGCGGCCATCACGCAACAGCAGCTGACGATCACAGCCTGCAGCCTCGGCGTCAGCCGCGACCTGCCCAGGCAGCGCCTGAACTACGCGCTGACCGTCCTGGCGCAAGCGCACAATTGCCTGCCACAAAAACACATCATGATTATCCGGAGCCCAGATACCTGCAGGCTCTTCACCCAACTGCATCTGCCCAAGGCTTACCAGGGTTTTCAGGTCGGTGGAGAAGCCTGTCGCCGGACGCGCCCGGCCAAAATCGGCGCCGATGTCGTCATAACGGCCGCCCTGGGCGATGGCATAACCCACACCCGGGACAAAGGCCGCGAATACCACACCAGTGTGGTAGTGATAGCCGCGCAGCTCGCCCAGATCGAAGTACAGCGGTAATTCCGGGTAGCGCAAGCTCAGCGCATCGGCAATCGCCATCAAGTCATCCAGCGCCGCATGCACATCATCCGGCGCATCGACCAGACAAGCCTGGGCCAGATCCAATACCTCACGACCACCACACAGCTCGCTGAGCGCGCGCAGCATCTTGCGCAGGTCATCCGGCAGGGTTTCGGTCAGCTCGGCAACCTCATCCATCGCCTTGCGCTGCAGCGCATCGAACAACTGCTGTTCAACCTCGCCAGACAGCTCGGCGGCGCGCGCCAGACCGCGATAGATGCCGACATGGCCAAGATCCATGTGCACATCCGGCACCGCAGCCAGCTCAAGGGTGTTGACCAGCAGGCTGATCACTTCCACATCGCTGGCCGGGCTAGCGTCGCCATACAGCTCGGCGCCCAGCTGAATCGGGCTGCGCGAGGTGGTCAGCGCACGCGGCTGGGCATGCACCACGCTACCGGCGTAGCACAGACGGCTCGGCCCTTCGCGGCGCAGGGTATGCGCATCAATGCGCGCCACCTGCGGCGTGATGTCGGCACGAAAGCCCATCTGCCGGCCAGACAACGGATCGGTCACCTTGAAGGTGCGCAGATCCAGGTCCTGGCCCGCGCCAGTTAGCAGCGATTCCAGGTACTCGATATGCGGGGTGACCACAAATTCATAGCCCCAGCGCTGGAACAGATCCAGCACCTGGCGGCGCGCCACCTCAATACGCCCTGCGTACGGTGGCAGTACTTCTTCGATGCCATCTGGCAGGAGCCAGCGGTCTACCGTTGCCATTTCGCCATTCCCCTCTTGAACCGGGCGGCACAAGCCTTCAGTGAAGCCAATAAAGGACGGTTGTTCCCAGCAGCATGCTGGCCAACCCCAGCAGACGCAGCTGCCTGTCAGACAACTGCGTCAGTTGTAAAAGTGCGCCACGCCAATGGCGCGGACACAGGAAGGGCAGGATGCCTTCCAGCACCAGCACGAGACACAACGCGATGCCTAACTCCTGCCACATGCTTCCCACAGACGCAAAAAAGCCGGGATTTTCCCGGCTGCCGCATGATACCACGTTTTCCACAAGGATCACCCCGGCGGCTGCCCGCCGGGGTGATGACTTAAGGCTTGGACTTCTCCAGATAGCGGAAGAAGTCGCTGCTCGGATCCAGCACCAGCACGTCACGCTTATCTGCGAAGCTCTCGCGATAAGCCCTCAGGCTGCGATAGAACGAATAGAACTCCTGGTCCATGCCATATGCCTTGGAGTAGATCGCAGCAGCCTGGGCATCACCCTCACCGCGCAGCTCTTCAGCCTGACGGTAGGCATCTGCGAGCAACACGCGACGCTGACGGTCGGCGTCGGCGCGAATACCTTCGGCCAGCTCCTTACCCTTAGCGCGGTGTTCACGAGCCTCACGCTCACGCTCGGAACTCATGCGATCGAATACGCTGCGGTTAACTTCCTTCGGCAGATCGATGGCCTTGACGCGCACATCCACCACCTCGATGCCCAGCTCTTTCTGCGCAGCACGATTCAGCGATGCAGTCACATCCGCCATCAGCGCATCACGCTCACCGGACACCGACTCATGCAGAGTGCGCTTACCGAACTGGTCACGCAGCGACGCTTCAAGACGACGCGCCAGACGCTCGTCGGCAATCTGCTTCATACCGGAAGTCGCGGTGTAGAAACGCTCGGCATCCAGCACTCGCCATTTGGCGAAGGCATCAACCATCAGCGCTTTCTTTTCCAGCGTGAGGAAACGCGAGCTGGTGGAGTCCAGGGTCAGCAAACGCGCATCGAACTTGCGCACCTGGTTGACGTACGGAATCTTCACATGCAGGCCCGGCTGTACGTCCGGCTGGACGATACGACCAAACTGCAACAGCACCGCACGCTCAGTCTGCGACACGATATAGAAGCTATTCCAGGCGACCAGCGCCAACACCACGCCAACAATAAGGGCGATCAGCGATTTATTGCTCATCAACGGCTCTCCCTTGTACGCAGTTCAACCTGACGCGGATCAATGGTTACCCGCGAGCCGGCGTCTGCAGTACCCGCAGCGCCAGATACCGCGCTAGACGCAGACGAGCTGCGGCCATCAATCATCTTGTCCAGCGGCAGATAAAGCAGGTTGTTCTGCCCCTTGTCGCCAGTCACCAGCACCTTGCTGGTATTGCTCATCAGCTCTTGCATGGTGTCCAGGTACAGACGCTCGCGAGTGACCTCGGGCGCCTTGCGGTACTCGGTTACCAATGCAGTAAAGCGATCCGCCTCACCCTGGGCGCGGGAAACCACTTCATCACGGTAACCGCTGGCGTCCTCAATCAGACGCTGCGCCTGACCACGAGCTTCCGGCACCACACCATTGGCGTAGGTTTCCGCCTGATTCTTCTCACGCTGCTCGTCTTCACGGGCGCGGATCACGTCATCGAAGGCTTCCTGAACTTCACGCGGCGCCGCAGCACTCTGCAGGTTGACCTGAGTAACAGTGATACCGGTACGGTAGTTGTCGAGGAAACGCTGCAAGCGATCCTTGACCTCACTGGCCATCAGCTCACGGCCTTCGGTCAGCACCTGGTCCATCTCAGTGGAACCCACCACGTGACGCACGGCACTGTCGGTCGCATGCTGCAGACTGACTTCCGGCTGATCGACGTTGAGGACGAAATCCTGCAAATTGCTGACCCGGTACTGCACGGTCAACGGCACTTCGATGATGTTTTCGTCTTCGGTCAACATCTGCCCCTGCTTGCTGTAAGCACGCTCGCGGGTGACGTTTTCCTGAAACTTGCGATCAATCGGCGGGAAATAGATGTTCAAGCCCGGACCGACTGTTTCGTAATATTTGCCGAAGCGCAGCACCACGGCCTGCTCCTGCTCATCAACGACATAGATCGCGCTGTACAGCCAGACTGCAGCCAACAGCCCCAGGCCCACGAACAGCAAGCCGAAGCCGCCGCCATTGCCAGAGCCAGTCTCACTGCCTCGTTTCTTGCCGCCACCGAACAGCCCATTAAGGCTCTCCTGCAGCTTGCGGAAGGCCTCATCGATATCCGG
>DASRUM010000291.1:0-4496 GCA_035655415.1 Pseudomonas sp.
TTTCGCACAGCCGCTGTCATGTTTACGTCAATTTCATTGGATAGCGTCAGGCACCCGTCGATTAATCCAAGGAGCCTGCATGAGCCACGATAATGACAACTCAGTGCTGTTCGGCAATGGCGATGAATTGCCCAGCAACGCGTCCAGCAACCCGCATATTAATCAGCTGATCGACGGCGTCGGCCGTCGACAAGTGTTGGCCGCCGGTGCCGCGCTTGGCACCCTGGCGTTTCTCGGCAGTGTTATGCCTGGCGCCGCAGTTGCGGCAGAGCCCGCCGCCAAGGGCCTGGACAAGCTGCACTGGTTTAAGCCACGCAGCAAACTGCCGTTCACCGCAGTCGCCACCAACCGTTTAGACAACATCAGCGTACCGGCAGGTTACCGCGCCACCACCTTTATCCCCTGGGGCACACCTATCACCGGCAACTACCCTGCTTACCTGGGCGATGGCAGCAACAGCGCCCAGGATCAGGCCGAGCAACTGGGCATGCACCATGACGGCATGCATTTCTTCCCGATTGACGCTCAGCGTGGAGGCAAGAAGAGTGATCACGGCTTGCTGGTGCTCAACCACGAATACATCGACGCGCCGCTGCTGCACCCCAATGGCCCGACGCTGGTGGCCGGCAAACGCAGCAGCGCCGAAGAAGTGCGCAAGGAAATCAACGCCCACGGCGTTTCCGTGGTGGAAGTACGTCGTGGCCTGAATGGCGAATGGGCGGTATTGCCGAGCGCCAGAAACCGCCGGATTACTGGTGCCACACCCATGCAGATCAGCGGTCCGGCGCGCGGCCATGTGTTGCTTAAAACCCGTTACAGCCCGAAAGGCACGGCCACTCGCGGCACCCTGAACAATTGCTCACACGGCTTCACGCCTTGGGGCACTTACCTGACCTGTGAAGAGAACTGGGCCGGCTACTTTGCCAGCCGCGATACCGACCTGCCGCGCGAGCTGAGTCGCTATGGCCTGCGCAGTAGCAGCCGCTACGGCTGGGATCACCTCAAGGGTGATGAGTTCGAGCGCTTCGATGCCACGCGCATCACCACCACTGCCAGCGCGGACTATCGCAACGAGCCCAACCACTTTGGCTGGATCGTCGAAATCGATCCATTCGCGCCGGAGTCGGTTCCAGTCAAACGCACCGCCCTCGGTCGCTTCGCCCACGAAGGCCTAGTGTTCGCTCCGGTGAAATCGGGCCGTCCAGTGGTGTGCTACTCCGGCGACGACTCGCAGAACGAATACATCTACAAATACGTCAGCCGCGACAAATACCGGCCAGGGCGTAGCAATGGCCGGCTGCTGGACGAAGGCACGCTGTATGTTGCGCGCTTTGATAGCAGCGGCAAGGGTGAATGGCTCGCGCTAGATATCAACGACAAGAAGTTCCAGAAAGCCTGCAAGGCCGCCGGGGTGAATTTTGCCGACCAGGGTGAGGTGCTGATCAATACCCGCCTAGCCGCTGACGTGGTCGGCGCGACAAAGATGGACCGGCCGGAATGGGGCGCGGTCAATCCGGACAACGGCGAGGTGTACTTCACCCTGACCAACAACAGTGCCCGAACAAGTGCCGATGCCGCCAACCCGCGCCCAGCCAATGCGTTCGGCCATATCATCCGTTGGCGTGAGCTGAGCAAGGATTACGCCGGCCGCCAGTTTGCCTGGAGCCTGTTTATGCTGGCCGGCCCGAAGACCGACAGCATCGGCCCGAACGGCAAACCGCTGACTGCTGATAATCGCCTGGCCAGCCCCGACGGGCTGTGGTTCGACGAGGAAGGCCGCCTGTGGATTCAAACCGACATGAGCGGCAGCCAATTGAGCAGTGGTCCATTCGGCAACAACCAGATGCTGGTTGCCGAGCCGCGTACCGGTGAGCTGAAACGTTTCCTGGTGGGGCCAGTGGGCGCCGAGGTAACGGGCATTACCGCAACCCCGGCCTTCCGCACCCTGTTCGTCAATATCCAGCATCCGGGCGAAGGCTCAACGGCGACCAACCTGCTCAGCACCTGGCCCGATGGCCCCGGTCAGCGTCCGCGCTCGGCCACCGTGATCATCACCCGCGAAGACGGCCGTCGATTGCTCTAATCGACGGGTAATCATGTGACCGGTCAGCCCTGGCCGGTCACATTTCGCTGTGACAGACTCGTGCCCTTCCCTTTGCGCAAAGAGCATCAGCATGTCCAGCAACCGCTTGAGCCGTATCGTCGGCAAAATCCAGCAACTGCCCAGCGCCCTGCAAAGCCCGGCGCTGTCGCTGCTGTTTGGCTCCCAGGTGAAGTTCGCCGGCACCGCCAAGGTACGCGTGCATACGCTGACCCAACAGCAGGCAGTGATGAGCATCGCCAACAAGCGCAAAGTACAGAACCACATCAAAGGCGTGCATGCCGCCGCCATGGCGCTGCTGGCTGAATCCGCCACGGGCTTTCTGGTCGGCATGAATGTGCCCGATGACAAACTGCCGCTGATCAAAAGCCTCAAGGTCGACTACCTCAAGCGCGCCACCGGCAGCCTGCGCGCCGTGGCAAGCCTGACACCCGAGCAGATTCAAGCCATCCACACCCAGGAAAAAGGCGAAGTACTGGTTGCCGTGACCGTCACCGATGAAGCCGGTATCCAGCCGATCCAGTGCGAAATGCTTTGGGCCTGGGTCAGTAAGAAGCGCTGAGTGCAGCCAACCTCTGGCGCGAGCTGAAACCTCCAATGCTGGAATAGTGCCTTGGCTAGCCAAAGAAGGGACGCAATGCGTCCCTTCTTCCATGCTCTAGCTGAGTTAGATGCGGAACTGGCGCACCAGAGCCCCCAAGCGTTCGCCCAGCCCAGCCAGGTTGCGCGCGGTCTGTGCGCCCTGCTGGGTTTCGTCGGCCACACTGTCTACCGCCACGGCAATCTTGTGCACGCTGCGGTTGATCTCTTCAGCCACTGCAGTCTGCTCTTCGGCGGCGCTGGCGATCTGCGCGTTCATCGCGTTGATGGTGCCGATCAGCTGCGCGATGGCATCCAGCGACGTACCGGCGCGGTTGGCCTGTTCGCTGGTGACATCGCCGGCATCACTGGAACGGCGCATCGCCGTCACCGCATCCTGGGTGCCCTTCTGCAAGCGGTCGATCATCCCCTGAATTTCCTGGGTGCTCTGCTGCGTACGGCTGGCCAACGCCCGCACTTCATCGGCCACCACGGCAAAGCCGCGCCCCGCTTCACCGGCCCGCGCAGCCTCAATGGCTGCGTTGAGAGCCAGCAGGTTGGTCTGTTCGGCGATGGAGCGGATCACGTCGAGCACACTGACAATCGACGACACGTCTTTCTGCAGAGTGTCGAGGGACACGCCGCTGTCGCGGATGTCCTGCACCAGGGTGTGGATGCGCTCGATGCTGCCATCGACCACTTTTTTCGCGGCCTGGCCTTCAGTGTCGGTCTTCTGCGCCGCCTCTGCAGCGCCCTGGGCGCTTTGCGCGACTTCATGGGCAGCGGCGGACATTTCATTGATTGCGGTCGCAACCTGATCAGTCTCATGGCGCTGGCGCTCCATGGCCTCTTCCGAACGCTGCGCCTGGGCCGAGACCTGGCCGACCAGTTCGGTCAGCTGGCCGGTCATGTCGACGATCTGCCGTACCAGGCCGTGGATCTTCTCGACAAAGCGGTTGAACGAGCCGGCCAGTTGGCCAAGCTCATCGTCGCCATTGATCGGCAGGCGACGAGTCAGGTCGCCTTCACCGGCGGCGATGTCATCGAGGTTGTCCTTGATCTGCTGCAACGGGCGCAGGAAGGTATTGCTCAGCACCACACCGACAATACCGAATATCACCAACAGCACAGCGGCAATCACCATGATGCTGGTGATAATGGTGCCGATGCGCTCGTCGATTTCACCTTGCACTTGGGCAATTTGCGCCTCGACGCCGTCGAGGTTGATCGCCGTGCCCAAGGCCATGTCCCATTTCGGTAGGTAATAGCTGTAGGCCATTTTCGGCACCATTACCGAATCATCGGTCGGCAGTGGCGAGCTGTAATTGACGTAGTAGGTGTTGTTCTTGGCGACATTCACCAGTTCACGGTTGGTGTACACCCCATTCGGGTCGCGGCGATCGACCAGACTCTTGCCGACATCCACCGGGCTGTCGCCGCGAAACAAGCGAACCACATTGGAGTCGTGGCCGAAGAAGTAGCCATCCTTGCCAAACTTGATTTTCGAAAGGATAACAATGGCCTGCTCACGACTGTCCATATCGCCTTGCGCGGCACCGTCATACAAGGTCTGCACCGAACCGAGGGCGATCTGCACGTAATGCTGCAGCTCGTTTCGGCTTTCCTGCAGCAGGCGCTCGCGGGTTTCCTCGATCTCCTGGGCCGCCAGGTTTTGCAGTACCTTGGCCGCGGCGCCACTGAGTACCAGGGCAAACAGCACCACAGGTATCAATGCCAGCAGCACTACTTTGGCTTTCAATGTAAGACGCATCGGGCAGATCCTTGCTTGGCAGTTACAGCGAAATAAAAACGGGGC
>DASRUM010000292.1:0-14733 GCA_035655415.1 Pseudomonas sp.
CCATGCCGATCCGCGAAATCTGGGATATGCAGGAACGCCTGCCACGCCGCAGCGGCAAACGCGCCGACATGCTGCTGGAAAACCCACGCTTCCGCGCCGGTTACGATTTCCTTCTGCTGCGTGAAAGCGCCGGTGAAGAAACCGGTGGCCTGGGCGACTGGTGGACCCGCTACCAGGACGTCAGCGACAGCGAACGGCGCAATATGATCCGCGACCTCAGCAGCAAGGACGATGGCCCCGCCGGGCCACGCAAGCGCAAACGCAGCAACAGCAAGCGCAAACGCGGCCCTGGCAGTGACGCCGGCAGCCCCGCCGCGAGTGAATGATGGAGCGCGTGTATATCGGCCTGGGTAGTAACCTTGCCACACCGCTCGCCCAACTGCGCAGCGCCCTGCCCGCCCTGGCCGCGCTGCCGCACACCCGTCTGATCGCCCAGTCGTCCTTCTATGCCAGCGACCCACTGGGCCCGGCGGATCAGCCGCGCTACGTAAATGCCGTAGCCGCACTGGACACTGATCTCAGCCCCCTGGAACTGCTTGATGCGCTGCAAACCATCGAACTGGAACAGGGCCGCACGCGCAAGGCCGAACGTTGGGGCCCGCGCACTCTCGACCTGGATATCCTGCTGTTCGGCCAACGCCAGCTGGATGAACCACGCCTGAGCGTGCCGCACTACCATATGCACGCCCGCGCCTTTGTCCTCTACCCCCTGGCAGAAATCGCCCCGGACCTGCACCTGCCGGACGGTCGCGCCCTTGGCGAACTGCTTACCGCCTGCCCCTTCGCAGGTCTGGAACGCATAGACGAATCACCTTTGTAGGGTGGACATGGTGCCACCTTGTCCACCGCTCGCACGGCAATGGCGGACAAGCCTTCGGCATGCCCGCCCTAACCACGTTGAGCCTGCTTTTCATGGCGCATAACCGAGCGCAGCAGGTTTTATTGGCGGTAACGCCAGTAACAGGCCGGTAACACCTGCAATTGACTTCCAGCCGCCCCATCAGGACTATAGGCGTCCCGTTGCCCCGCACCGGTGCAATTCGAGGCCAATGCAGGCCAACTTGAGGCAGTAAGACTGCCGACTGAACGCCTGAGTGAGGACAGTTTTCATGCCTGATGTAACCCTGACCACCCTGCACAGCCTCAAGCAGAGCGGCGAGAAGATCGCCATGCTGACCTGCTATGACGCCACGTTCGCCCAGACGGCCTGCCAGGCCGGTGTCGATGTGTTGCTGGTGGGCGATTCCCTCGGCATGGTCTTGCAAGGCCATGACAGCACGCTGCCCGTCACGGTTGCCGAAATGGCGTACCACACCGCCAGCGTTAAACGTGGCAACCAGGGTGCGCTGATCCTCGCCGACCTGCCGTTTATGGCCTACGCCACTATCGAGCAGACCCTGAATAACAGCGCGGCGCTGATGCAAGCCGGTGCGCATATGGTCAAGTTGGAAGGTGCGGCCTGGCTGGCCGAGCCGATTCGCCAACTGGCCGAACGCGGCGTACCGGTGTGCGCACACCTGGGCTTGACCCCGCAGGCAGTCAACATCCTCGGTGGTTATAAAGTGCAGGGCCGTCAGGAATCCCAGGCGCGGCAGATGCGTGCCGACGCCATGGCCCTGGAGCAAGCCGGTGCAGCCATGCTCCTGCTCGAATGCGTACCCAGTGAGCTGGCCGCCGAAATCAGCCAAGCGGTGAAAATCCCGGTGATCGGCATTGGCGCAGGCGGCGCAACCGACGGCCAGGTACTGGTGCTGCACGACATGCTCGGGCTGTCCCTCAGCGGCCGCACGCCGAAGTTCGTGAAAAACTTTATGGCTGGCCAGAGCAGCATCCAGCACGCCATCAGCGCCTACGTCAAAGCGGTCAAAGACCAGAGCTTCCCAGCAGCCGAACACGGATTTTCTGCATGAACACAGTTAAAAGCGTGCGCGAGTTGCGCGCCGCTGTCGCCCAGGCCCGCGCCGAAGGCAAACAGATCGCCTTCGTCCCGACCATGGGCAACCTGCACGCCGGTCACGCCGCACTGGTGGAGAAAGCCGCCCAGCGCGCGGACTTTGTGGTCGCCAGCATCTTCGTCAACCCGCTGCAGTTCGGCCCCAGCGAAGACCTCGACAAATACCCGCGCACCCTGATTGCCGACCAGGAAAAACTGGTCGAAGCCGGCTGCCACCTGCTGTTTACTCCGGATGTCGAGGAAATCTACCCGCACGGCATGGACGGCCAGACCCGCGTCAGCGTGCCTGGCGTTTCCGAAGGACTGTGCGGCGCCAGCCGCCCTGGGCACTTCGAAGGCGTCGCCACCGTGGTAAGCAAGCTGTTCAACATGGTGCAGCCGGACCTGGCAATTTTCGGCCAGAAGGATTTCCAGCAACTGGCGGTGATCCGCACCCTGGTGCGTGACCTGAATATGCCGATCCAGATTATCGGTGAGCCAACCGTACGCGCCGAAGACGGCCTGGCGCTATCCTCGCGCAACGGTTACCTCAACGCCGAACAGCGTGCCGCGGCTCCCACCCTGTATCGCAGCCTGGAACAGATCGCCAGCGCCATCCAGGCCGGCGAGCGCGACTACCCCAAGCTGATCGCCCAGGCCCAGCAACTGCAGAGCGCGGCCGGCTTCCGCCCCGACTACCTGGAAATTCGTGAGTCGAACAGCCTGCGCCCGGCCAGCGCCGAGGATCGCCAACTGGTGATTCTGGTCGCGGCCTTTATCGGCAGCACCCGGCTGATCGACAACCTGGCCCTCGAGCTGGAGCCCAGCGCCTGAGTCAGGCGGGCAATCCGCACGCCTGACGGTTGCCTGCCACCCGCCCCCGCCAGTTACACTCAAGGCCCGGATTGTTCCGGGCCTTTTGCATTTCGCGACAGACCACGACAAGGAATCCACCCCCAATGGCCTATTACCAGCACCCGCATGACGTCACTCAGCTTCCCGCCTGGCAGGCGCTGCGCCAGCACCGCGAGCAGATGAACGACTTCAGCATGCGCGAGGCCTTTGCCAGCGACCCACAACGCTTTGACCATTTCTCCCTGAGCAGCTGCGGCCTGCTGCTGGATTACTCGAAGAACCTGGCCAACGAAAAGACTCTGGAACTGCTGGTGCAGCTGGCCGAACAGGCCGGTCTGAGCGAATCGATCAAGGCCCAGTTCAATGGCGAGCGGGTCAATGCCTCGGAAGGCCGCGCGGCCCTGCACACAGCCCTGCGCAGCCCCATCGGCAAGCGCCTGGAGCTGGATGGGGTCGACCTGATCCCGCAGGTGCACCGGGTACTCAACCAGATGACCGAACTGGTCAGCCGCATCCACAGCGGCCTGTGGCGCGGCTACAGCGAAAAACCCATCACCGAAGTGGTGAATATCGGCATCGGTGGCTCCTTCCTCGGCCCGCAGCTGGTGTCCGAGGCGCTGCGCCCGTTCACCCAGCGCGGCGTGCGCTGCCATTACCTGGCCAATATCGACGGCAGCGAGTTCCGTGATCTGACTGCCCGACTGAACCCGGAAACCACCCTGTTTATCGTCTCGTCCAAGTCCTTCGGTACTCTCGAGACCCTGAAAAACACCCTGGCGGCGCGCGACTGGTACCTGGCCATGGGCGGCCCGGAAGCCGAGCTGCACAAGCACTTTATTGCGGTCACCAGCAACCAGCAGGCCGCCATCGAGTTCGGCATCAAGGCCGAGAATATCTTCCCGATGTGGGACTGGGTCGGCGGCCGCTACTCCTTGTGGTCGGCCATCGGTCTGCCCATCGCCCTGGCCATCGGCATTTCCAACTTCAAGGAACTGCTGGCCGGGGCCTACGCCATGGATCAGCATTTCGCCCAGGCCCCGCTGGCGCAGAACATGCCGGTGCTGATGGCCCTGCTGGGCATCTGGTACGGCAACTTCTGGGATGCCAAGAGCCAGGCGATCCTGCCCTACGACCATTACCTGCGCAATTTCACCAAGCACCTGCAGCAGCTGGACATGGAGTCCAACGGCAAGAGCGTGCGCCAGGACGGCAGCCCGGTGGACTTCAATACCGGCCCGGTGATCTGGGGCGGGGTCGGCTGCAACGGCCAGCACGCCTACCACCAGCTGCTGCACCAGGGCACCCAGCTGATCCCGGCCGACTTTATCGTCCCGGTAAACAGCTTCAGCCCCCTGGCCGACCACCACCAGTGGCTGTTCGCCAACTGCCTGTCCCAGGCCCAGGCCCTGATGCACGGCAAGACCCGCGCCGAGGCCGAGGCCGAACTGCGCGCCAAGGGCCTGGACGAGGCCGAGGTACAGCGCCTGGCCCCGCACAAGGAAATCCCCGGCAACCGCCCGAGCAATATCCTTGCGCTCAACCGCATCGACCCGTTCGGCCTCGGCGCGCTGGTGGCGCTTTATGAACACAAGGTCTTTGTGCAGAGCGCCATCTGGGGCATCAACGCCTTCGATCAATGGGGCGTCGAACTGGGCAAGGAGCTCGGCCAAGGCGTCTACCAACGCCTGACCGGACAGCTCGACACACCTGCCAGCGACGCTTCGACTCAAGGTCTGATCCAGCACTTCCGCGAGCGTCATCGCGGCTAACAGGGCTTAATTGCGGCAAAAACGCTGACGATACTCATCCGGGGTAACCCCCAGGCGCTGACTGAAGCAGCGCCGCAGGTTGTACAGCGAGACAAAGCCGCACTGCTCAGCCACGCGTTTGAGTGAGCGTGCGCCTTGCTCCAACTGACGACAGGCGGCCTCCAGACGCAATTGCTGCAGATAATGCCCCGGCGTCATCTGCAGCTCCTCGCGGCAACGGCGGTGCAAGGTCCGCACCGACAGCGACAGCCCTGCCGCCATCGCCTCGTTATCCAGTCGCTGTTGCAGCCTGGGTTGCAGCCACTGCTTGAGGCTCTCCGCCAGGCCACCCGGCGCCCCGGTCTGCGCCAGCAACTCGGCACTGAACTGGCGTTGCCCACCGCTGCGCCTAAGCGGCAGCACCAGGTCCTTGGCTACGTCCAAGGCCATTGCCGACCCGCAGTCTTCCTCTACCAGCGCCAAACACAGGTCAATCCCGGCGGTCACTCCGGCCGAGCTGTAGCAGTTGCCATCCTTGATAAACAGCGCGTCAGCGCACACCTCGATGCGCGCAAAGCTGCGCTGCAGCAGCTCGACATAGCGCCAATGGGTAACCGCCATACGGCCATCCAGCAGCCCGGCCTGGCCCAGCAGAAATGCTCCGGTACAGACAGAACAACAGCGCGCCAGCTGCTCGGCGGCCTGACGCAGCCAGGCGGCCAGCTGCCCGCCAGCCAGCACCTGCATCACGCCAAAACCACCGGCCACCAGCAGCGTCGCCCCAGCCAGCTGCACAATCGGCGGCAAAGGCTCAGTCAGCACCACCACACCCGCCGAAGCACGCACCTCGCCGCCGTGCTGCGACACCAGGCGCAGGCGATAGCGCGGCGGCAAACCGGCCGCAGCCAGGCGATCATTGACCACGGCAAAGACTTCCAGCGGCCCACTGGCATCAAGCAACTGGAAATTGTCGAAGACCAGCAGTAGAACGTCCTGCAAATCAGCGGATGTAGGCAGGGGTAATTCGCGCATATCCATCATCCTTGGCACCTGTTCAAAGGCGCGCGAGCGTGCGGCACTGGCAGATATTCACTCAACAATGGCATTACTGCCAAGCGCACCCAGGCGAGACTCAAGCCTCGACTGGAGACCACCCATGCCTACTAGCCTTCTGCTGCTCAGCCTGTGCCTCAGCCTGTTGCTCGACACAACCACTGCGCGCGCCGCAACCTCGCCACCGATAAGCGACGAAGCCATCGCCGCCTATGTGCCCCGCCACGGACGCGCGCGCCCGGTGATTGCCGTGTTGGGCGAGAACCGCATGACCGAACTGGTCGACTTTGTGGTGCCCTACGGGATTCTCAAACGCGCCGATATCGCCGAGGTGCTGGCCGTCGCCCCCGAGCCTGGCACCATCACGATGCTGCCGGCGTTGAGTTTTGCCGCCGACGCCAGCACGGCCGAGTTCGACGCACGTTATCCGCAAGGCGCCGACTACCTGATCATCGCGGCGACTCACCATAACGATGATGTCCGCCTGCTCACCTGGATTCGCGCGCAAGCGGGCAAAGGCGCGACTATGCTGGGCATCTGCGACGGCGTATTTAGCCTGGCTCACGCCGGACTGCTGAACGGGCGACGCGCCACCGGGCATTGGTATTCGGCCAGCGAACGCCGTGAACAATTCCCGCAAACCCAATGGCAAGAGCAACGTCGTTATGTGGTCGATGGCGCGATGATCAGCAGTTCGGGAGTCAGCGCCGCCATGCCGGTTTCACTGGCTCTGGTCGAGGCCATTGCCGGGCAGTTACGGGCGCAGCAGCTTGCTGACGAACTGGGGCTGGCCGACTGGTCAGCCGCACACGATAGCCGCGCCTTCACCCTGCACCGCGCTGACTACCTGACCCTGGCCGGCAACTGGCTGGCGTTCTGGGCCCATGAAACCCTGGCTATCCCCGTGCAGGTCGGGATCGACGAAATCGCCCTGGCCCTGACTGCCGATGCCTACGCCCGCACCTACCGCTCACAGGTGCTAAGCATCGCCACCGCGTCGCTGGTGACGCGCAGCGGCCTGCGCCTGATCCCTGACCGTGCGCACAGCAAGCCGGGCATGCGCAGCCTCAGCATCGCCAAGGGGCCTGCGAGCCATGCCTTGCAGCAGGCCCTGGCGGATATAGCCAACCGCCATGGCCCTGCGACCGCGCGACTGGTCGCCTTGCAACTGGAATACCCCAGCCCCTACCTTGGACCGGAGTCGCCGCCCTAAGCGGCCACACCACTTGAACCAAGCACCCGCTTGGGTGCAACCTTGGGATATCGCGGAACACAACAACAAGGACCCGCCATGTTCGAAATTACCCGCCATCCCGTGCCCGACGCCGTGCGCCAGCGCGCCCACCTGGACAACGACGACTACCTGCGCCTCTACCAGCAGTCGATTGAGCAGCCGGAAATCTTCTGGGCCGAACAGGCAAAGGCCTTCCTCGACTGGAGCAAACCCTGGACCAGCGTGCAGCAGGGCGACCTGCTCAGCGGTCAGGGCTCGTGGTTCAAGGGTGGCCAGCTGAACGTCAGCTACAACTGCATCGACCGCCACCTTGAAAAGCGCGGCGAGCAGATCGCGCTGATCTGGGAAGGCGACAACCCCAGCGAGTCGGCACATATCACCTACAAAAAGCTGCACCACAACGTCAGCCGCCTGGCCAACGTGCTGAAAAGCCGTGGGGTGAAAAAGGGCGACCGGGTGTGCATCTATATGCCGATGATCCCCGAAGCCACCTACGCCATGCTCGCCTGCACGCGCATCGGTGCGGTGCACTCGGTGGTATTCGGCGGTTTCTCCCCGGACGCGCTGCGTGACCGCATCCTGGACTCCGATTGCCACACGGTGATCACCGCCGATGAAGGCGTGCGCGGCGGCAAATACGTGGCGCTCAAGGCCAATGTCGACAAAGCGCTGCAAAGCTGCCCGGCGGTGTCCACAGTGGTGGTGGTCGAACGCACCCAGGGCGAGATTGATTGGGTCGAAGGCCGCGATATCTGGTACCACGAAGCCCTGCGCGAAGTTTCGGGCGACTGCCCACCGGAGCCGATGGACGCCGAAGACCCGCTATTTATCCTCTACACCTCCGGCTCCACCGGCAAACCCAAGGGCGTGCTGCACAGCACCGGCGGCTATCTGCTGATGGCGGCCATGACCCACAAGTACGTGTTCGACTACCACGAAGGCGATATCTACTGGTGCACCGCCGACGTCGGCTGGGTCACCGGGCACAGCTATATCGTTTACGGCCCGCTGGCCAACGGCGCGACCAGTCTGATCTTCGAGGGCGTGCCGAACTACCCGAGCGCCTCGCGCTTCTGGCAGGTGATCGACAAACACCAGGTGAATATCTTCTACACCGCGCCCACCGCCCTGCGCGCGCTGATGCGTGAAGGCAGCGGCCCGGTCGAATGCACCGAGCGCACCAGCCTGCGCCTGCTCGGCAGCGTCGGCGAGCCGATCAACCCGGAAGCCTGGGAGTGGTATTACAACGTGGTTGGTGAGCGCCGCTGCCCGATCGTCGACACCTGGTGGCAGACCGAAACCGGCGCCATCCTGATCACCCCACTACCCGGCGCCACCGACCTCAAACCCGGCTCGGCGACCCGGCCGTTCTTCGGCGTACAGCCGGTGCTGCTGGATGAACAGGGCAAGGAGATCGACGGCCCTGGATCAGGCGTGCTGGCGATCAAGGACAGCTGGCCAAGCCAGATCCGCAGCGTCTACGGCGACCATCAGCGGATGATCGACACCTATCTGAAGCCCTATCCCGGTTACTACTTTAGCGGCGACGGCGCACGCCGCGACGAGGACGGCTACTACTGGATAACGGGACGTGTGGACGACGTGATCAACGTCTCCGGCCACCGCATCGGCACCGCCGAAGTGGAAAGCGCCCTGGTGCTGCACGACGCCGTGGCCGAAGCCGCAGTGGTCGGCTACCCGCACGACCTCAAAGGCCAAGGCATCTACGCCTTCGTTACGCCGATGAATGGCGTGGAAATCAACGACGCGCTGAAGAAGGAGCTGCTGGCCCTGGTCGGCAAGGAAATCGGCAGCTTCGCCAAACCCGAGCTGATCCAGTGGGCGCCCGGCCTGCCGAAAACCCGTTCGGGCAAGATCATGCGGCGTATCCTGCGCAAGATCGCCTGCAACGAACTGGAAAACATGGGCGACACCTCGACCCTGGCCGACCCCACGGTGGTGGACGGGCTGATCGAGCAACGCCTGAACCGCTAACACCAGACGTAGAGCAGCCATGTGCACAGCATGGCTGCCCTGCAGAGCCCCTATGGAACTCCTTCGCCGCCGTATCGAAAGCCAAGTCCTTAGCCTGAGCGGTATCGCCCTTGGCCAGATCGACTTTGAAAAGCCCCAGGGCGACCCCGGCCTGTTCGGCCCGGACTCGGTAAGCTGGCAGGTACATGGCGACTTCACCAGCATGCTGATCGGCGGCATCAGCGCCCTGCTGCTGCAAGCCCTGCATCCACTGGCATTGGCCGGGGTGTGGGACCACTCGAACTTTCGTGAAGACCTGCTCGGCCGGCTGCGCCGCACCGGGCAGTTTATTTCCGGCACCACCTACGGCTCGCGTGCCGATGCCGACTGGCTGATCGACAAGGTCAAGACCATTCACCTCAAGGTCAGCGGCACCGCGCCGGATGGCCGCGCCTATGCCGCCAGTGACCCGGCATTGTTGACCTGGGTGCATGTGGCCGAAGTGCACAGCTTTCTCCAGGCCCACCTGCGTTACCGCAACCCACAACTGAGCGAAGCCGATCAGGACCGCTACTACGCGGAAATCGCCTTGATCGCTGAACGCCTGGGCGCCACCCAGGTACCGCGCTCGCGCGCCGAAATCGCCGCCTACCTGGCAGCTGTGCGCCCCGAATTGCTTTGCGATGAACGCTCGCTAGAGATTCTGCGCATTCTGCTCGGCGCACCGCCCCCCAGCGCCCTCGCCGCCCCGCCGGCCAAGCTGTTGATGCAGGCCGGTATCGACCTGCTGCCGGCTTGGGCGCAGCAGATGCTCGGCCAGCAGATCAGCCCGTCGCGTAGCCGGATGATCCACGCCGGCGTACACAGCCTGGCCCCCGTGCTGCGCTGGGCGGTACGTGGCGGCGCCATCCACCGCGCGCGCAAACGTTTGCAGTTGCCGCCGCGCTGACCGGCCGGTTCGCGCGCTGGCCGTAAACAAAGCCGCTGTGCCACCATAGCGACCTCTCGCGGCCTGCCGCGCCTGTTACTTGTGAGGATCGCGTTATGCAAGACGTCGTCATCGTTGCCGCCACCCGCACCGCCATCGGCAGCTTTCAGGGTGCGCTGGCCAATATCCCGGCACCGGAACTGGGCGCTGCGGTAATCCGCCGCCTGCTGGAACAAACCGGCCTGGACGGCGCGCAGGTCGACGAAGTGATCCTCGGCCAGGTGCTGACCGCCGGCAGCGGGCAGAACCCGGCACGCCAGGCGGTGATCCTCGCCGGCCTGCCGCACGCCGTACCAGCCCTGACCCTGAACAAGGTCTGCGGATCGGGCCTGAAAGCCCTGCATCTGGGCGCCCAGGCGATCCGCTGCGGCGACGCCGAAGTGATCATCGCCGGCGGCATGGAAAACATGAGCCTGGCCCCCTACGTGATGCCCGGCGCCCGCACCGGCCTGCGTATGGGTCACGCCAAGCTGGTCGACACCATGATCACCGACGGCCTGTGGGATGCCTTCAACGACTACCACATGGGCATCACCGCCGAGAACCTGGTGGACAAATACAACATTTCTCGTGAAGAACAGGACGCTTTCGCAGCCGCCTCACAGCAGAAAGCTGTGGCCGCCATCGAAGCCGGGCGCTTTGCTGATGAAATCACCCCGATCATGATTCCCCAGCGCAAGGGCGAGCCGCTGGCCTTCGCCACTGACGAGCAGCCGCGCGCCGGCACCACTGCTGAATCCCTGGGCAAACTCAAGCCCGCATTCAAGAAAGATGGCAGCGTCACCGCCGGCAACGCCTCCAGCCTGAATGACGGCGCCTCCGCCGTGCTGCTGATGAGCGCGGCCAAAGCCCAGGCCCTCGGCCTGCCAGTACTGGCGAAGATCGCCAGCTACGCCAACGCTGGTGTCGACCCGGCGATCATGGGCATCGGCCCGGTCAGCGCCACCCAGCGTTGCCTGGCTAAGGCTGGCTGGAGCATCGCTGATCTGGACCTGATCGAGGCCAACGAAGCCTTCGCCGCACAAGCCCTGGCGGTCGGCAAAGAGCTGGGCTGGGACACCAGCAAGGTCAACGTCAACGGCGGCGCAATCGCCCTCGGCCACCCCATTGGCGGCTCCGGCTGCCGCGTGCTGGTGACCCTGCTGCACGAAATGATCAAGCGCGACGCCAAGAAAGGCCTCGCCACCCTGTGCATCGGCGGCGGTCAGGGCGTGGCGCTGGCGATCGAACGGGCCTGATAACAGCGTTCAGCTATCGTGACGAAAACGCCGGCGACCCGAACTAACGGGAGCCGGCGTTTTTCTTGATAAACTGCGCGCCCTCCTTTTTCGAGTCGCCGCGCATGCCCTCTCTCGATCAGGCGCTGCGCGCCGCACTGCATAACCGTCAAGACCTGCTGGCCAAGCTGCATCAGCAAGGCACTGACTGCTACCGCCTGTTCCATGGCAGCCAGGAAGGTGCCAGCGGCCTTACCATCGACCGTTATGGTCCGCAATTGCTGGTGCAGAGCTTTCACCAGAGTCTGAGTCGTGACGAACTGCTGCAACTGGCCGAGCAGTGCCAGACCAGCCTCGGCACACAACTGCTACTGGTCTACAACGACCGCTCCCAGGGCAACTCGCGGATCGACCGCACTGATACGGTCTACCAAGCCAATCCAGCCGCCCTGGAAGACTTGGTCGGCCATGAATGGGGGCTCAATTACCGCGTGCGTGGCCGCCATGCTGGGCAAGATCCGCTGCTGTTTCTCGACCTGCGTAACGCCCGCGGCTGGGTCAAAGCGCACAGCGCCGGTAAATCGGTGCTTAACCTGTTTGCCTACACCTGTGGCGTCGGCTTGAGTGCGGCTGCAGGCGGAGCCAACGAGGTGCTTAACCTGGATTTTGCCGAGGGCAATCTGGCGGTCGGTCGCGAGAATGGTCAGCTCAATCCGCAGCTGCTACCCATGCAGTTTGTCCAGTCGGACTACTTCCCGGCGATTCGCCAACTGGCCGGTCTGCCGATCAATGCGCGGCGCGGGCAGAAGCTGCCGCACTACCCGCGCTTTGAGCAGCGTCAGTTCGATTTGGTGCTGCTCGACCCGCCCGCCTGGGCCAAGAGCGCTTTCGGCACGGTCGATTTGCTGCGCGATTACCAGAGCCTGCTCAAGCCGGCGATCCTCGCCACCGCCGATGATGGCGTGCTGATCTGCTGCAACAACCTGGCAAAAGTCGCCATGGCCGATTGGCGCGAGCAGGTGCTGCGCTGCGCGGAAAAGCTCGGCCGTCCGGTACGCGATTGCCAGGTGCTGCCGCCAGCCAGCGACTTCCCCTCACAGGATGGCCAGCCACCGCTGAAAACCCTGATCCTGCAGTTCTGATCCACGCGCAAGTTCGCAGAAAATCCCCGCGCAGAGCCTCTGCGGAACTGCACACGCGTGCCATACTCCAAGGCACTTCTCGTCGGGATAGATGACGTTTTTATGCTTAAAGGAATAAAGCGCGCTGCCAGCGCCATTGCCATCGCCGTTGCCCTCTACAGCCTGCTGGGCTTTCTGATTCTGCCCGGTATCGGTTTGCGCATCGCCAACCAGCAGCTGGCGCAATACGCCGAAGTACCCGCCACGCTGCAACGCCTGCAACTCAACCCGTTCAGCCTGGAGCTCAGCCTCTGGGGCCTGCAGATTGGCGAAGCCGAACAGCAACAGATCGCCTTCGAACGCCTGTATGCCAACCTGCAACTCGATAGCCTGTGGAGCGGCGTATTGCACCTGGCTGATATCGAGTTGGACAAGCCGCACAGCGAAGTGCTGTTCGGCAAGGACGGTCGGCTTAACCTGACCCAATTGTTCAAAGTGCCACCCAGCCCGCAACCAGCAGTCGAAGAACCGGCCGGCGAGCCGTTCCCGCTGCGTATCGCGCGGATCAAGCTGAGTGGCGGCAACGTGCACTTTCAGGACCTGCGCCCCAGCGAGCCGATCGAGTTTATCTACGACGACCTCAACTTCGAGCTGTTCAACCTCAGCACCCTGCCCGACGACAACGCCGACATGAACCTCGTTGCCACCGGCCCCCAAGGCGGGCGCATCGACTGGACCGGGCGCATCGGCCTGGTACCGATCAGCTCCAACGGCAGCTTGAAAGTCACTGACGGCAAGCTGAAAGCCATCTGGCCCTACGTACGCGATGCCGTACCGCTGGTGCTGGAGGACGGCACCGTCAACCTCAGCAGCGACTACAGCCTGAACCTTGCCAAAGGCACCGAGCTACTGCTGAGCAACACCCAGCTCAGCGTCAGCAGCTTTGCCATCAAGAACCCGGCGGACAAACCACTGCTGCGCCTGGAAAGCCTGGATATCAGCGAAACCAGCGTAGACCTGGCCAAGCAACAGGTCACCGTCGGCAAGATTCGTAGCCAGAAGCTGGAAACCTGGGCCGCACGCGAAGCCGATGGTCAACTGGACTGGCAGAAACTGCTGGCCAGCCAACCCGCTAAACCAGCTCCAGCTCCAGCTCCAGCTCCAGCTCCAAATGAGGGTGGCGCCGGCTCTGCGGCAACGGAAGCCGAGCCGGTAAACGACCCAACCGAGCCGACCACCGCAGAGCAATCCGCTGATTTGGAAACGGCCACGGCCGGCCAGCCGGACGAGCCTAGCAAACCTTGGCAAGTCATCCTTCGTGACGTGCAATTGCGCGACTATCAGGTGCATCTGACCGACCGAGCCGGCGGCTCGGAAGTCAAAGTCGACCTTTCCCCGCTCAATCTCGACCTGAGCGACTTCGACAGCCTGGGCACCTCGCCCTTCGCTCTCAAGCTCGATACCGGGGTAAACAAGACTGGGCAGATCAAGGCTGACGGCCAGGTGCAACTGACCCCGACCACAGCCAAGCTGCAGGTTGCCACTCGTGATATCGATCTGCGCCTGGCGCAGACCTACCTGAGCCCCTTCGTCCGTCTGGAGCTGCGCAGCGGCAAGCTCGGCAGCGACTTGGCGGTTGATCTGCAGAGCGTCGAGCCGCTGGCCTTCAGCATTGGCGGGCAAGCCGAGATCAGCCAGCTGCATACCCTCGACACGCTCAAGGACCGCGACTTCCTCAAATGGCAGCAAGTGCTGGTGGAAGGGATCGACTATCAACACGGCAAGGGCCTGGTGATCGGCCAGGTCAACCTGCAGCAGCCATATGTGCGCTTTATCATCAACGAAGACCTGACCACCAATATCAACGACCTGATGATTCCACAGCCGGCAGAGGCCAACGCCAAACCCGCTGCGGCAAGTAAACCGCTGCCGATGCGCATCGGCGGTATCAGCATCAAGGACGGTTCGGCGAACTTTGCCGATTTCAGCCTGACGCCCAACTTCGCCACGGCTATTCAGCAACTCAACGGCCAGATTGGCACACTCGACAACCAGAGCCCGAAAACCGCCAGCGTCGATATTCAGGGCAAGGTCGACAAGTACGCGCCCGTCAGCATCAAGGGCAAGCTGACCCCGTTCGACCCGATGAACAGCCTGGATATCGCCACCAGCTTCAAGAATGTCGAGCTGACCACCCTCACGCCCTACTCCGGCAAGTTCGCCGGCTTCCGCATCCGCAAGGGCCGCCTCAACCTCGACCTGCATTACCAGATCGAGAAAGGCCAGCTCAACGCCGAGAACAAACTGCTACTGGAAGACCTGCAGCTGGGCGAGAAAGTCGACAGCAAAGACGCCATGGACCTGCCAATTCGCCTGGCCATTGCCCTGCTCAAAGACACCGACGGCAATATCAGCATCCAGCTGCCCGTGCAGGGCGACCTCAACAGCCCGCAGTTCAGCGTTATGCCCATCGTCTGGCAGACCCTGCGCAACCTGGTACTACGCGCCGCGCAGGCACCGTTCAAATTTATCGGCGGCCTGGTCAGCGGCGGCAGTGACGTTGACCTCAGCACCGTGCGCTTCAATGCCGGTGCCAGCGAGCTCGACGGC
>DASRUM010000293.1:0-13584 GCA_035655415.1 Pseudomonas sp.
GGGGATTATCAACTGTGTTTCAACCAGCGTTGCCACTCGATGAGTGAATGGCTCGGCCCGCCACAAGCGACCCAGCCGGCGTTGGAACTCTGGAGCTGTGAGCAAAGCTCCCCGGCCGCCTCGGCGGCAGGCCAGGACGACGGCTAACCCCGTGTCCGCTCCCAAGGCCACAAGCCCTGGTTGTTGTAGAGGAGAACCCCCATTTGGCTTGGCCGGTGGGGGTTTTGTTCGTTATGGCCTGGCACATCTGCAAACAGGCGTTCACTTTACGAATGAAAGTTTAGCTTCGGCCATATGTAAGTTTCATATCGTCCATGTGTAAAAAAGTGTTCGGCCATATGTAAGTTTTTAGAAGGCTCTGGTTGCCCGATTCATTCTGTTTAAAGAGATATCTTCAACAGGATTGCCGAACCCATAGCGGGTCATTAGCCTGCGTTTTTTCATGGGCTAGATGGCCTTACCAGAGCGGCGGAAGACGGCATGAGCGAGAAAGGCGACATCATCACCTATTACCTGGATATGCAGCACCCCGAGCAGATCCGCGCCAAGGCCCTGCCGGGCGACCTGAGCGTGGTGGAATGCCAGCTCAAGCAGTTTCAGCTCAACCGCTTTCTCTACCAGCTGGTCGGCGAGCCCTGGCAGTGGACCGACAAGTTGAGCTGGACAGACGCGCAGTGGCGCGAGCTGATCGAACAGTCCAATCACCGCACCTGGGTGGCCTATCACCAGGGCGCTATCGCCGGTTATTACGAGCTGCTGCGTGATGCCGACGGCGCCGTGGAAATTCTCTATTTCGGCCTGGCTGAGGCCTTTTTCGGCCAGGGTTTTGGCGGCCCGCTGCTGACTCAGGCCCTGCAATCCGCCTGGGCCTGGCCGGGCACCACAAAGGTCTGGGTGCATACCTGCAGCCTCGATCACCCCAGCGCGCTGGCCAACTACCAAGCGCGCGGCCTGCGTATCTATCGTGAAGAGGTCGAGGCGGACGCTTTGTAAGAGGGTCTACGCTTGCAAGGTCGCCCACTTATTTCAGGAGCCATTCATGCGCCGCAACCTTAGCAAACCCCTGTTACTCAGCCTCTGCCTGCTGCCCGCCCTGGCCAGCGCGTTGGATATCCAGCCCGGTCTCTGGGAAATCAGCTCGAACAATATGCAGGTCGGCGGCCAGGCAGTGCCGGGGATGGAGCAAATGCTCGAGCAGATGAAAAACCTGCCGCCCGAGCAACGGCAAATGATGGAGCAGATGATGGCGCAGCAGGGCGTACAGCTGGGCGACAAAGGCGTGCGCATCTGCATGAGCGAAGCGCAGATCAAGGCCCAGCAGATCCCCATGCAAGACCCCGAGTCCGGCTGCAGTAATGAAGTCACCGAACGCAGCGACGAGTTGTGGAAGTTCCGCTTCAGCTGCCCCAACGGCCAGGGCGAAGGCGAGACGCGCTTTGTCAGCGACAAGGAATTCACCTCAACGGTCAACGGCACCTTCGATGGCCAGAGCAGCAGCATGCAAAACCATGCGCGCTGGGTGGCGGCGGATTGCGGGACGTTGCAGCCGCAATAAGCAGCCGAGGTCACTGGCCGTTAAGCGGGTCGCTGATGCCGTGGCGTTCTTTTAGCGTTTGCACCAGCTCGGCCTGGCTGGTGAGGAAGGCGTCGAACTGCTCGATCACCTCAGGGTGGTTGATGCTCGAGAGGAAGTAGTGGTCATCCTGATAGGGCAGGCTCGGGTCAAACACCAGGGTCTTCGCGCTGTTGTAGAGCTGGTGGCGCACCACTTGCGGGTTGAGGTAAACGCCATCAATCCGGTCGCTCATGGCCATGGCCAACAGCGAGTCAATCTGGTTGGCCTGGATCAGCAGGATCTTGCCGGCCTTGATCTCATCCAAGTAAGGCCAGGGGGTAAAGCCGCGTTGCGTGCCGAGGCGCAGTAGGCGTGCTTTACCCTTGCCGAGGAACTGCGGCTTGACCAGCACACCGTCGATGGCCGGCGCCGCCGCCTGGCTGAAGTGCACCTTGTGGCCTTGTTTCAGGTCGGCGTTCCAGCGCGGGTTGTCCGGGTATTTGAAATCCACCCGACCGTTGAGAAAGTCGCTGAGCAGGCGCCGCACCGGCAGCGGCTGATAGATAAATTCATGGCCCTGGTGCGCCGCAAAGGCGTCGAGCAGGTCGCGGCCATAACCCAGGTATTGGCCATCCTGCACGTTGGAGTAAGGCAAGTAGGGCTGCAGCTCGACCCCGACCTTGAAGGTCTCGGCCTGTGTCAGCGAGGCCAGGGTAAAAGGCAGGCAGGCCAGCAGCGTCAGCAATGCTCTCATCAGCGACATCTCGAACAGCGACCCCGAGCAGGCCATAGGCCAACCATAGCTAATAGCCTCGCCCTGCGGGAGGCAAAGTGCCGAGAAAACTGACCAGGCAGAGCAAATAACCACCGCGCAGCGGGCTGCAATGGCCGCCAATACTGGCTTTGCGCCTGCACGCATGGGCTATGGCTGTTACCCTGTACCCCGCAGCTGCCGGTTGGGCGGCTGTACGAGTAGGGCAATCCGTCCTCGTGCGCGTAATGCGTGCCACACGCCAAAGGAGCATTCCATATGGAAAAAGACCCTTCGTCTGACACGACCCCGCAACCAGAAGCGGCAATTCTGGACGGCATCCCCGCCCCCTCGGGCGAGGCTAATCTGATCGACACCGACTACGTCATAGGTCAGGACAACATCAAAGGGCAGTTCTCCTTCGCCCTCGATATCCACGGCAAAGTCTTCAGCATTTCTGCACTGACCATCGTGCTGTTTGTGGTGCTGACCCTGGCCCTGCAAAACCATGTAGAGCCGTTGTTCAGCGCCATGCGCGGCTGGCTCACCCAGCACCTGGCCTGGTTCTTCCTTGGTTCGGCCAACATCTTCGTACTGCTCTGCCTCGGCCTGATCGTCTCGCCGCTGGGCAAGGTGCGCCTCGGTGGTATGGACGCTACCGCGGACTACAGCTACGCCGGCTGGTTCTCCATGCTGTTTGCCGCCGGTATGGGCATCGGTCTGATGTTCTACGGCGTGGCCGAGCCGATGGGGCACTTCTCGGCGGCCATGGGCGGAGTCAGCGTTGGTGAGGACGGTTTACGCACCGACTGGGCGCCCCTGGCTGGCGCTGCCGGTGACGCCGAAGCCGCTGCGCGTTTGGGCATGGCTGCGACCATCTTCCACTGGGGCCTGCACCCCTGGGCGATCTACGCCATCGTCGCCCTGGCACTGGCGCTGTTCTCCTTCAACAAGGGCCTGCCGCTGTCGATCCGCTCGATCTTCTATCCGATTCTCGGTGAGCGCGTGTGGGGCTGGCCGGGGCATATCATCGACATCCTCGCGGTGTTCGCCACCCTGTTCGGCCTGGCTACCTCCCTGGGGTTGGGTGCGGAACAGGCCGCAGCCGGCCTGGATAAACTGTTCGGCATCGCCGCCACGGACGCGAGCAAGGTGCTGCTGATTATCGGCATCACCGCCATCGCCCTGCTGTCGGTGCTGGCGGGTTTGGACAAGGGCGTCAAACGCCTGTCCGAGCTGAACATGGGCCTGGCCATTCTGTTGCTGCTGTTCGTCATCATCGCCGGGCCAACCCTGGCCATCCTCACCGGCTTCTTCGACAACCTCGGCGCTTACCTGCAGCACCTGCCGGCGCTGTCCAACCCGATTGCCCGTGAAGACGCCAACTTCAGCCAAGGCTGGACGGCCTTCTACTGGGCTTGGTGGATCAGCTGGTCGCCGTTCGTGGGCATGTTTATCGCCCGCGTCAGCCGTGGCCGCACCGTGCGCGAGTTTCTGATCGCCGTGCTGCTGGTGCCGTCGCTGGTGTCGGTGCTGTGGATGACGGCTTTTGGGGGCACTGGCATCAGTCAACTGGTCGGCGATGGCTTTACCGGTGTGCAGGACGCCGCGCTGGAGCTGAAGCTGTTTGCCATGCTGGCGGAGCTGCCGTTGGCGGAGCTCAGTTCGTTTATCGGCATCGTGCTGGTGATCGTGTTCTTCGTCACCTCGTCGGACTCCGGCTCGCTGGTGATCGATACCATCACCGCCGGCGGCAAGGTCAACGCGCCCGTGCCGCAGCGAGTGTTCTGGGTAATTATCGAGGGTGTGATTGCCATTGCCCTGTTGCTCGGCGGCGGGCTGGTGGCCTTGCAGGCCATGGCGGTGTCGACGGGGTTGCCGTTTACCATCGTGCTGTTGGTGGGCTGTGTGTCGATCGTCAAAGGTTTGATGAGCGAACCGCGCTGATCATTGCTTTTGAGTAGTACAAGAGCGCGCCTTTGGGCGCGCTTTTTTATGCCCGGAGTTTGTGTGGGCTGGCACCGGCCCCTGTAGGAGCGGGCTTGCCCGCGATGCTTTGTTTTGCACCCCTCTCCCGTTTCTACGGGAGAGTGGTTGGGGGAGAGGGCGCTTTTAGTGTTCGGCATGGCACCGCGTGCGCTGATGGCTTGTGTTGCGCCCCCTCGGGCGCGTCACTTTTTCTTGCTTGCCCAAGAAAAAGTAACCAAAAAGAAGGGCACCCCGACATCCGGGTCTCGCTGCGCTCGACTTCCCTCCCTCCGGCACTGTTCCGGGGGCCGGCGTACATGGGCCATCCTTGGCCCATTACGCTTCTCGCCGTATCCATGCGGCTCGTCCCCCTACACAGCGCCTGCGCTCGGCCTCCTGACGGGGGGTTGGCGCGCGGCTGAAAGTGTGTGGTTTCTGAGCTGGAAAGAACTAAAAAGCGAACGGGAAAGGGACGTTTTTTGTTATTCGCAGAACAAAAGCAAATCCGCCCCTTAACGGCCTCCTTTACGTGCGCTCATCTTTTACAGTCGCGGCATCAAGTAGCTTTTGTAGGCTTTCATTCGCTAGGTCTACGTTGCTAGCGAGATCATCCAGATTTCCTGGCCTGGACAAAAACAGAATAGCTCCCAGAATTTTGTCCGATTTATCCGTCGATTTTTGCAGGATTTCTTCTGCCTTTTCTCGATAGAGAGAGCCAAATTTTTTATTGATTACCCAATCTCTATCTTCAGGGCTTAAACCGTATTCCCTTCTGTTTCTTGGCATAACCCTCAAGCCTCGAATTACACATAATGTTGACGTGAACGGCACCGCTGGTTGGGCATACGCTCGATGGAATGGTTAGTCGTCTCTAGTGGCACTGAGGTGTAGTGCTATTGCGATGACCATATTCCAGAAAATGTACGACGGGATAACCCACTGTGGCGCGAACAATGCGTCTTTCCAATCCATTGTTCGGAAGCACATTGCGAAGGGAATGCTGCCTAGAAATCCTGCAAAAGAAAGCAGCATGAAGTAGCGAAAATACTGCCGAGACTGAATGAGGCGTGGAACGAGAAGCCCAAGTATCGTCCCGCTTATCGCCCCCGCTGCGACAAAGGAAAGCCAACCGCCGACCCACCAGCCAAAGCCTCCGACAGCGAATGCAGCGACCCACGCGAACACGCCTATGCCGAGCGCAGCCACTGCGCGACCGGGACTGACCCAACGACTATGGGGAACGAGAAGCAAGGCACCGAAGATAATCCCCGGCAAGATCCAGGCAGGAATTTCCGATACAACATCCTTATCAAGAAGGCCTAACGGACCAACTGCCCAGGCAAGAAATCCAGCCAAAAAGGCCAGTCCAAGCTTAATAGGCAATGAGATTTTTATGCCTTTAGCAGGCCCTCTATGCATCAACACACTCCAGTGATGCCTAACGTTTAGTTGGCCTCCGCTGCGCGAATTACAGAAGGGCCAGGGAGATAAAGCCTATACGACTTGTTATGCGCCATATACGCGAAGCAATTCAGTCACAAGAATACCGTTGATCACCATGCCTTCTAGATTTGCGTCAGTGATTGCAACGTTGCTTAAGTCGACATTGTGGAATTTGGCCCCGGCTAACGAAACGTCGGAGAACGACGAGCCGGCAAGGTTAACGTCAGTGAAGTTAGCAAGTTTCAGGTTGACATCTTTAAAGCTCGCCTCGGTTAATGAAACGGCTTCAAATTTCGATGAGTTTATAGTCACTGTTAGCTCTCCATGCTGTGTGCTTGACGATTAAGCTAAGGGGCCGGCTTCGCCGGTCTCAGCGAGCGATTTGAGCGTATTGTTATACGCAAACACTCATTTCTTGGGCTTTTGCATTTCGGCTATTTTCATCATTTGAGCTAAGCCACCCATCATCTCGTTTGCTTTTTCTGGGTTTGTGAACATTTGCTGCATAAACTGCATACCTAACTGCTCGCCCATATCGACTTTTTTTGGTATCACAGTTTCATTAATAATATTTGTCATTGTGTTCATGAGCTGTCGTTGTGACTCTGAAACTGTTCTTTCAATTACTTCTGATTTTTTATCAATTTCTGCAAGAACTTCTTTCGTGCGTTCTTGGTACTCCATCATGACTCTTTGTGTTTTTTCGAAATTCTCGCGAACTTCCCGCTCTGAACTTTTTGCTGCCAAAATTGCAACGACGGCAAGGATCAAAGATGCAATGCTTGATAAGAACGCTATTGCATCAATGAAGTTAAGGTTTTCCATGGCATTTCCTTTGTGTATAACAATTAAGCTAAGGGGCCGCGGAAGGCGGCCCCAGCGAACGAAGTGAGCTACTTGTTATGCATGCTTTTCTGCTAGGCGACGTATAAAGTTAACGCCTTTTACATTAATACCATTGTCAAAATATCCGTTTCGCTCTAAGTCCTCAATATATTGGCGAGGAAGTTCATTCAGCAGGGCATCAACCCTCTTCTGCAAGCCGATTGAGCTCAGGTGGAGGACGCGATCAAGACCTATTTTTTCAATTACATGTGAATATGTGTAACTTTCAAGTCCGGGCCTTAGTTCATTTTTAAAGTTCTTCTTTTCTATACGCTCAAGAAATAGCCGTTTATTCATTTTCTCGAGTTCTTTCTGGGAGGCTTCGAGTTCAGACTCCTTGCTTTTGAGTTGAAGCAATATTTGCTCTTTTTCCTCTTGTTCTAATTGTGACTTTTCAATAAGATCGTTCACGATCTTATTTCGCTCCTCTATGACTTTCTCTATTTCTTGTTTCTCGCCCTCAATCTTTCTCTTGGTGTCGTCAATTCCTGTACCTCTGCTTGGATATGTTTGAAGGTATTCGCGCATAGATGAGTAGCCCTCATCTAGGTTCCTTAGTTTTTCACCAAACCCGCTTTCCATTTTTACCAATAGCTGCGCTATGTCTTTCGTAAAGTTGTAGGTGTTGTCATAAAATGTATTGCTAGTATCCGTGGCCTTGAAGTAAAAAAGAGCCGCTAACGCGACAGAAAATAAAGCCAACAAGAGTGATAGCAAGGTTGGAAAGTCAACTGTCAAGGCGATTGGTGTTAAATATACCTTATATGAAATTATGCCTACTGCTGTAAGTGTAGAAATTGCTTTGACAGAGTCCCAGATTATTTCCTTTATTAGTCTTAATGTTTCGTCAAGCATATATGCGTCCTGGTTTGGCATAACTATTAATTATGCGACACGTGTGTCGCGATATATGTCGCATAAACTTCCTAGTCGTCGGCTAAGTCCATGCCTGCCTTGTAGGTGTTCGCAGCAAGGCGACAGCACCTATAGGAAAGCGCGACATGGAGAACAGTAAGCCCTAGCTACTGGCGAAATGCTGGCAGGCTTGAGCCAGAAGCTAGTTCATTCATGCTTAGGCTGTCCATGGCGGCAGCTAAAACAGAATTACAGTCAGCTCTTGCCTTTGATTTATCAACCACAGAAACATCACCCGCGTGCCAAATCCCCATCAGAAGGCCGAGCGTAGGTGTTGCGTAGGGGGACGAGCCGCATGGATGCGGCGAGAGGCTTAAAGGGCCAGGGATGGCCCTTGTAAGCCGGCCCCCGGAGCAGCACCGGAGGGAGGGAAGTTGAGCGAAGCGAAACCCGGATGCAGGGGCGTGTTTCTTTTGCTTACTTTTCTTTGCACGCGCAAAGAAAAGTGAGGCGCCCGAGGGGGGCGCAACACGAACCATCAGTACACGCGATCTAATGCCGAATACGGAGGAGGGCGCAAAGCATCGCGGCCAAGGACTAGGCGTCCCCGCCGCTCCTACAAAAGCGCGCCCTCAACTCCACAATTCCCCAACCGGCGTATCCCCCGAATACCGCGTCGCCACCTGCGCCTGCAGCAACTCAGCGGTTGCCAGCGCATCGGTCAACGCATGGTGCGCCTGGTACATCGGCAAGTTGTAGCGCAGGCGACTATCAGCCAAACGAATCGACACCGGTTGCCGGCCCAACAACCGGCCCAGCCAGCCCGGCTGGCGCTTGGGATACAGGCGCGCCTCCAGCTGCATGGTGTCGATAACTGGGAACTGTAAACCCTCACCCAATTGCTGGCGCAGCGCCTGGTCGAGAAAGCTGCGCTCGATGGTGCGGTAATGCACCACCATCACCTTGCCGGCCATGGCGGTCAGCAGCTCGTCGAGTATCTGCCCCAGACGCGGGGCATGGCGGATATCCGAGTGGGTGATGTGGTGGAAGGTCACCGATTCGCCGCTCAGCTCGCAGGCCGGTTTGACCACCCAGTAGTGCGCCGCGCCGCAGCGGATGCGTTGCAGGTTGAAGGGCAGCAGGCCGAGGCTGACGATGGCGTGCTGGTTGGCGTCCAGGCCGGTGGTTTCCACGTCCAGGGCCAGCAGTGGCACTTGCTCCAACGGGGTGTCAGCGGCCACACAGCCGGCCTGGTAGAAGGCTTGCAAGCGTGAGTCCGTCGCGCTGGCGGCGAGTTCGGCAAAGCGTGCGGCCCAGTCTAGCGGCGTGGCGAGCTTCGTTGTCACAGGCTTTTACCCGGTTGCGCGGGGTAACGGAAACGCAGAAATTTCTGCGCGTTGCTAATCACCTGAAAGGCTTCCTTGAGGTTGTGCCGATCACTGGCGGAGACTTTTTCCGGCTCGATGTAGTTGTTCGGCTGCGCGCCGTCGGCGGCGGCCATGGCCTGGTGGCGGGCGCGTACCAGGCTGAGAAATTCCAGGGCGTAGCGCAGCTGGCTGATGGCTTCGGGCTGTAGCAACTTGGTTTTGCCGATGGCGTCGAGGCGCTCCAGGGAGTTTTGCGCCTTGCTGCCGCAGGCCAGGGCGTGCACGCGGATCAGGTCGGTGAGTGGCGCGGTGCCACGGCCTTTGAGGTTGATGATGTTCTTCTGCTGGCCGTCGGTTTCCATCACAAAGGTGCGGAAGAACCCCAGCGGCGGCGTGCGGTTGAGAGCGTTGCGCGCCAGGGCGGCGAGGAAGGCCGGGTTACTGCTGGCCTTCTGCGCGAGCAGATCTTTGAGGTTTTCCACCAGTTCGAACTCGCCATACACGCCGTCGAGGTCAAAGAAGATGCAGCTGTGCAGCAGGGTTTGCGGTTTGGGTTTGTCGATCCACTGGTTGAAGTAGCCGCGCCAAACGCTCAGGGGCTGCCGCCACTGGGCGTTGCTGGCCATGATGCCGCCCTTGCAGTAGCTGTAGCCGCAGGCGGCCAGGCCGTCGCTGACGAACTGGGCGAGGGCGGCGAAGTAGGCGTCGTGCTGTGCTGGATCGAAGCGGTCATCGAGGACCAGGGCGTTGTCCTGATCGGTGACCAGCAGCTGTTCGTCGCGGGCCATGGAGCCGGCGACCATAAAGCAGTAGGGCACCGGCGGCGGGCCGAGTTTCTGCTCAGCCAATTCCAGCAGGCGCTGGGTAAAGGCGCGGCCGATGCCGGCCATGGCGCTGCCGACCATGTGCGCGGTGGCCTGCTCGTTGACCATGCGCACGAAGGTGCCACGCAGGTCTGCCAGCAGGCTCTGCAGGCCGGCGACATTCGGCTGGTTGAAGATCGAGTTGACCAGGTACAGGCTGCTTTGCGACTCGTAGCGGATGATGTCGCTGAGGTTGATCAGGCCAATCGGCCGGCGCCGCTGCACCACCGGCAGGTGATGGATGTTGTGGCGCAGCATGCACAGCATGGCCTCGAATACGCTGTCATCGGCCTGCACGGTGAAGGGCTCGGGGGTCATCACCTGGCTGACCGCTGTGCTGCTCGCAAGCCCGGCGGCGAGCACGCGGGTACGCAGGTCGCGGTCGGTGAGGATGCCGACCATTGCCGCGCCGGGCGCATCGCCGTCGACAATCACCAGTGAGGACACGCTCTGCTCGGTCATCAGCTGGGCGGCCTGTTGCACGGGTGTATCCAGGCTGACGCAGACCGGCGGGCGCGAGATCAGCTTGCGCACCTTGAGCTGGATCAGCTCGCTGGCCTGGCCCTGGCTCTCCACCGCGGATTTCAGCCGCGACTGACCTTCGGCCTCGACGAATTCGGCAAAGCCGTCGTGCTCTTCGCACAGCTGGGCGAACAGGGTGGCGGGGATAAAGTAGATCAGGCTGTCTTCAATCGCCCGCGCCGGAAAGCGCACCTTGTTGCTGCGCAGCAGGCCGGCCTGGCCGAAGATATCGCCCTCGCTCAGGCGGTTGTACAGCTCGCCGTTGCGCCGGTAGATTTCCACCGCGCCGCTGCGTACATAGTGCAGCTCGTGAATCGCCGCGCCGTACTGGAGAATGTCGCTGCCGGCTTTGAAGTAGGTGACTTCGACCTGCCGGGCGATGGCGTCGAGGTTGTCCTCGGGCAGCGCATCGAAAGGCGGGAAGCGCTGCAGGTGGTCGCGGATCTCCAGTAACTCGATTTGCATGGGGTGCCTCGCAGTGACAGGCACTAGAGGATACGGCGATTGCCGGGTGCTGTCCGCCTTGCTGGCGTTACTGGGTGTGGCGGCTGGGTGAGAGGGTGCTGAGTCGCTAGCTCTCTAAGGCTATGCTGGGGTGACGGGTGCCGCGATGCTCAGCTTTTGTAGGAGCGGGCTTGCCCGCGATTGCGGTCAATTGAAAAACATCGCGGCCAAGGCCGCTCCTACTGGTTGTGTGCAACCTGTCATTGAGGGCATTGCTTTTTAACGACCTGCTTTCAAGGAGTGGCTATGCAAGGGGCGGGATTCTGGGTGGTGCTGGCGCTGCTGTTGGCGCTCGCTGGTTTGACGATTTATTACTACAACCGCCTGGTGTTTAACCGCGCGCGGGTGGCCGAGGCCTGGAGCGGTATCGACGTGCAGCTCAAGCGCCGCGCCAGCCTGATTCCGGCGTTGGTCGAGTGCGTGCGCGGGTACATGAACTACGAGCAGGACACCCTGCAGGCGTTGGTGCAGGAGCGTCTGCGCGCGGTGCAGCTGGCCGATTCGCCACTGGGCGAGCGGGCACCGGTGGAGGCGCATCTGGGCACTCAACTGCGCCAGCTGTTTGCCCTGGTCGAGGATTACCCGGCGCTCAAGGCCGACGGCCAGTTCCTCGACCTGCAGCGCAACATCACTGACGTCGAGAACCATATCCAGATGGCCCGGCGTTACTACAACGGCGCAGTGCGCGAGCTGAATGTGCTGGTTGAGTCGGTGCCGAGCAATCTGGTGGCGCGGCCCTTTGCCTTTACCCAGGCGGAGTACTTCAGCCTGGATGACCCGCGTGACGCCCAGTCGCCAAAAATGGAGTTTTGACATGTTGCGAGTGCTGCGTTTTGCCCTGTTGAGCCTGTGCCTGCTGCCGCTGTGGGCCGCAGCCGCCGAGGTGATTGAGGATTTTACCGTGACCCTGCAGGTGCAGGCGGATGGCAACCTGCTGGTGACCGAGCGGATTACCGTGCAGGCCGAGGGCGAGCAGATCCGCCGCGGCATTTATCGCGATCTGCCGGTCAGCTACAGCATGGCGCTGGGTTTGCAGAAGAGCGGCCCGATCAGCCTGTTGGGCGTGACCCGTGACGGCCAGGCGGAGCGCGTGACCACCGAGCGCAACGGCGCCTGGGTGCGTTATTACATTGGTTCGGCGGACCATCTGTTGCAGCCCGGGCGCTATCAATACGAGCTGCGTTATCGGGTCGAGCGGCAGCTTCTGCATCATTCCACTACCGACGAGTTGTACTGGAATGTCACCGGTAATCAGTGGGTGTTCCCGATTCTGCAGGCCTCGGTCGAGGTGCAGTTGCCGCCGGGCGCGCGGATTGGCCAGCTGGCGGCCTATACCGGGGCCCATGGCGAACAGGGCAAGGCGTTCGAGGTGGTCGAGCAGCGCGACGACTACCTGCGACTGGTCACCACGCAAGCCTTGTCGGCCTATCACGGCCTGACGGTGGCCGTGGATTGGCCGGCGGGCCTGGTGGCGCGGCCGGGTATAGCGCAGCGCCTGGGTTATCTGCTGCTGGATAACCTCGGTCTGTGCCTGGGCGCGCTGCTGCTGGTCGGCTTGGTGATTTTTTATCTGCGCGCCTGGGACCGGGTCGGCCGTGACCCGCAAAAGGGCCTGATCATCTCGCTGTTCGAGGCCCCGCAGGGCATGAGCGCGGTGCAGGCCGGCTACCTCTGGCATCGCGGGTTGAAGGGGCCGTATCAGGCGGCGCGGGCGTTCAGTGTATGGCTCACCGATATGGCGATCCGCAAGCATCTGCATCTCGAAGACAAGCCGCGCGGCGGCGGTTTTACCCTGGCCCGTGGCACGGGTGAGCGTGACGATTTCAGCGAGGGTGATCGCGACCTGCGCAAGCGCCTGTTCCCGGCCAATAAGGAAGGCATCGCCCTGGAGATTGGCAGCGATTATGAGCCGCGCCTGGCCGATGCCGTGGCCGGGCTGACCACTCAGCTGCAAACCCAGGGCAAGGCCTGGTTCAGCAACAACCGTGGCATTTGGGCCTGGGGCCTGGTGTGGGCGTTGGTCGCGTGTCTGGTAATGGTGTTTTCCGGGGCGCAGGGTGAGGACGATATAGCCACCGGCTTGGCCGGGGTGATGTTTACCCTGGGCTTTGGCGTGCCGTCGCTATTTGTGCTGTACATGGCCTGGAATCAGCCCAGTTTGGGCAAGCAGATCGGTCTGGGTCTGGCGGGGTTGATGTTTGTCTGGCCGGTGCCGATTGGTTTGTGGATGCTCAGTGATGCGGCGTCGGTGCCGGCTTTGCTGCTGCTCTGCGTGTATGTGCTGGTGGTGGTGCTGTTTTATTACTTGCTGCCGGCGCCGTCGATTGAGGGGCGGCGTTTGCTTGATCAGCTGGAAGGCTATCGCGACTACCTGCAATTGGCAGAAAGCGAGGCCCTGGCCCTGGCCGGCAATGCCCCGGCGATGAGCATCGCGCTGTACGAGAAACACCTGCCCTACGCCATGGCCCTGGGCGTGGAGGACAAGTGGAGCGCGCGCTTTAGCACGGCCCTGGCCAGCGGCCTGATCGATCCGGCGCAGCGTGACTATCAACCCGACTGGTATCACAGTCGCAGCTCATTCAGCACTCCGCTGGCGATGAGCGCCGCCCTGGCTGCCGGCCTAAGCAGCGCCACGGCGCTGGCCTCATCGCCGCCGTCGAGTAGCTCGTCAGGCGGCGGCGGCTCATCCGGCGGTGGCTCGTCAGGTGGTGGCGGTGGTGGCGGGGGCGGCGGCGGTTGGTAGAGCGCAGTTCAGCTAGGTGGCGGACGCTTTTGTAGGAGCGGGGGGACGCCCAGTTATTGCCCGCGATCACGGTCAATGCAACAACATCGCGGCCAAGGCTGCTCCGGCCATCGGCTTGTAGGAGCGGG
>DASRUM010000294.1:0-92576 GCA_035655415.1 Pseudomonas sp.
AAAATCTTCGATTGGGTGCTGAGCTGGGCGTGAATTTCCAGCCCGATTACGGTTTCCCATTGCATGTCAGTCGTCCTCAGAATCCGCTCGGTGCGTGGGTGTGCCAGTCAGTGACCTGTTGGTACTGGTGGGCGACGTTGAGCAGGCGGCCTTCTTGGAAGTAGTTGCCGAGCAACTGCACGCCAACCGGTAAACCATCGACGAAGCCGGCAGGCATCGACAAGCCGGGGATGCCGGCCAGGTTAGCGGTGATGGTGTAGATGTCTTCCAGGTAGGCGGCGACCGGATCGTTGTTCTTCTCGCCGAGCTTCCAGGCCAGGTTTGGCGTGGTGGGGCCGAGGATCACGTCGACGTCATTGAACGCAGCGACGAAGTCGTTCTTGATCAGCCGGCGGATCTTCTGCGCCTTGAGGTAATAGGCGTCGTAGTAACCGGCAGACAGCGCATAGGTGCCGACCATAATGCGGCGTTTTACTTCCGCGCCGAAGCCTTCGCCGCGCGAGCGCTTGTAGAGGTCTTCCAGGTTTACCGGATTCTCGCAGCGGTGGCCGAAGCGCACGCCGTCGAAGCGCGAGAGGTTGCTGCTGGCCTCTGCCGGGGCAATCACGTAGTAGGCGGGAATGGCGTGCTGCATGTTCGGCAAGCTGATTTCTTTAATGGTTGCGCCGAGCTTCTTTAGCTCTTCGACCACCGCCATCACCTTCTCGCCGATACGCGCATCGAGGCCCGCGCCGAAGTATTCCTTCGGCAGGCCGATGCGCAGGCCTGCAAGCGGCAGAGTCAGCGCTGCTAAGTAGTCATCAACCGGCTGATCAACGCTGGTGCTGTCCTTGGTGTCGAAACCGGCCATGGCTTGCAGCATCAGTGCGCAGTCTTCAGCCGTGCGGGCCAGTGGGCCGCCCTGGTCGAGGCTGGAGGCATAGGCAATCATGCCCCAGCGCGACACACGGCCGTAGGTCGGCTTGATCCCGGTGAGGTTGGTCAGCGCCGCCGGCTGACGGATTGAGCCGCCGGTGTCGGTGCCGGTCGCTGCAGGCAGCAGGCGTGCGGCGACAGCGGCAGCCGAGCCGCCGGAAGAGCCGCCCGGTACGCGGGTCAGGTCCCAAGGGTTTTTCACCGCGCCGTAATGGCTGGATTCGTTGGCCGAGCCCATGGCGAATTCGTCCATGTTCAGCTTGCCCAGGGTCACAGTGCCGGCTGCGGCGAGTTTCTCGACCACGGTGGCGTTATACGGGGCTTTGAAACCGGTGAGGATTTTCGATGCGCAGCTGGTCAGCACGTCTTGCGTGCAGAACAGATCCTTGTGACCGATTGGTGCGCCGAGCAGGGCGCCGTTCTCGCCGTTGGCGCGGCGGGCGTCAGCCGCAGTGGCTTGGCTCAGGGCCAGCTCCTCGGTGACGGTGATAAAGCTGTTGAGCTGCGGGTCGAGTTGGGCGATGCGCGCCAACAGGCTGCGGGTCAGCTCTTCAGACGAAAACTGTTTGTCGGCGAGTCCGCGGGCGATCTCGGCCAGGGTAAATTGATGCATGGCTTGGCTTATCCCTTACTCGATGACTTTCGGAACCAGGTACAGGCCGTTTTCCACGGCGGGTGCGATGGCCTGATAGGCCTCGCGCTGGTTGCGTTCGGTGACCTGGTCGGCGCGCAGGCGCTGAGTGGCTTCCAGTGGGTGAGCCAGTGGTTCGATGCCGTCAGTATTGACCGCTTGCATCTGATCAATCAGGCCGAGAATGTTATTGAGGGTCTCGGTGGTACCCGGGATATCGGCTTCATTCAGGCCCAGTCGGGCCAGATGAGCGATTTTCTCCACGTCGGAGCGTTCAAGCGCCATCAGGTTTCTCCCTATATGAAGCAGCGCATTTGCTGGCCGCCTTTGGAAATGTGAACGGGTCGCCATGCACAGGTGCGCAGGGAACAGATAGTGACAGGTGGTGGTCAAAGGTCGCGATGATGGGCCTTAAAGCCCTGAAAAACCGGCAATCTAACATATTGGTGCCTTGCTCAAAATCCCTGCCGTTGTTAGAGTTTGCCGCACTTTTTAGCAGCGCCTTTACCGCGCTTCGCCTTTACCCACGCGTTGCCTAGGGTCCTTATCCCATGTTCAAAAAACTGCGTGGCATGTTTTCCAGCGATCTGTCGATTGACCTGGGCACTGCCAATACCCTGATTTATGTTCGCGAACGCGGCATTGTGCTGAACGAGCCGTCCGTGGTCGCCATCCGTACCCACGGTAACCAGAAGAGCGTTGTGGCGGTCGGAACCGAAGCCAAGCGCATGCTCGGCCGTACCCCTGGCAACATTGCCGCCATTCGTCCGATGAAAGACGGCGTGATCGCCGACTTCAGCGTCTGCGAGAAGATGCTGCAGTACTTCATCAACAAAGTTCACGAAAACAGCTTCCTGCAGCCGTCGCCGCGTGTGCTGATCTGCGTGCCGTGCAAATCCACCCAGGTGGAGCGCCGTGCCATCCGTGAATCGGCCCTCGGTGCCGGTGCCCGTGAAGTGTTCCTGATCGAAGAGCCAATGGCTGCTGCTATCGGCGCCGGCTTGCCGGTAGAAGAGGCCCGCGGTTCGATGGTCGTGGATATCGGTGGAGGAACCACTGAAATCGCCCTTATCTCGCTGAACGGCGTGGTTTATGCCGAATCCGTCCGCGTCGGCGGCGACCGTTTCGACGAAGCGATCATCACCTACGTGCGCCGCAACTACGGCTCGCTGATCGGTGAATCCACCGCTGAGCGGATCAAGCAGGAAATCGGTACCGCCTACGCCGGTGGAGAACTGCGTGAAGTTGACGTACGTGGCCGCAACCTGGCCGAAGGCGTACCGCGCAGCTTCACCCTGAACTCCAACGAAGTGCTCGAAGCGCTGCAGGAATCCCTGGCGACTATCGTCCAGGCGGTGAAGAGCGCGCTGGAGCAATCGCCGCCAGAACTGGCTTCCGACATTGCCGAGCGTGGTCTGGTGTTGACCGGCGGTGGTGCCCTGCTGCGTGATCTGGACAAACTGCTGTCGCAGGAAACCGGCCTGCCGGTTATCGTCGCTGAAGACCCGCTAACCTGCGTTGCACGCGGTGGTGGCAAGGCGCTGGAGATGATGGATCGCCACACCATGGACTTGCTGTCCTCGGAATAAGCGCGACCGCTCCACGTCTTGAGCTGCAAGCCGGGTTCTACTCGCTTGCAGCTTTGTTTTGCTGCCTGACGCTGTGAGGAGCTGCTGATCAAACCGCTATTTGCCAAAGGTCCTTCGCTGGGTGTGCGCCTGCTGGTGTTCACCGTGTTGTCGGCTGCGCTGATGGTGGTCGATGCGCGCTTTACTCTGCTGCATCCGTTGCGCGCCCAACTGGGGCTGATTGTTGAGCCTGTGTATTGGGTTGGTCGGCTGCCCGTTCGGGTGTGGGAAAGCGCGACCCAAGAGCTGAGCACGCGTAACGAGCTTGCCGCCGAAAATGAAAAGCTCAAGGCCGAGCAGTTGATGATGCAGCGTCGCCTGCAGAAACTCGCTGCGCTCACCGAGCAGAACGTGCGTCTGCGCGAGCTGCTCAATTCGGCCGCGCTGGTTGACGACGATGTACTGGCCACCGAACTGATTGGTATCGACCCCAATCCCTTTACCCACCGGATCCTGATCGACAAAGGTGAAAAAGACGGTGTGGTATTGGGTCAGCCCGTGCTGGATGCCCGCGGTCTGATGGGTCAGGTAGTCGAGGTCATGCCCTACACCTCTCGCGTTCTCCTGCTGACCGATACCACCCACAGCATTCCCGTGCAGGTCAATCGCAACGGCCTGCGCGCTATCGCCAGTGGCACCGGTAATCCGGAGCGCTTGGAGTTGCGCCATGTTGCTGACACGGCGGATATCAAAGAAGGCGATCTGCTGGTCAGCTCTGGCCTTGGCCAGCGCTTCCCGGCCGGTTATCCGGTGGCCATGGTCTCCGAAGTGATCCACGACTCCGGTCAGCCTTTTGCGATTGTCCGTGCAGTGCCCACCGCCACGCTGAACCGCAGCCGTTACATGCTGCTGGTGTTCACCGATCCGCGTACCCCGGAGCAGCGCGCCACTGAGTCAGCGCAGGCGCAGGAAGCCCTGGACCGTGAAATTCTGCAGCAGGCGCAACCCGAACAACCTGCGGTCCCCGCACCCGCAGCGCCCGCCAATCCGCCGGAGGCCACGCAATAATGGCCGCACGATCAAGCAATATCTGGGTGGTCTGGCTGACACTTGCTGTGGCGCTGCTGCTTAGCGTGTCGAGCATGCCCAAGTTCATGGAGCTGGGGCGGCCGCTCTGGTTGGCATTGTTTCTGACCTACTGGGTCTTGGCCGTGCCGCATCGTGTGGGCATGACTACGGCCTGGGTTATTGGCCTGTTAGCTGATGTGCTGAATGGCACCTTGCTCGGCCAAAATGCGCTGATCCTGACTCTGATTACTTTTCTGGTGCTGACCCTGCATCAGCGTCTGCGCATGTTCCCCATGTGGCAGCAAAGCACCGTGCTGCTGGTGGTGTTCGGTTTGGCGCAGCTGGTGCAGCTGTGGCTGAACGCGCTGACCGGCAGTCGCCCGCCAACCTTGACCTTTGTCTTGCCGGCGCTGGTCAGTGCGCTGCTCTGGCCTTGGGTCTGCACTTTGCTGCGCGGTCTGCATCAGCGTCTGGGCGTCAATTAAGCAAGGCCGCTGGGCCTTGCGTTTATCCGACAGGGAGAAGTCAGCATGGCCACCCTCTACCTCGCCTCCGGATCGCCGCGTCGCCGCGAGCTGCTGACGCAAATTGCTGTGCCCTTCCTCACGCAAATCGCACCGATTGATGAAAATGCATTGCCAGGCGAGTCGCCAATCGCCTATGTAGAGCGTCTGGCGCTTAGCAAAGCGCAAGCTGGACTGGCTGCATTGACCGATACCGCGGATGCCGTGGTGCTCGGTGCAGATACGGCAGTGGTGCTTGATGGACGAATTCTTGGCAAGCCGACCGACCGTGCCGATGCGCTGGCGACGCTCAGTGATCTGTCTGGGCGAACCCATGAGGTGCTGACGGCCGTGGCGCTGGTCAGCCGCGAACGCCAGGTGTCGCGGGTGGTCACAAGCCAGGTGACCTTCCGCGCGTTGAGTCAGGCTGAAATCGAGGCTTACTGGGCCAGCGGCGAGCCGCAGGACAAGGCCGGGTGTTACGGTATTCAGGGCCTGGCTGCGGTGTTTGTCAGCCAGTTGCAGGGCAGTTATTCGGCGGTGGTGGGTTTGCCGCTGTGTGAAACTGCCGCGTTGCTCGCAGAATTTGCTATTCCGTGCTGGCAGTCGCTGCCAGTTCACAGTCAAGAGGTTGCGGGTCGCGGGTGAGTGACCGCCATTATCGGCGCAGTCCCTGGGCTTTCAGCTTTATCTCAGAAGAGATGAGCGCATGAGTGAAGAGATCCTGATCAACATCACGCCGATGGAATCGCGCGTGGCGGTGGTGGAAAACGGCGTACTGCAGGAAGTGCATGTCGAGCGCACGCAGAAGCGTGGCATCGTCGGCAATATCTACAAAGGCAAAGTGGTGCGCGTACTGCCGGGCATGCAGGCGGCCTTTATCGATATCGGCCTCGAGCGTGCGGCGTTTATTCACGCGGCGGAAATTTCCACCCGTGAAGGCTCGGCGGTGGAAAGCATCAGCGCTCTGGTGCATGAAGGCCAGAGCCTGGTCGTGCAAGTGACCAAGGATCCGATTGGCAGCAAGGGCGCACGTCTGACCACCCAGCTGTCGATTCCTTCGCGCTATCTGGTCTATATGCCGCGCACCGCCCACGTTGGCATCTCGCTGAAAATTGAAGACGAAGCCGAGCGCGAGCGCCTCAAACAGGTGGTGGCCGATTGCGTGGCGGCAGAAGGCATCGAGGAAGCCGGTGGTTTTATTCTGCGCACCGCGGCTGACGGTGCCGGTGCCGATGAGATCCTTGCAGACATCCGTTACCTGCGCCGCCTGTGGGAACAGATCGCCACGCAGATGAAGGTCGGGCCGACACCGCTGGTGATCTATGAAGACCTGTCCCTAGCGCTGCGCACCCTGCGTGACCTGGTTAACCCGAAAATCGAGAAGATTCGCGTCGATTCGCGCGAAACCTTCGGCAAGATCACTCAGTTCGTTGATGAGTTGATGCCGGAAATCGCTGACCGCCTGGAGCACTATCCGGGTGAAAGGCCGATCTTCGATCTGTATGGCGTCGAGGATGAAATCCAGAAGGCGCTGGAGCGCAAGGTGCCGCTCAAGTCCGGTGGTTACCTGATCATTGATCCAGCCGAGGCGATGAGCACCATTGATGTGAATACCGGTGCGTTCGTCGGCCACCGCACGCTGGAAGAGACCATCTTCAAGACCAATCTGGAAGCTGCTACCGCGATAGCTCGCCAGCTGCGCCTGCGCAATATCGGCGGGATCATCATCATCGACTTCATCGACATGGAAGATGAAGAGCACCAGCGCCAGGTACTGCGCACCTTGGAGAAGCAGCTGGAGCGCGACCACGCCAAGACCAATATCATCGGCATTACCGAGCTGGGCCTGGTGCAGATGACCCGCAAGCGCACCCGCGAGAGCCTTGAACAGGTGCTCTGCGAGCCATGCAGCGCCTGTCAGGGGCGCGGCAAGCTGAAAACGGCGGAGACCACCTGCTACGAAATCTTCCGCGAAATTCTGCGTGAGGCGCGGGCCTATCAACCGGAAGGTTATCGCGTGTTGGCCAATCAGAAAGTAGTCGACCGCCTGCTCGATGAAGAGTCGGGCAACGTCGCCGATCTCGAAGCTTTTATCGGCCGCACCATCAAGTTCCAGGTTGAAACCATGTATTCCCAGGAACAGTACGATGTGGTGCTGCTCTGATATGCGCGTTTACCGCCTGGGCGTGAACTGAATGGCCGCGTTGGCGCGCTGGGTTACCCTGCTGCTGCGTACGGCATTGGGGCTGTGCGCTTTGACGCTGGTATTGGCGGCGCTGTATGTCAGCCTCGGGCGCGAGCTGGTGCCGCTGGTCGCCGAATACCGTCTGGAAGCCGAAGACAAGGCCCGTCAAGCGTTGGCCATGCCGGTGCAGATCGGTGAATTGGAAGGCCTCTGGCAGGGTTTTTCACCCGTACTTACTGCTCACGATGTTGCGCTCGGTGAGGGCGCAGGGGCCTTGCAACTGGATCAGGTGCGCGTAGTGCCTGATGTGCTGGCTAGCCTGTTGGCGCGTCAGTTGCGCATTGCCCGGCTTGAGCTGGATGGCGTGCAGCTGGTCGTGCAGCAAGCTGAAGACGGCAGCTGGTCGCTCAAGGGCTTACCGCAACGCAATGAACCCGCGCCGCTCGATCTGGCTCAGGTGCTGACACAGTCGCAGATGCTCAAGCGCCTGTCGCTGTTTAACAGCCAAGTCACCATGCAGGCCTTCGATCAGCCGGCACGAACCCTGACCTATGTAAACCTCACCCTGCGTAACGGCAGCGCGCGTCAGCGCCTGGACGGCCGCCTGCTGTTGCCCGATGGCCAGCCGCTTGCCCTGCAGTTGCGCACGCATATAAACGCCAAGCACTGGCAAGACGCCCAAGCTGAGCTGTATCTGAGCCTGCCGCAGAGCGACTGGGCGGCCTGGGTGCCGACGAGCCTGTTGGCGCAATGGCGGCTTGAGCAGTTGCAGCTCGGTGGTGAGGTCTGGCTGAGCTGGGCCAATGGCGGCGTGCAGCGGGCTGTCAGCCGCCTGCATGTGCCGCAGCTCAAAGCCGGCTACGCCGAGCGCGAGTCGGTGGCGCTGAATAATCTGGCGCTGAATGCTTACTTCACCCGCACCGAGCAAGGGTTCAAGCTGCTCCTGGATGATCTGGCGTTCAGTCGGGGTGAACAGCGTTGGGGCGATGTCCGTCTTGCATTGACCCAGCAGGCAGAGAGCGCAGAAGTACAGGAACAATGGTTGCTGAGTGCTGATCGCCTTGATCTGGCGCCGCTTCAGCCCTTGGTGGCAGGGCTTGCACCACTGCCGGATAAGGGGCTGGCGCTACTTGAACAACTCAAACCGCATGGCGCGCTGCGCAATCTTCAACTCGACTACCGGCCGCGGTTGAGAGACGGCAAGCGCCTGCAGTTCTCGGCCAACCTAGAACGCATCGGTTTTGCCGCATACCTTGGCTCGCCAGCCGCAGAAAACGTCAGCGGCAGCATCAGCGGTGATCTCGGTCAGGGTGAGTTACGGCTGGACAGCGAAGATTTTTCCCTGCACCTCGACACCCTGTTCCCTAAACCTTGGGTCTACCAGAAAGCCAACGCCTTGCTGACCTGGCAGATTGACGAGCACGCCTTCACCTTACGCAGCCCGTACCTGCGTGTGCAGGGCGAGGAGGGGCCGGTCGCCGGTGACTTTCTCATCCGCCTGCGTGTTGATCCGACGCAGGAAGATTACATGGACCTGCGTGTCGGGCTGCGCAACGGCGATGCGCGCTTTACCGAGAAATACCTGCCAAGCCGTGCGCCGGGCATGAGTGCCGACTTGGATGCCTGGTTGAAAAGTGCCATCCGGGGTGGCGCGGTGGATGAAGGCTATTTCCAATACCAGGGTTCGCTGAACAAAGGTGCAGAAAATGCTGCGCGCAGCATCAGCCTGTTCTTTGCTGTGCATGATGCCGAGTTGGCCTTTCAGCCCGGCTGGCCAGCCCTGCGTGAAGGCCGTGGTCGCGTCTTGATCGAGGACACCGGCGTACGCGTTGAGTTGGCCGAAGGGCGCATTCTCGATAGCCAGGTGAGCGATGCTCAGGCATTGATTGCGACGGCATTGCCGGGCCAGCCGCCGCGTCTGTTGCTGACCAGTGAGCTGAGCAGCAACGTTGAGGATGCCCTGCATATCCTGCAACAGGCGCCGATAGGCACTGCCGAAACGTTTGCGGGATGGACGGGTGCTGGTGCGCTGGCTGGCAAGCTCAAGCTCGATCTGCCGCTGCGCAAGGGCTTAGCTCCGGCAGTGGTGGTGGATTTCGCTACTGAAAGCGCACAACTCAGCTTGCCCAACCCGCCGCTGCAATTCAGTCAGTTGCAAGGTGCCTTCCGTTACAACACCGCCAGTGGCCTGAGCGCTCCGGATATTCGTGCCCAAGTGCTGGGGCATGCGGTGCGCGGCAAAGCGTTGGCCGAAGGCGCGCGGGGTAAAGCACGCAGCCGTATTGAGGCCAGCGGGGAGATTGCCGTCAAAGAACTGAGCACTTGGCTGGGGGTGACCCAGCCGCTGCCCATCAGCGGTATGCTGCCGTATCGCCTCAACCTGATTCTCGAGGGGGCCGACAGCCAACTGCGCGTGAGTTCATCCCTCAAAGGCGCGACGGTGGCCTTGCCTGCACCGTTCGGCAAGGCCGCTGCCGAGGCGCGGGCGACGCAGTGGCGCATGAGTCTGGGCGGTCGCGAGCAGCGCTACTGGTTGGATTACTCCGATTTACTGAGCCTGACCTTCGCTGCTAGCCCAGGCCAGTTCAATCAGGGGCGTGGTGAGATTCGCTTGGCCGACGGTCCAGCCAGCCTGCCTACCAGCCAAGGCTTGCGCGTGCGTGGGCGTGTGGCAGAGCTGGATTGGTCGGCCTGGCAGGCGGTGTTGCAGCCCTATGCCAGCGTACCGATCGGTGATGCACAGCGACTGTTCAAGGATGCACAGCTGCGTATTGGGCGTTTCAGCGGCTTTGGCATTAGTCTCGATACGCTGGAGGTCGCGGTTCAGCGTGAGGCTGCCACCTGGGCAGTCAGCCTCGACAGCCCGCAGCTCAAAGGCCAGGTCGGCTTGCCGGATGCCCGTGAGCTGCCGATTGCTTTGACACTCGACTATCTGCGCTTACCAGCGGCAGAGAAGAAAATCGCCGGCGAGGCTGTGGTCGATGCGCCCGATCCGCTGGCCAGTTTCGATCCGAGCCGTTTCCCGGCGCTGGACGTGCGCATCGCCGAGGTCTATCAAGGCATCGAACCGCTGGGCAGCTGGTCGCTCAAGGCGCGCCCGGTCAGTGCCGGTGTGCATTTCAACGAGTTGGACCTCAACCTCAAAGGCCTGAAGATTGGCGGCCGCGCCACCTGGCTAAACGCCGCAAATGGCGTGCGCACGAGCTACAAGGGGCGCATGGAAGGTGCCGATCTGGCCGATGTGCTGATCGCCTGGGGCTTTGCACCGACGGCCAGCAGCCGCGACTTCCATATGGATGTCGAGGGTGATTGGCCCGGCTCGCCGGCCTGGTTCGGCTTGAAGCGTTTCAGCGGTACGCTGGATGCTTCGCTGCGCAAAGGTCAGTTCTCAGAGGTGGAAGGGCCGGCTTCGGCGTTGCGGGTTTTCGGCCTGTTGAATTTCAACTCGATCGGTCGACGCCTGCGCCTGGATTTCTCCGACCTGCTTGGCAAGGGCCTGAGCTATGACCGAGTTAAGGGATTGCTGGTGGCCGATAACGGTGTATTCGTGACCCGTGAGCCGATCACCCTTGAAGGCCCATCGAGCAATCTGGAGCTTAATGGCACTCTGGATATGGCCAATGACCGTATCGATGCCAAGTTGTTGGTGACCTTGCCGGTGACCAACAACCTGCCACTGGCTGCGCTGATAGTCGGTGCGCCTGCCATCGGTGGTGCGCTGTTTATCGCCGATAAGCTGCTGGGGGACCGTGTGGCGCGCTTTGCAAGTGTGCAGTACGACGTCAAGGGTGCCTGGCAGAATCCGGACATCAGCTTCGACAAACCCTTCGAAAAACCTCAGTAAACCGTGCATGGCTGATATGCAGCCGTGCAGTCTGCAGGTATGGCTTGTAAGCTGAAGCCATACCGACATTGAGATAAAGGCAGTCATGACTTTCGCTGTCATTCAAATGGTCAGCCAGGCCGATGTGCTGGCCAATCTGATCCAGGCTCGGCAGCTGCTTGAGCAGGCTGCCGCACAAGGTGCGCGATTGGCCGTGCTGCCGGAAAATTTCGCGGCCATGGGCCGGCGCGATCAGGCCGCGCTGGGGCGCGCCGAAGCGTTGGGCGAGGGACCGATTCTGCCTTGGTTGCAACAAGCCGCCCGTGACCTGGACCTGTGGATTGTCGCCGGCACCTTGCCTTTGCCGCCGGATGGTCAGCCCGATGCCAAGGCGCATGCCTGCTCGCTGCTGATCGATAATGCCGGCCAGCGCGTGGCGCGCTATGACAAGCTGCACTTGTTCGATGTGGATGTCAGCGACAGCCATGGCCGCTACCGCGAGTCGGATGATTACGCCTTCGGCGCTCAGGTCGTCGTTGCCGATACTCCGGTCGGGCGCTTGGGTATGACCGTTTGCTATGACCTGCGCTTTCCCGAGTTGTACAGTGCCCTGCGCGCAGCCGGTGCAGAGCTGATCTCTGCGCCTGCGGCCTTTACTGCGGTTACCGGTGCAGCACATTGGCAGATACTCACTCGCGCGCGGGCCATCGAAACCCAGTGCTATGTGCTGGCGGCTGGACAGGGCGGCACCCATCCTGGCGGGCGCGAAACCTTTGGTCATTCAGCGCTGGTCGATCCCTGGGGCCGTGTGCTCGCGGAGCTGCCGCAGGGGGTGGGCGTACTGCTGGCCGAGCGTGATGCAACTGAGCAGGCGGCGATCCGCCAGCGCATGCCGGTGGCGCGGCACAAACGATTTTTTGCGGCAGCCGAAGCACGGCTGCCAGGTGCAATAGTCATCAACGAGATTGAGCAATGAACAGTATGTTGGTATCCGTCAGTGAACATCTGCTGGGGCCGGGCGGCTTGACCATTGAGCACTTGCCTGCGGTCCTGGCTGACTTGGCCGGGCCGGGAATCGATGCGGCCGACCTGTACTTCCAGAGCCAGGTCTCAGAAACCTGGGCGCTGGAAGACGGCATCGTCAAGGAAGGCAGTTTCAACCTCGATCAGGGTGTCGGTGTACGCGCTCAGTCGGGTGAGAAAACCGGTTTTGCCTACAGCAATGCGATCACTGCCGATGCCCTGAGTCAGGCTGCGCGAGCGGCCCGTTCGATTGCTCGTGCTGGGCAGAACGGTCGTGTGCAAGCGTTCAGCAGCCCGCTGGTCAAACCGCTGTATGCCCAGGACAACCCGCTGGATGTGCTGGGGCGGGCGGAAAAGGTCGAGCTGCTCAAGCGCATCGACGTTGCCACACGCGCCCTTGACCCCCGCATCAAGCAGGTCTCGGTCAGCTTGGCCGGAGTGTGGGATCGCGTTCTGGTGGCGGCGAATGACGGCAGCCTGGGCGCGGACATCCGCCCGCTGGTGCGCTTCAATGTCAGCGTGATCGTCGAGCAGAACGGTCGTCGCGAGCGCGGCAGCCAAGGCGGCGGCGGGCGTACCGATTACCGCTACTTCCTCGAACAGACCAGCAATAACGAAGAGCGCGCCATGGGCTATGCCCGTGAGGCGCTGCGTCAAGCGCTGGTCAATCTGGAAGCGATTCCAGCCCCAGCAGGCACGATGCCCGTGGTGATGGGCGCCGGTTGGTCTGGCGTGCTGCTGCACGAGGCCGTCGGTCATGGCCTGGAGGGCGACTTCAACCGTAAAGGCAGTTCGGCCTACAGCGGCCGCATGGGCGAGCAGGTGGCGTCCAGCCTGTGCACCATCGTCGACGATGGCACCCTGGCCGAGCGCCGTGGTTCCCTGAGCATGGACGATGAAGGCACCCAGACCCAGTGCACCACGCTGATCGAGAACGGCGTGCTCAAGGGCTACATGCAGGACAAGCTGAATGCCCGCCTGATGGGCGTGGCCTGCACCGGTAACGGTCGTCGTGAGTCCTACGCGCACCTGCCGATGCCACGCATGACCAACACTTACATGCTGGCCGGCGAGAGCGACCCGGAAGAAATCATTCGTTCGGTGAAGAAGGGCATCTACTGCGCCAACCTTGGCGGCGGTCAGGTGGATATCACCAGCGGCAAGTTCGTCTTTTCTACCAGCGAGGCTTACCTGATCGAGGACGGCAAGATCACCGCCCCGGTTAAAGGCGCCACCCTGATCGGTAATGGCCCGGAAGCCATGAGCAAGGTGTCGATGGTTGGTAACGACCTGGCGCTGGACAGCGGCGTTGGCACCTGCGGCAAGGACGGCCAATCGGTGCCGGTTGGCGTGGGCCAGCCGACGCTGAAGATTGATGCGATTACGGTGGGCGGGACAGGCAGCTAAAAACCGTCGATTGGGTTGAGCGTTGCGCAGCCCAATCGATGTGCTGGTCTAGCGCAAGCCGCGCTGGGTTTCGTCCAGCTCGCGGATGTATTTGAAGATTTTGCGGGACGCGGCAGGCGCTTTGTTCTGCGCCAGTTCGTGCTGGCCCTGACGGATCAGCTGGCGCAGGTGCTGGCGGTCGGCGTCGGGGTATTCGACGACAAATTTTTCCAGGGTGTCGTCGTCGCCGTTGAGCAGGCGGTCACGCCAGCGTTCCAGGTTATGAAAACGTTCGTTGTACTGGCGGGTTGAGGCATCCAGCTGGTCGAGCAGGGTCAGGATGGCAGGAATGTCCTGATCGCGCATCAAGCGGCCAATAAACTGCACATGGCGCTTCTTTGCGGCATTGGCGGTGTGTTTGGGCGCTTCGGCCAGCGCGCGGCGCAGCTCGTCGGTCAGCGGCAGTTTGTTCAGCAGATCGAGTTTCAGGGTAGTAAGGCGTTGCCCCAGATCCTGCAGCGCATGAAACTCGCGCTTGATCTGGGTTTTGCTCTTCTCGCCGGAGAAGTCGTCGTCAAGGTATTCAGACATGGTGGCGGTCCAGTGGAAAACGCCGACATGATAGCAGCAAGTTTCCAGCTGTAAGCGTCTGGCCTGTGTGGCCGCGTTTGCCGCTTATCGTTCAGGAGTTCTTATGAGTGCAGTAGACATCGTCGGCCCGCAGGCTGTGCCCCATTTACAGGCGCAGGTGGAGCAGATTATTGCCGAGGCTAAAAAGCAGGGCGCGAGTGCCTGCGAGGTTGCCGTCTCGGTGGAGCAGGGCTTGTCCACCACGGTGCGTCAGGGTGATGTGGAAACAGTCGAGTTCAACCGCGACCAAGGTTTTGGCATCACGTTGTATGTGGGGCAGCGCAAGGGCTCGGCCAGCACTTCTGCAAGTGGTGAGGCGGCGATCCGTGAAACGGTCGCGGCCGCCCTGGCGATTGCCAAACATGCCTCTGAAGATGAGTGTGCCGGCTTGGCCGATGCCGCACTGATGGCCCGCGAGCTGCCCCAGCTGGATCTGTACCACGCCTGGTCGATCACGCCTGAACAGGCCATCGAGCAGGCCTTGAGCTGTGAGGCTGCGGCTTTTGCTGCCGATCAGCGGATCAAGAACGCCGACGGCACCACGCTGAATACCCATCAAGGCTGCCGGGTTTATGGCAACAGCCACGGCTTTATCAGCGGTTACGCCAGCACGCGGCACAGCTTGAGCTGCGTGATGATCGCCGAAGACGGCGGGCAGATGCAGCGCGACTATTGGTACGACGTTAATCGCCAGGGTGAGTTGCTGGCCGATGCCAGCAGCATTGGCCGTCGTGCCGCCGAGCGTGCGGTAAGCCGGTTGGGTGCGCGTCCGGTGCCGACCTGCGAAGTGCCAGTGCTGTTCGCTGCAGAATTAGCGGGTGGCCTGTTTGGCAGTTTTCTCGCGGCGATTTCCGGCGGCAATTTGTACCGCAAGTCGTCGTTTCTTGAAGGGACATTAGGTCAGCAGTTATTCCCTACGTGGTTGACACTGGATGAGCGTCCACATATCCCCCGTGCGCTGGGCAGCGCTGCCTTTGATGGCGACGGTCTGGCGACCTATGCAAAATCCTTTGTCGAGCGCGGCGAGCTGCTGTCCTATGTGCTCGGCACCTACTCCGGACGCAAGCTGGGTATGCCCAGCACCGCCAACTCCGGTGGGGTTCATAATCTGTTTGTAAGCCATGGCGATGAAGACCAGAAGGCGCTGCTCAAGCGCATGGGGCGTGGTCTGCTTGTCACCGAGCTGATGGGCCAGGGCCTGAATATGGTCACCGGTGATTATTCGCGCGGTGCCGGTGGCTACTGGGTTGAGAATGGCGAAATCCAGTTCCCGGTGCAGGAAGTCACGATTGCCGGCAACCTGCGCGACATGTTCAAGCAGATTGTTGCAGTCGGTAATGATCTGGAACTGCGCAGCAATATCCGCACAGGTTCGGTGCTGATTGAGCGGATGACTGTGGCGGGTAGTTGATTCCGCTTGCATGAAAAAAGGGGCTGTCGCGTAAGCGTTCAGCCCCTTTTTACTGCCTCACAATCAGCTATTCGCCTTCGTCGAAGTAGTTGTTGATCAGCTCGCTCAGGGCCTGCAGCGCCTCGCTATCCTGCTCGCCTTCGGTGTGCAGGTGCACCGGTGTGCCTTTGCCGGCTGCGAGCATCATTACTGCCATGATGCTCTTGCCGTCGACCAGGCTCTCCGGCGTACGGCCTACCTTAACCTGGCAGGGAAAACGCCCAGCGACGCCGACAAACTTGGCCGCCGCACGGGCGTGCAGGCCAAGCTTGTTGATAATGATGATTTCGCAGGCGGGCATCGCGGCAATTCCTTAGCTGAGGTCGCGGTGGCGAGTCTGAACGTTTTTCAGGATGGGTTTGAGGGTTTCCCCCAGGCGGTTGGCCAGGTACACCGAGCGGTGGTGGCCGCCGGTGCAGCCAATCGCCACCGTGACATAGGCGCGGTTGCTGGCGGCAAAGCGCGGCAGCCATTTGGTCAGGTAGGCGAGGATGTCCTGGTACATGTCTTCGACATCGGCCTGGGCCGAGAGGTAGTCGACTACCGGCTGGTCGAGGCCGGAGAAGTCGCGCAAGTCCGGCTTCCAGTAGGGATTGGGCAGGCAGCGCACATCGAATACCAGATCAGCATCCACCGGCATGCCGCGCTTGAAACCAAAGGACTCCAGCAGAAACGCGGTACCCGGCTCGGGTTGGTTAAGCAAGCGCAGTTTGAGGCTGTCGCGCAGCTGGTACAGGTTGAGGTGGGTGGTATCGATCTTCAGGTCGGCCAGGTCGATGATCGGCCCGAGCAGCAGGCTTTCATCAGCGATGGCTTCGGCCAACGAACGGCTCTCGTTGGTCAGCGGATGGCGCCGGCGGGTTTCCGAGAAGCGCTTGAGCAGGGTTTCTTCGTCGGCATCCAGGTAGATCACATCGCACTTGATGTGCCGCGCGCGCACCTCATCGAGCAACTCGGGAAAGCGCTTGAGGTGGCTCGGTAGGTTGCGTGCATCAATTGATACGGCGACCTGCGGATGCAGCAGTTCGGTGTGCAGCAGGGCGCGCTCAGCCAGTTCAGGCAGCAGCCCGGCTGGCAGGTTGTCGATGCAGTAGAAACCGTTGTCCTCAAGCACATCGAGGGCGGTGCTCTTCCCAGAGCCGGAGCGACCGCTAACGATGATCAGGCGCATGTTCAGGCTCGGTTGAGTTGGCTTTGTACGTCCACTACCACCTGATACAGGGCTTCGCTGCTTTCCGCTTGGCGCAGGCTGGCACGCACATCGCTGCGATCGAGCATGCTGGCGATCTGCCGGAGCAGTTCCAAGTGAGCGTCGGTGGCAGCTTCGGGCACCAGCAGGACAAACAGCAGGTCCACAGGCGCACCGTCGATGGCGTCGAAGTCTACGGCAGCGTCCAGGCGCAGCAAGGCGCTGATCGGCGCGGTACAACCCGGCAGGCGACAGTGCGGAATGGCAATGCCATTGCCGAAGCCGGTCGAGCCAAGTTTTTCCCGGGCTATCAGGCTTTCGAAGATGTCTTGGCCGTCCAGGTCAGGTAGCTCACGGGCCACCAGGTTGGCAATCTGTTCGAGGACACGTTTTTTGCTGCCGCCCGGCACGTTCACTAAAGAACGGCCGGGGGTCAGGATAGTTTCAAGTCGGATCATAGGAGATAGACGATGTCAGCGGGCCATAGCGCCCTGTTGACGTTCGAGCTGTTTTTCCTTGTGTTTGATGAGTTGTCGGTCGAGTTTATCAGTCAGTAGATCGATGGCTGCGTACATGTCTTCATGTTCGGCATTGGCGACGACTTCACCGCCAGCAATGTGCAGGGTCGCTTCGATTTTCTGTTTGAGCTTCTCGACCTCCATGGTGACTTGCACGTTGGTAATCTTGTCGAAGTGGCGCTCTAACCGGCCGAGTTTTTCGGCGATGTAGTCGCGCAGGGCGTCGGTCACATCCAGCTGGTGTCCACTGATGTTGACTTGCATACCGCTTTCTCCTTGTTGCCGTGTGTAAGAGGCAGGCATGAGGCCTACCGCCGGAACACTGTGGCGTGGAAGACTCGGGCAGAACGAGCCTGGCACGGTCGCTGATTGCATGTTGGCAGTATGGCTGCTTTTGCGAAAAGGCGAGGCCTGGGCATGTTCTGTCTGGGTTGATGTCTTCCTTCTTTGTGCCGCCTTAGATCAATCGTTTGCGCTCACTGGAAGGCGCTATTCCGAGGGATTCACGGTACTTGGCGACCGTGCGGCGAGCGACTTGAATGCCCTGTGCTTCCAGTAAACCAGCGATCTTGCTGTCACTCAACGGCTTTTTCGCATTTTCCGCCGCGACCAGTTTTTTGATGATGGCGCGGATCGCGGTGGACGAGCATTCGCCGCCCTCGGAGGTACTGACGTGGCTGGAGAAGAAGTATTTCAGCTCGTAAATGCCACGCGGGGTGTGCATGAATTTCTGCGTGGTCACCCGTGAAATGGTCGACTCGTGCATGCCTACGGCTTCGGCAATATCGTGCAGCACCAGAGGTTTCATCGCCTCGTCGCCATAATCGAGGAAACCACGCTGGTGTTCGACGATCTGCGTGGCCACCTTCATCAGAGTTTCGTTGCGGCTCTGCAGACTTTTGATAAACCAGCGCGCTTCCTGCAGCTGGTTACGCATAAAGGTGTTGTCGGCGCTGGAGTCGGCACGCTTCACAAAACCGGCGTATTGCGCGTTGACCCGCAGGCGCGGCATGGCTTCTTGGTTCAGCTCCACCAGCCAGCGCTCGTTGTGTTTGCGCACGATTACATCGGGCACCACGTATTCCGGCTCGCTGGATTCGATCTGCGAACCTGGGCGCGGGTTGAGGCTTTGAATAAGGTCGATAACCTGGCGCAGCTCGTCTTCCTTGAGCTTCATGCGGCGCATCAGCTGGCTGTAGTCGCGGCTGCCGAGCAGGTCGAGGTAGTCGCTGGCCAGGCGCTGGGCTTCACTCAGCCATGGGGTTTTCGCTGGCAGCTGACGCAGTTGCAGGAGCAGGCACTCGCCCAGGTTGCGCGCGGCGATACCGGTAGGCTCGAACTGCTGGATGCGGTGCAGCACGGCTTCGACTTCGTCGAGCTCGATGTCCAGTTCAGGGTCGAAGGCTTCGACCACTTCTTCCAGGGTTTCTTCCAGATAGCCCTGTTGGTTGATGCAATCGATCAGGGTGACGCCAATCAGGCGATCCTTGTCTGACATCGGTGCCAGGTTGAGTTGCCAGAGCAGGTGGCTTTGCAGGCTCTCGCCGCTGGAGGTGCGGGTGGTGAAATCCCACTCGTCGTCATCGTTGGTGCTGCTCGGTAGGCTGCTGGCGCTGGTCTGGTAAATGTCTTCCCAGGCAGTGTCGACGGGTAGCTCATTAGGAATGCGCTCGCCCCAATCGCCTTCTTCCAGGTTGTCCACGGTCTGCGTGGCTTCCTGGTAGTTGGTTTCCTGATAGGGCGCTTCGGGCTGTTCGCTGGGGCTGGCGCTTTCTGCGCCATCGGCCATAGGGTCCGAATTGTCGAAATCATCGCCATCTTCCTGGCGTTCGAGCATCGGGTTGGACTCCAAAGCCTCCTGGATCTCTTGCTGCAGATCCAGGGTGGACAGTTGGAGCAGGCGGATGGCCTGTTGCAGCTGCGGTGTCATCGTCAGCTGCTGGCCCATTCTCAGGACTAGCGATGGTTTCATTGCAGACCTTATTTACCGGCGTCTGTGCGCGATCCACTACAGGGCGTTTTTAAAAAGCGCCACTAGGAAGCAAATTATATGCCTGACTTTAAAGGTTTTGCCTAGGCTTGGCTGCAGCTTGCTTGAGAAAAGCTGTGGTTACAGCCGGAACTCATGGCCCAGGTAAACTTCTTTCACCGTCTGGTTGGCCAGAATAGTCTCGGCATCACCTTCGGCGATCAGTTGGCCATCGCTGACGATATAGGCGGTTTCGCAGATATCCAGGGTCTCGCGCACGTTGTGGTCGGTGATCAATACGCCGATGCCCTTGGCCTTGAGGTGGTGGATGATCTGCTTGATGTCGCCCACGGAAATCGGATCAACACCAGCGAACGGCTCGTCGAGCAGGATGAACTTGGGGTTGGTCGCCAGAGCGCGGGCAATTTCTACGCGACGGCGTTCGCCACCGGACAGGCTCATGCCGAGGTTGTCGCGGATATGGCTGATATGGAATTCCTGTAACAGCCCCTCAAGCTCTTTGCGGCGAGCTGCGCTGTCGAGGTCCTTGCGGGTTTCCAGGATGGCCATGATGTTGTCGGCCACGCTGAGCTTGCGGAAAATCGAGGCTTCCTGCGGCAAGTAGCCGATGCCGGCGCGGGCGCGGCCATGCATCGGCTGATGGCTGACGTCAAGGTCGTCGATCATCACACGGCCCTGATCGGCCTGTACCAGGCCAACGATCATGTAGAAACAGGTGGTTTTGCCGGCGCCGTTGGGGCCAAGCAGGCCGACGATCTGCCCGCTGTCGATGCTCAGGCTGACGTCGCGCACGACCTGGCGGCCTTTGTAGCTTTTAGCCAGGTGTTGGGCTTTCAATGTGGCCATTATTACTGCGCCTGCTGGTCGGCTGGTTTGTTCTTCGGCTGGATCACCATGTCGATGCGCGGACGTGGCGCAGTGATATTGGTGCCTGTTGCGCGGCCTGCGTTGACGATCTGGCGCTGGGTGTCATAGACGATTTTCTCGCCTTCGAAGGTGTTGCCTTCCTGAATCACCTTGGCCTGGTCGATCAGTACTACACGATCATTGGCCATAAAGTACTGGATGGTCAGGCCATAAGCCTTGACGATCTGCTTATCGGCTGACGGCAGTTGCTCGTAATAAGCCGGCTTGCCGACCGAGGTGAATACCTCGACATCGCCCTGAGCATTCTGTGTGATGGTCACGGTGTCGCCGGTAACCTTCATGGTGCCCTGGGTGATGACGACGTCACCGCGATAAACGGCCACGCCTTGTTTGTCATCCAGTTCCGCGCTGTCAGCCTGGATACGGATAGGCTGTTCGCGGTCGGACGGCAGTGCCCAGGCGCTGACACTTCCGAGTGCGGCGCTGAGGCTGAGTAGTAGGGGGAGGGTATTAACGAGCCTCATGCTGACCTCTTACGTTGGACAGCAGGAGCATCCTGCCGTCATTCATGTACGCTTTCATTCCTTTTGCCGTGGTCACCCCATTGGCCGCGTCGATTCTAACGGCTTGCTGGGTCTGCGCATATTCCTTCTCGGGGAATACGGTCAGGCGGCTGGTGGTGAGGATGGTCGGGCGGCCTTTGGCGTCGGTGCGTTCAACTCGCACCTTGTCGATCAGTTCGACTTCAACGCCGCCTGGCGACACTTCACCGCGCTCGCTGCGGATTTCCCAAGGCAGCTCGGTGCCGCGGAACAGGTTCATGTTTGGGCTGGTCATCAGGGTGATGTCGCTGGCCTTGACGTGCTCGACCTTGTCGGCCGTCAGCTCGTAGTGCAGCTTGCCATCGGCCTGGTATTGCACGGTATAGGTGTTGGTGGCGTAAAAATCGATGGTGTTGTCAGTTCCTGCGCCACGCGATTGCTCGTTAAAGCCTTCTGGGCTGAGGTTCCAGTAGCCGAGCGCCGCCACCAGCAGTGCGGCAAAGGCGAACAGGGCAATATTGAATAACTTGCGGGGCATGGTTGGCCTATAGGTAAGCGGCTTGAGCGGCTTCAAGGGTGCCTTGGGCGTGCATTATCAGTTCGCAGAACTCACGGGCGGCGCCTTCGCCACCGCGAGCACGAGTAACTCCGTGGGCGTGCTGGCGGACAAAGCCGTCGGCGCTGGCAACTGCCATGCCCAGGCCGACGCGGCGGATCACCGGCAGATCGGGCAGGTCGTCACCCAGATAAGCGACCTGGGCATAGTCTAGGCCCAGTTCGCCGAGCAGTTCATCGAGTACCACTAGCTTGTCTTCGCGGCCTTGGTACAGGTGTTGAATGCCCAGGTTCTGCGCGCGGCGCTCAACCACCGGCGTTTTGCGGCCGCTGATAATGGCGGTGCGCACGCAGGAGTTGATCAGCATCTTGATGCCGTGGCCGTCGAGGGTGTTGAAAGTCTTGAACTCGCTGCCGTCGACGAGGAAGTACAGCTTGCCGTCGGTGAGTACACCGTCGACATCGAAGATCGCCAGTTTGACGGCTTGGGCGCGTTGCAGCAGGTCGGAGTTGATCTGGTCAGTGGTCATTACATTACCCCGGCGCGGAGTAGGTCGTGCATGTTCAAAGCGCCGATTGGCAGATCGTTGTCGTCGATCACCACCAGTGAGCTGATCTTGTGGTCTTCCATGATTTTTAGAGCCTCTGCCGCAAGCATTTCCGCGCGGGCGGTCTTACCGTGGGCGGTCATTACGTCATCAATAGTGGTTTGGCGCACATCAATGTTGCGATCCAGTGTGCGGCGCAGGTCGCCGTCGGTGAATATCCCCGCCAAACGGCCATCGTCCTCGGTTACCACGGTCATGCCCAGACCTTTTTGGGTCATTTCCAGCAGCGCGTCACGCAGCGAAGTGCCACGTTTGACGCATGGCAGGCTGTCGCCAGCGTGCATGACGTTTTCCACCTTGAGCAGCAGGCGTCGTCCCAGTGCGCCGCCCGGGTGGGAGAAGGCGAAATCTTCAGCGGTAAAGCCGCGGGCTTCCAGCAGGGCAATGGCCAGGGCATCGCCCAGAACCAGGGACACTGTGGTGGAGGAGGTTGGGGCCAAATTTAGCGGGCAGGCTTCCTGGGACACGCGGGCGTCTAGGTTGACTTCTGCGGCCTTGGCCAGCGGCGACTCCGGGTTGCCGGTCATGCTGATCAGGCGGATGCCGAGGCGCTTGATCAGGGGCAGTAGGGTGACGATTTCTGCGGTGGAGCCCGAGTTGGACAGGGCCAGCACCACGTCATCGCGGGTGATCATGCCCATATCGCCGTGGCTCGCCTCGGCCGGGTGCACAAAAAACGCTGTGGTGCCTGTGCTGGCTAGGGTGGCTGCAATCTTGTTGCCGACGTGGCCGGATTTGCCCATCCCGACCACTACTACGCGACCTTTGCTGGCGAGAATCAGCTCACAGGCACGCACGAAATCACCGTTGATGCGCGCGAGCAAGTCCTGGATGGCTTCGAGCTCCAAGCGGATGGTGCGCTGCGCTGACTGGATCAGATCGGTTGACTGGCTCATGAATTCTCTGCGGCGTGCGGGCTAAAAGCTGCCGATTATAACGGTAAAGGTGCGCCTGCCCAGTGTTTCCAGTCGTCAGTTGCTGCTTGGAAGTGTGCGGTGCTTATCTTCGGCAACACCTTCAGTCTTGGGCGGGGAATGCCGCGGTGGTATAGTTCGCGGCCATTTTCGGTACGTTCGACGACCAGTAGTGCCCTTTGTTCAGGGCGGTACGTCAGTCAGGCAAGCGTTGAGCAAGGAGTCCAGATGAGCGCCGAGAACCCGTATGCAGTTGAGCTGAAGAACGTCAGCTTTAAACGCGGTGAGCGGGATATTTTCAAAAACATCGATATCCGCATTCCCCGTGGCAAGGTCACCGGGATTATGGGGCCGTCTGGCTGTGGCAAAACCACGCTGTTGCGCCTGATCGCGGCTGAACTCAAACCGAGCCAGGGTGAGGTCTGGGTCAATGGCCTGAATTTGCCGACGCTGTCGCGCAGCGAGCTGTTCGATATGCGCAAGCAGATGGGCGTGTTGTTCCAGAGTGGTGCGCTGTTTACCGATCTGGATGTGTTCGAGAACGTCGCCTTTCCGCTGCGGGTGCACACCACGTTGCCGGAAGAGATGATTCGCGACATTGTGCTGATGAAGCTGCAGGCGGTGGGCCTACGTGGCGCCCTGGAGCTGATGCCGGACGAGCTGTCGGGCGGTATGAAGCGTCGCGTGGCGCTGGCTCGGGCGATTGCCCTAGACCCGCAAATACTGATGTATGACGAGCCTTTCGTCGGCCAGGACCCGATTGCCATGGGCGTTCTGGTGCGTCTGATTCGCTTGCTGACTGACGCGCTGGGGATCACCAGCATCGTGGTGTCCCATGATCTGGCGGAAACCGCGAGTATTGCCGACTACATCTATATAGTCGGCGATACCCAGGTGCTGGGGCAGGGTACGCCAGCCGAGTTGATGGCGTCGGATGATCCGCGCGTGCGTCAATTTATGCAGGGCATCCCCGACGGCCCGGTGCCGTTTCACTTTCCTGCGGCCAATTACCGCGACGATCTTCTGGGGGAGCGCTGATGCGCAAGACATCTGTGCTCGAGCGGGTGCGCCTGTTCGGTCGCGCCGGTATTGATGTAGTCGCCACGCTGGGGCGTTCGGGGCTGTTTCTGCTGCGCGCGCTGTTTGGCCGAGGCTCGACGGGCAACAGCTTTCAGCTACTGATTAAGCAACTGTATTCGGTTGGGGTGATGTCCCTGGCCATCATCGTCGTGTCTGGCATATTTATCGGCATGGTGCTGTCGCTGCAGGGCTTTAGCATTCTGGCCAAATACGGCTCGGAACAGGCAGTGGGGCAGATGGTCGCCCTGACCTTGCTGCGTGAACTGGGGCCGGTGGTCACTGCCTTGCTATTCGCCGGGCGTGCTGGTTCGGCGCTGACCGCAGAAATCGGCAATATGAAATCCACCGAGCAGCTATCGAGTCTGGCGATGATTGGCGTTGACCCGCTCAAATATATTGTCGCGCCGCGCTTGTGGGCCGGTTTTATCTCGATGCCGCTGCTGGCGATGATTTTCAGCGTGGTAGGTATCTGGGGCGGTGCGATGGTCGCCGTCGATTGGTTGGGGGTTTATGAAGGCTCGTTCTGGGCCAACATGCAAAGCAGTGTTTCGTTTCGTGAAGATGTGCTCAATGGTGTGATCAAGAGCGTGGTCTTTGCGTTTGTCGTGACCTGGATCGCCGTTTTTCAGGGCTATGACTGTGAGCCGACTTCGGAAGGGATTAGTCGTGCCACCACGAAAACCGTGGTGTACGCCTCGCTCGCCGTATTGGGGCTGGACTTTATTCTGACCGCTTTGATGTTTGGAGATTTCTGATGCAGAACCGCACGCTGGAAATTGGTGTCGGCTTGTTCCTGTTGGCCGGGTTGCTGGCTTTGCTGCTGCTGGCCTTACGCGTCAGCGGCCTGACCGTCGGCAGCAGCGACAATACCTACAAGGTGTATGCGCACTTTGAAAATATTGCCGGTTTGACGGTCAGATCGAAAGTGACCATGGCCGGCGTAACGATCGGCAAGGTCACCGCGATTGATCTGGACCGCAACAGCTATATGGGGCGCGTCACCATGGTGCTGGATGATGCCGTGGATAACCTGCCGGCAGACTCCACCGCTTCGATTTTGACGGCGGGCCTGCTGGGCGAGAAATACATTGGGCTTAGCGTGGGTGGCGAAGAAGAAGTGCTGCGCGATGGCGGCACCATTCACGACACGCAGTCGTCATTGGTATTGGAAGACTTGATTGGCAAGTTTTTGCTCAATTCGGTCAACAAAGACCAGGCTAATTAATAGAGGTGTTGAGCATGATCAAAGCATTGCGTAACGGTCTTTTTATCTGTCTGGCGGCTATGTCCTTGCCATTGCTGGCGGCTCCTGCGGCCCATGAGGTGGTGCAGCAGACCACCACCACGCTGCTGGCTGACCTCAAGGCCAACAAGGAACAGTACCGCACTGATCCGGGCGCGTTTTATACCGCCCTGAACAACATTCTCGGCCCGGTTGTGGATGTCGACGGAATCTCCCGTGGCGTGATGACCGTGCGTTACTCGCGCCAGGCCTCGCCGGAGCAGATGCAGCGCTTTCAGGAAAACTTCAAGCGCAGCCTGATGCAGTTCTATGGCAATGCCCTGCTCGAATACAACAATCAGGACATCCGTGTGCTGCCGGTCAGTGGCCAGCAGGACCCTGAGCGCACCTCGGTAAATATGGAAATCAAGGACGGTAAGGGCGTGGTCTATCCGTTGTCCTACACCATGGTCAACCAAGGCGGCACCTGGAAGATGCGCAATGTAGTTATCAACGGTATCAACGTCGGCAAGCTGTTCCGTGATCAGTTCGCCCAGGCCATGCAGGACAATCGCAATGACCTCGACAAGGTTATCGACAACTGGACCGAGACCGTTGCCAAGGCCCGCCAGGGGGCGAATGCATCGTGAGTCAGGCCAGCATCCGCGAGGCGTCGCCTGGGGTTTTTAACCTGACTGGTGTGCTCGATTACCTGAGCGCCCCGGCGCTGCGCGAGCAAGGCGCGAGCCTGCTCAAGGTCAGTCCGGCGGCTGCTTGCGTGCTCGATTGCAGCGGCGTGGTGAAATCCAGCAGCGTCGGGCTGGCGCTGTTGCTGGCGTTTATGCGTGACGCCAGTGCGGCGGGCAAGACCCTGAGCGTGAGCAATCTGCCCAAGGATATGCGTGAGATAGCTGGCGTCTGTGGTCTGCTTGAAATTATTCCGCTGCAGGCCTGAGCAGGGCTTCGGTCGGCTAGGAATAATGCGGGGTTCGCAGGCGGGAGGCTTTTTTGTATGATGCCAGGCCCGCGAGCGTCTGCTCGGCAGTCGTTAATTTATGCAGTGATCGAGGTTGAGCATGCAGGCCTTAGAAGTAAAGAGTCTCCTTGAGGCTAAATTGCCGGATACCCAGGTGGAAGTTGAAGGCGAAGGCTGCAACTTTCAGCTCAACCTGATCAGTGACGAGTTGGCCGCCCTTAGTCCGGTCAAGCGCCAGCAGCAGATCTACGCGCACCTCAATGCCTGGATTGCCGATGGCAGCATCCACGCCGTGAGTATGAAATTCTTTAGCCGTGCCGATTGGGCCGCGCGCTCCTAAACCGAGAGAATCATGGACAAACTGATTATTACCGGCGGTGTGCGCCTTGATGGCGAGATCCGCATTTCCGGGGCGAAGAACTCTGCCCTGCCGATTCTCGCCGCCACCCTGCTCGGTGACGCGCCTGTCACCATCTGCAACCTGCCGCACCTACACGACATCACCACCATGATCGAGCTGTTCGGTCGCATGGGTATCGAACCGATCATTGACGAGAAGCTCAGCGTCGAAGTTGACGCGCGGGCAATCAAAACCCTGGTTGCGCACTATGAGCTGGTGAAAACCATGCGCGCTTCGATCCTGGTGCTCGGCCCGATGGTCGCGCGCTTTGGTTATGCCGAAGTGGCCCTGCCAGGCGGCTGCGCCATCGGTTCGCGTCCGGTTGACCTGCACATTCGTGGCCTCGAAGCCATGGGCGCGATCATCGATGTCGAAGCCGGTTACATCAAGGCCAAGGCCCCGGAAGGCGGTCTGCGTGGCGCGCACTTCTTCTTTGATACCGTCAGTGTGACCGGTACTGAAAACATCATGATGGCCGCGACTCTGGCCAAAGGCCGCAGCGTGCTGGAAAACGCCGCGCGCGAGCCGGAAGTGGTCGACCTGGCCAACTGCCTGATCGCCATGGGCGCGAAAATCAGCGGCGCCGGCACTGACACCATCACCATCGATGGCGTTGAGCGCCTGCACGGCGCGCGCTTCAGCGTGATGCCTGACCGTATCGAAACCGGTACTTATCTGGTGGCTGCTGCTGTTACGGGCGGCCGGGTCAAGGTCAAGGACACCGATCCGACCACCCTGGAAGCGGTGCTGTCCAAGCTGCAGGAAGCCGGTGCGGAAATCACCTGTGGCAACGACTGGATCGAGCTGAACATGCACGGCAAGCGGCCGAAAGCCGTAAACCTGCGTACTGCTCCGTACCCGGCGTTCCCCACCGATATGCAGGCGCAGTTTATTGCCCTCAATGCGATTGCCGAGGGCACCGGCACGGTGATCGAAACCGTGTTCGAAAACCGCTTTATGCACGTGCATGAAATGATCCGCATGGGCGCGCAGATCCAGGTCGAAGGCAACACCGCCATCGTCACTGGCGTTGAAACGCTCAAGGGCGCGCCAGTCATGGCCACCGACCTGCGTGCGTCGGCCAGCCTGGTAATTTCGGCGCTGGTTGCCGAGGGCGACACCCTGATCGATCGCATTTACCACATCGACCGTGGTTACGAGTGCATCGAAGAAAAACTGCAGATGCTGGGTGCCAAAATCCGCCGTATTCCGGGTTGATGCCATGCTGACTATTGCCCTTTCCAAAGGCCGTATTCTCGATGACACCCTGCCGCTGCTGGCGGCGGCGGGCATCGAGCCGACCGAGAACCCGGACAAAAGCCGCAAGCTGATCATCCCCACCACGCTGGACGATGTGCGCCTGCTGATCGTGCGTGCCACCGACGTGCCGACCTATGTCGAACACGGCGCGGCAGATCTCGGCGTGGCCGGCAAGGACGTGCTGATGGAATATGGCGGCCAGGGCCTGTACGAGCCGCTGGACCTGCGTATTGCCCAGTGCAAGCTGATGACTGCCGGTGCCGTCGGCGCGCCCGAGCCGAAAGGCCGGCTGCGGGTGGCCACCAAGTTCGTCAACGTGGCCAAGCGTTACTACGCCGAGCAGGGCCGTCAGGTCGATATCATCAAGCTGTATGGCTCCATGGAGCTGGCACCGCTGGTGGGGTTGGCTGACAAAATCATTGACGTGGTCGACACCGGCAACACCCTGCGCGCCAACGGTCTGGAAGCCCAGGAACTGATCGCCATGATCAGCTCGCGGCTGATCGTCAACAAGGCGTCGATGAAGATGCAGCACGCACGCATCCAAGCGTTGATCGACACCCTGCGCGAAGCGGTCGAAGCGCGACATCCACGCTGAGTCTGATGGCCGCCCCGTGCGGCCTAGCCTATCCGCGTTATAGCCAAAATTCTCAGGTGCCCGCGCGGAGTGGTTGTTACTCTACGGGCGCTTGAGTATTTGCCAATCTAAGAGGCCCGCTATGACCGCTCCTATCGCTATCCGCCGACTCAATGCCGCTGACCAGGACTTTGCCCAGCATCTGGATCATCTGCTGAGCTGGGAAAGTGTCTCGGATGATGCGGTCAACCATCGCGTGCTGGACATCATCAAAGCCGTGCGTGAGCGTGGTGATGCGGCCCTGGTCGAGTTCACCAAGCAGTTCGACGGCCTGGATGTCGCCTCCATGGCGGACCTGATCCTGCCGCGCGAGCGTCTGGAGCTGGCCCTGACCCGCATCACGCCGGAGCAGCGCAGCGCTCTGGAGAAAGCCGCCGAGCGCGTGCGCAGCTACCACGAACGGCAGAAGCAGGATTCCTGGACCTACACCGAAGCCGACGGCACGGTGCTGGGGCAGAAGGTCACGCCGCTGGATCGCGCCGGCCTGTATGTGCCTGGCGGCAAAGCCTCGTACCCATCCTCGGTGCTGATGAACGCCATCCCGGCCAAGGTCGCTGGCGTGCCGGAAGTGGTGATTGTTGTGCCGACCCCGCGTGGCGAAATCAATGAGCTGGTGCTGGCTGCCGCCTGCATCGCCGGCGTCGATCGGGTGTTCACCATCGGTGGCGCCCAGGCCGTGGCCGCATTGGCCTATGGCACCGAGAGCGTGCCACCAGTGGATAAAATCGTCGGCCCCGGCAATATCTATGTTGCCACCGCCAAGCGCCATGTATTCGGCAAGGTCGGTATCGACATGATCGCCGGCCCTTCGGAGATTCTGGTGGTGTGTGACGGCCAGACCGATCCGGACTGGATCGCCATGGACCTGTTCTCCCAGGCTGAGCACGACGAAGACGCCCAGTCGATCCTAGTCAGCCCGGATGCCGCCTTCCTTGATCGCGTCGCCGAGAGCATCGCCAAGCTGCTGCCGACTCTAGAGCGCGAGACTATTGCCCGCACTTCGCTTGAGGGGCGCGGCGCGCTGATTCTGGTAGCCGATATGGCCCAGGCCATCGAAGTGGCCAACCGCATTGCCCCGGAGCACCTGGAGCTGTCGGTGGAAAACCCTGAAGAGTACCTGCCGCTGATCCGTCATGCCGGCGCGATCTTTATGGGCCGCTACACCGCCGAGGCCCTGGGTGACTACTGCGCCGGCCCCAACCACGTGCTGCCGACTTCCGGCACCGCGCGCTATTCCTCGCCGCTGGGGGTGTACGACTTCCAGAAGCGCTCGTCGATCATCCATTGTTCGGCCGAGGGTGCGTCGGAGCTGGGCAAGGTCGCCAGCGTGCTGGCCCGTGGCGAGTCGCTGACCGCCCACGCCCGCAGCGCCGAATACCGCATCAAGAACTGAATTTTCAGGGCGCGCCCCGCGCGCCTCACCCAAGATCAAATTCGAGGAGAGAAGGGCAGATGAGCAAATTCTGGAGCCCCTTCGTCAAAGACCTGGTGCCTTACGTGCCGGGTGAGCAGCCGAAACTGGCCAAGCTGGTCAAGCTCAACACCAATGAAAACCCCTATGGCCCGTCGCCCAAGGCGATCGCCGCCATGCAGGCTGAGCTTAACGACAACCTGCGCCTGTACCCGGACCCCAATAGCGACCGTTTGAAGCAAGCGGTGGCTGACTATTACGGCGTGCAGACCACCCAGGTGTTTGTCGGCAACGGTTCCGACGAGGTGCTGGCGCACGCTTTCCACGGCCTGTTCCAGCACGGCCAACCGCTGCTGTTTCCGGATATCAGCTACAGCTTCTACCCGGTGTATTGCGGCCTGTATGGCATCGACTTCGTGCAGGTGCCGCTGGATGAGCAGTTCCAGATTCGCGTGGAAGATTACGCGCGGCCCAACGGCGGCATTATTTTCCCCAACCCGAACGCACCGACTGGCTGCCCTCTGGCGCTGGATGCCATCGAGCGCATGCTCAAGGCCAACCCGGACACCGTGGTGCTGGTCGATGAGGCCTATATTGATTTCGGCGGCGAAACGGCGGTCAGCCTGGTGGATAAATACCCCAACCTGTTGGTTAGCCAGACGTTATCCAAGTCGCGCTCACTGGCCGGGTTGCGGGTCGGTATCGCGGTTGGCCATCCTGATCTGATCGAAGCGCTGGAGCGGATCAAGAACAGCTTCAACTCCTACCCGCTGGACCGCATGGCGATTGCCGGTGCGGCGGCGGCGTTCGAGGACAAGGTCTACTTCGAGCAGACTTGCCGGCAGGTGATTGCCAGTCGCGAGGCGGTGGTTGCCGGGCTGGATAAACTGGGTTTTGAGGTGCTGCCATCGGCGGCGAACTTCGTCTTCGCCCGCCATCCGGGCAAGGATGCCGCGACCCTGGCGGCCGGCTTGCGCGAGCAGGGCGTGATCGTGCGTCACTTCAAGCAGGCGCGTATTGCCCAGTTCCTGCGCATTACCATCGGCACGCCGGAGCAGAACCAGGCGCTGCTGGATGCCCTGCAAAGTCTGTAAATTGCAGCCATAAAAAAGCCGGAGCAGTGCTCCGGCTTTTTGTTATCTGTGAGACGCGCTGACCGGCTTCGCCAACGTTTTTCAACGGACTGCGAACCCCAGGCGGGCTGTCAGTCCGCTCAGCTACCATTGACGGGCGGTCTTACGCCGACTTCTGCGGTCAGTTGTAGCGGCTTGCCGTTGCGCAGGATATCGATGTTGATCTTCTGTCCCGGCTTGGCGCGCGCTACCTGGTTCATCGAGCGGCGGCCATCACCGGCGGCCTCACCGTCGATGCTGAGGATCAAGTCGCCAGGCTGCAGGCCCGCTTTCTGCGCTGGGCCGTCGCGGTAGATGCCGGCAACAACGATGCCGGGGCGACCGTCCATGCCGAAGGATTCCGCCAGCTCTGGAGTCAACGGCTGCACCTCGATGCCCAGCCAGCCGCGAATCACCTGGCCGTGCTCGATAATCGCCTGCATTACATCCACTGCCAGTTTTACTGGGATGGCAAAGCCGATGCCCTGGGAGCCGCCGGATTTGGAGAAAATCGCGGTATTGATGCCCACCAGATTGCCGTAGGCATCCACCAGCGCGCCGCCGGAGTTGCCGGGGTTGATTGCTGCGTCGGTCTGGATAAAGTCTTCGTAGGTATTGAGGCCCAGCTGGTTACGCCCGGTGGCGCTGATGATGCCCATGGTCACGGTCTGGCCAACGCCAAAGGGGTTGCCAATGGCCAGGGTCACATCGCCAATGCGGATATTGTCCGAGCGGCCGAGGATGATAAAGGGCAGGTCCTGCAGGTCGATCTTCAGCACCGCCAGGTCGGTTTCCGGGTCGCTGCCAATCAGTCGCGCCAGGGTTTCGCGGCCATCTTTCAGCGCCACGACGATCTGATCGGCACCGGCAACCACATGGTTATTGGTCAGCAGGTAACCTTCCGGGCTCATGATCACGGCCGAGCCCAGGCTCGACTCCATGCGACGCTGCTGGGGCAGGTTGCCACCGAAGAACTTGCGAAACTGCGGGTCCTCGATCAGCGGATGCGCAGGCTTTTTGACGAATTTTGTGGTGTACAGGTTGGCCACAGCGGGCGATGCGGTGGTTACCGCTTCGGCATAGGACACCGGACCTTCCTGCATGCGGCTATAGAAAGCTGCCTGGCGCACATGCACATCCTGTCCTGGCAAGCCGACCCATTGCGGAAAATACTGCATGATCAGCAGTGCCGACAGCACACCGACCAACAGGGGCCAGCCGAGGAAACGCAGGGCCTTGAACATCGATCCAATCCTGAGGGTTGCCGGGGGCGGGTGTGCCCCTTAAGGTGCGCCATTATAGAGAAGCCGCTGAGAATAAAGCAGGCCTCGCAACTGTTGATTGATAAGGAAACCCTATGGCCATTGCCCTGGCGACCCTGGTGGAAGAAGCCGACCGCTACCTGAACGCCGCGCGCATCAGCGATTACTGCCCCAATGGCCTGCAGGTCGAAGGCCGGCCGCAGGTACGGCGTATCGTCAGTGGGGTGACCGCTAGCCAGGCGCTGGTCGATGCTGCCGTTGAGGCCGAGGCCGATGTACTGCTGGTGCATCACGGTTACTTCTGGAAGGGTGAAAACCCCTGCATCACAGGAATGAAGCGCCGCCGTCTGCAAACCCTGTTGGCCAACGACATCAGCTTGCTGGCCTATCACCTACCGCTGGATGTGCATGCCGAGGTCGGCAATAACGTGCAACTGGCCGCGCAGCTGGGTATTACGGTGGAGGGGCCGTTGGAGCCGGAGAGTTCGCGTACCGTCGGGTTGCTCGGCTCGTTGGCCGAGGCCATGAGTCCGCGTGATTTCGCCCATCATGTGCATCAGGTGCTCGGTCGTGAGCCGCTGCTGGTCGAAGGCAATGAGATGATTCGTCGAGTCGGCTGGTGCACCGGTGGCGGCCAGGGTTATATCGACCAAGCGATTGCCGCCGGGGTTGATCTGTACCTGACCGGTGAAGCCTCCGAGCAGACCTTTCACAGCGCTCGGGAAAACGGCGTCAGCTTTATCGCTGCCGGCCATCACGCCACCGAGCGTTATGGCGTGCAGGCGCTGGGCGATTATCTGGCGCGGCGCTTTGCCATTGAGCACCTGTTTATTGATTGCCCAAACCCAATCTGAGGCGCAATTGCGGCCTTTCCTGCAGGTATAAAGCTAGATCGTTTCGATCTAACTGGGCTCCTGAATAGAAGGGGGCGCTGTGCTAGAGTGCGCCCTCGTCCACGGCCCGCCGGCCAAAACACACCGAATTTCGTGAGTAGCCATGCTCGATAAACTGACCCACCTGAAACAGCTGGAGGCGGAAAGTATCCACATCATTCGTGAAGTGGCCGCCGAATTCGACAACCCGGTAATGCTCTATTCCATCGGTAAAGATTCCGCCGTGATGCTGCACCTGGCGCGCAAGGCGTTCTTCCCCGGCAAGCTGCCGTTTCCGGTGATGCACGTCGATACGCGCTGGAAGTTTCAGTAGATGTACAGCTTCCGCGAGAAGATGGTTAACGAGTATGGCCTTGACCTGATTACCCACACCAATCCTGATGGCGTGGCGCAGGACATGAACCCCTTCACTTACGGCAGTGCCAAGCACACCGACGTGATGAAGACTGAGGGTCTCAAACAGGCGCTGGACAAATACGGCTTCGATGCCGCCTTCGGTGGCGCGCGCCGCGATGAAGAGAAATCCCGCGCCAAAGAGCGCGTGTACTCGTTCCGCGACAGCAAGCATCGCTGGGACCCGAAGAACCAGCGTCCCGAGCTGTGGAATGTGTACAACGGCAACGTCAAGAAGGGCGAGTCGATCCGTGTATTCCCGCTGTCCAACTGGACTGAGCTGGATATCTGGCAGTACATCTATCTGGAAAGTATCCCGATTGTGCCGCTGTATTTCGCCGAAGAGCGCGAAGTGATCGAGATGAATGGCGCGCTGATCATGATCGACGACGAACGCATCCTCGAACATCTCACCCCTGAGCAAAAAGCCAGTATTCATAAAAAGATGGTGCGCTTCCGTACCCTGGGTTGCTACCCACTGACTGGCGCGGTGGAATCCACAGCCAGCACCTTGCCGGAAATTATTCAGGAAATGCTGTTGGCCAAAACCTCTGAGCGCCAAGGCCGAGTTATCGACCATGACTCCTCCGGCTCGATGGAAGAGAAAAAACGTCAGGGGTACTTTTAATATGTCGCACCAATCCGAATTGATCAGCGAGGACATCCTCGCCTATCTGGCCCAGCACGAGCGCAAAGAGCTGCTGCGCTTTCTGACCTGCGGCAACGTTGATGACGGCAAAAGCACTCTGATTGGCCGCCTGTTGCATGACTCCAAGATGATCTACGAAGACCATCTGGATGCCATCACCAAAGATTCGAAAAAAGTCGGCACCACCGGTGAAGATATCGATTTGGCGTTGCTGGTCGATGGCCTGCAGGCCGAGCGCGAGCAAGGCATCACCATCGATGTGGCGTACCGCTATTTCAGCACCACCAAGCGCAAGTTCATTATTGCCGACACCCCCGGCCATGAGCAGTACACCCGCAACATGGCCACTGGTGCGTCCAACTGCGACCTGGCGATTATTCTGATTGACGCGCGTTATGGTGTGCAGACCCAGACCAAGCGCCACAGCTTTATCGCCAGTCTGCTGGGTATCAAGCACATCGTTGTGGCCATCAACAAGATGGACCTTAAGGGTTTCGATCAAGGCGTATTCGAGCAGATCAAGGCCGATTACCTGAAGTTCGCCGAAGGTATTGCGCTCAAGCCAAGCTCGCTGCACTTTGTGCCAATGTCGGCGCTCAAGGGCGACAACGTGGTCAACAAGAGCGAGCAGTCGCCTTGGTACACCGGCCAGTCGCTGATGGAAATTCTCGAGACCGTGGAAGTGGCGGGCGATCGCAACTTCACCGACCTGCGTTTCCCGGTGCAGTACGTCAATCGTCCGAACCTGAACTTCCGTGGTTTCGCCGGCACCCTGGCCAGCGGCATCGTGCGCAAGGGTGACGAAGTTATCGCTCTGCCATCGGGCAAGGGCAGCAAGGTCAAATCCATCGTCACCTTCGAGGGTGAGCTGGAACAGGCAGGTCCAGGCCAGGCGATTACCATCACCCTGGAAGACGAAATCGACGTCTCCCGTGGCGACATGCTGGTGCACGGCGACAACCGTCCGCAGGTGGTCGATAGCTTCGACGCAATGCTGGTATGGATGGCGGAAGAGCCGATGCTGCCGGGCAAGAAATACGACATCAAACGCGCCACCAGCTATGTGCCGGGCTCGATTGCCAGCATCACTCACCGGATTGATGTGAATACCCTGGAAGAGGGCGCCGCGAGCAGCCTGCAGCTCAACGAAATCGGCCAGGTGCGCATCGCCTTGGATGCACCGATCGCGCTGGATGGCTATACACATAACCGCACCACCGGCTCGTTTATCGTCATTGACCGCCTGACCAATGGCACCGTCGGCGCCGGCATGATCATCGCCGAACCGCTTGGTGCCCAGGGCTCGGACGGCCATCACGGCAAGCTGGCCCATGTGTCCACCGAAGAGCGTGCTGCGCGCTTCGGCCAGCAGCCAGCCACCGTGCTGTTCAGCGGCTTGTCTGGCGCTGGCAAAAGCACTCTGGCTTATGCCGTCGAGCGCAAGCTGTTCGACTCCGGCCGTGCGGTCTACGTGCTGGATGGCCAGAACCTGCGTCATGACCTGAACAAGGGGCTGCCACAGGACCGCGCCGGGCGCACCGAGAACTGGCGTCGTGCCGCTCACGTGGCGCGTCAGTTCAACGAAGCCGGCTTGCTGACCCTGGCTGCCTTCGTTGCGCCGGATGCCGAAGGCCGTGAGCAGGCCAAGGCGCTGATCGGTGCCGAGCGTCTGATTACCGTGTATGTACAGGCTTCACCGCAAGTCTGCGCCGAGCGTGATCCGCAAGGCTTGTACGCGGCCGGTGGCGACAATATTCCGGGTGAGTCCTTCCCTTACGACATCCCGCTGAATGCCGATCTGGTGATCGATACGCAGTCGGTGTCGGTGGAAGAGGGTGTCAAACAGGTGTTGGCTCTGCTGCGCGAGCGTGGCGCGATCTAAATCCGCTGCACAGTAAAAAGCCCCGCCTAGTGCGGGGCTTTTTATTGGCTGCTTGGTCGCCGAAGCGACCGAGTCAGCGGCTATTACTTATTCTTCAAACCGTAGCTTTCATCGAGCATGCCCGGCACATTGGCGCTTTTGGGCGCGTAGTCCTTGGGCATTTCGTTGTTTCTCGGTGGCGTCAGGCGTTCGCGTTTTTCGCTGGCATCGTCGGCGTGCAGGGTGGCCAGCAGGCGTTGCCGGGTCAGCTCGTCGAGGGCCAGGCGGTTGGCGCCGTCGGACAGGTGTTCCTGTACATCCTGATAGCTCTGGGTAAGCTTTTTCACCATGCTGGCGGTGGTGTTGAAGTGGCTGACCACCTCACTCTGATAAGCGTCAAAGCGCTCCTGCATTTCATCCAGCTGGCGCTGGGTGCGGCTAGGGGCGGCATTGGGTGCCAGGCGGGCAATCAGGAAGCCAATGGCAATGCCGGCAACCAGGGTAATGGCCGGTAGCAACCAGGCGGTGAGCGTCTGTTCCACGAGTCCTTCCTCTCTAAACGGCTTTGCTTTACGTTAACGGCTCGAACCTGCGCTGTATACCGCAATGCAATGCCGAAACGTTTGCGGTGGTGTGTGCGGCGCAGGCTGTCAGCTAGACGAGTCGACCCACTGCGAGGTCACGGAGTTCCCTGTTGCTCACCCGCGAAACCCCTCTGATGATTGCCGGCCCCAGCGGCCAACTCGAAGCCCTGTGGCTGGATACCCCCGACGTCCGTGGCGTGGCGCTGATCTGCCACCCTAATCCGGTGCAGGGCGGCACCATGCTCAACAAGGTGGTCTCCACCCTGCAACGTACTGCCCGTGACAGTGGCCTGGCCACGTTGCGCTTTAATTACCGCGGTGTCGGCGCCAGTGCCGGCAGCCACGATATGGCCAGTGGTGAGGTGGACGATGCCGAGGCCGTGGCCAACTGGCTGCGTGCGCAGCATCCTGAATTACCGCTGACCTTGCTCGGTTTTTCCTTCGGTGGTTTTGTCGCCGCAGCCCTCGGCGCGCGCCTGGAAGCCCAGGGCGTAACGCTCGACAAGCTGTTTATGGTGGCCCCGGCGGTGCATCGCTTGAGCGAAGAAACGCCCCCGGCCAGTAACTGCCCGCTGATCCTGATCCAGCCCGAGGACGATGAAGTGATCGACCCACAGGTGGTTTACCAGTGGTCGGCGGCACTCGGGCGTGCCCATGAGCTGCTGAAAGTGGCAGAATGCGGCCACTTTTTTCACGGCAAGCTGACGGATCTAAAGGATCTGCTGCTGCCGCGTCTCTGAACTGATTGAGCCCCAATAAGCGAACGTTATGACCACTCGTATCATTACCGGCATCACCACCACCGGCACGCCGCACCTGGGCAACTACGCGGGCGCGATTCGCCCGGCCATCGTTGCCAGCCGCGCTGCCGATGCGGATTCGTTCTACTTCCTTGCTGACTACCACGCGCTGATCAAGTGCGACGAGCCCGCGCGCATCCAGCGTTCGCGTCTGGAAATCGCTGCAGCCTGGCTGGCGTTGGGCCTGGATACCGACAAGGCGACTTTCTACCGCCAGTCGGATATCCCAGAGATCCCCGAGCTGTGCTGGCTGCTCACCTGCGTCGCCGGCAAGGGCCTGCTTAATCGCGCTCACGCTTACAAGGCCTCGGTGGACAAGAACGTTGAGCAGGGCGAAGACCCGGATGCGGGCATCACCATGGGCCTGTTCAGCTACCCGGTGCTGATGGCGGCGGACATCCTGATGTTCAACGCGCACAAGGTGCCGGTCGGCCGTGATCAGATCCAGCACGTGGAGATGGCCCGCGATATCGGCCAGCGCTTCAACCACCTATTCGGCAACGGCCGTGAGCTGTTTACCCTGCCCGAAGCGGTGATCGAAGAAGACGTGGCGACTCTGCCAGGCCTCGACGGTCGCAAGATGAGCAAGAGCTACGACAACACCATCCCGTTGTTCGGCAGCGCCAAGCAGCTCAAGGATACCGTTGCACGCGTCGTGACCGACTCCAAATTGCCGGGCGAGCCAAAAGACCCGGACAACTCGCACCTGTTTACCCTCTATCAGGCTTTTGCTGCGCCGACCCAGCAGGCAGATTTCCGCGCTGCGCTGGAGGGCGGTATGGCCTGGGGCGAAGCCAAGCAGGCGCTGTGCAACCTACTGGAAGCCGAGTTGGGCGAAGCGCGCGAGCGTTACCACGCGCTGATCAGCAAACCGGCTGACTTGGAAGACATCCTCCTGGCCGGTGCCACCAAGGCGCGCAAGACCGCCACGCCGTTTCTCGGTGAGCTGCGTGAGGCCGTGGGCCTGCGCTCCTTCCGCAGCCAGGCCGTCAACACGGCGGGTGAAAAGAAGAAAGTCGGCAAGAGCGCACGCTTTGTCAGCTTCCGTGATGATGACGGCAGCTTCCGCTTCCGCCTGCTGGATGCTGCTGGCGAGCAATTGCTGCTGTCCAAGTCGTTTGTCGACGGTAAAGCGGCAGGCATGGTCAACAAGCGTCTGCAATCCGGTGAAGCATTGGATGTGCGCGAGCAGGACGGCGGTTTTGGCGTCTGGCTGGACGATGAGTGCGTGGCACAAAGCCCGGTATTTGCCGACAGCAGTGCTTGTCAGGCGGCGATTCAGCGCCTGCGTGAGGCTCTAGCACCTGCAGAGTAACGCGTATGACGGTGCATTAATCGGATTTCCGCCTGCCAGCCGTGCTGGCCGATTGCCAATCAACGGGGGCGTCGCTAAAGTGACGCCCCCGTTTTACTTGCCCGGCTAACGAATTTATGACGCCCCTAGAACGCACCAGGCTGACCTTAAACGCCCTGATTTCTTTCATGACGCTGCCCAGGAAACTGCGGTGCGTCATCTGCAGCGCCTGTATGACGATCTGGTCGCCGCAGACAAGGGGACGACTGGCGTGTTCGGCAAGCTGTTCGCCAGAAAGCCCCAGGGGCCGGTCAAGGGCCTGTACTTCTGGGGCGGCGTCGGCCGTGGCAAGACCTATCTGGTCGACACTTTCTTCGATTCGCTGCCGTTCGAGCGCAAGGTGCGCACGCACTTCCACCGCTTTATGAAGCGCGTGCACGAAGAAATGCGCACCCTCAAGGGCGAAAAGAACCCGCTGACCATTATCGGCAAGCGCTTCGCTGACGAGGCGCGGGTGATCTGCTTCGACGAATTCTTCGTCAGTGATATTACCGATGCAATGATCCTCGCCACCCTGCTGGAGGAGCTGTTCAAGAACGGCGTCAGCCTGGTCGCGACCTCCAATATCGTGCCCGACGGCCTGTACAAGGACGGCTTGCAGCGTGCGCGCTTCCTGCCGGCGATTGCCCTGCTCAAGCAGCACACCGAGATCGTCAACGTCGACAGCGGCATCGACTACCGCCTGCGCGCCCTGGAGCAGGCCGAGCTGTTCCACTGGCCGCTGGATGCTGCCGCCGAGGAAAGCCTGCAGAAGAGCTTTGTCAGCCTGCTGCCCGAGCACTGCGTCGTGCAGGAAAACGAGCCGCTGATGATCGAGAACCGCGCCATCGTTGCGCGCAAGGTCGGTGATGACGTTGCCTGGTTCGACTTCCGCGAGCTGTGCGATGGTCCGCGTAGCCAGAACGACTACATCGAACTGGGCAAGATCTTCCACGCCGTACTGCTGGCCAACGTCGAGCAGATGAGCACCGCCAAGGACGATATGGCGCGGCGCTTTATCAACCTGGTGGATGAGTTCTACGACCGCAACGTCAAGCTGATCATCTCCGCCGAAGTGGAGCTGAAAGACCTCTACACCGGCGGTCGCCTGACCTTCGAGTTCCAGCGCACCCTCAGCCGCCTGCTGGAAATGCAGTCGCATGAGTTTCTCGCGCGCCCGCACAAGCCTTAACTCAACACGCTTACGCTCGTACCCAAAGCCCGGATCAATCCGGGCTTTCTAGTTGATGGCCCACTGAAGAGATCCGGGCCGTCTGCACCCAGGCAGGATAAACTCTGCGCCATCGACTTTTCGTTATCTGCGGTTAGCCCTATGACTTTTGCCTCCCTCGGCCTGATCGAGCCTCTGCTGCGCACCCTCGACAGCCTCGACTACAAAACTCCCACTGCCGTGCAGGCCCAGGCCATCGTGCCGGTCCTGCAAGGCCGCGACCTGATGGCGGCAGCGCAGACCGGCACCGGCAAGACCGCAGGCTTTGCTCTGCCGGTGCTGCAGCGGCTGATGATGGAAGGCCCAGAAGTTTCCAGCAACTCAGTGCGTGCGTTGGTACTGGTGCCGACCCGAGAGCTGGCCGAGCAGGTGCTGCAGAGCTTTATCACCTACGGCCAGCACCTGCCGCTGCGCAGTTACGCGGTGTATGGTGGGGTCAGCATCAACCCGCAGATGATGAAGCTGCGTAAAGGCGTGGACGTGCTGGTGGCCACCCCGGGTCGCTTGCTCGACCTGTTCCGGCAGAACGCGGTGAAGTTCAATCAGGTGCAAACCCTGGTGCTGGATGAAGCCGACCGCATGCTCGACCTGGGTTTTGCCAACGAGTTGGAAAGTGTGTTCCGCGCACTGCCGAAAAAGCGCCAGACCCTGTTGTTCTCCGCGACCTTCTCCGAAGCGATTCGCAGCATGGCCGGCGAAATGCTTAATGATCCGCTGAGCATCGAGGTCAGCCCGCGCAACGCTGCCGCCAAGTCGGTCAAGCAGTGGCTGATCCCGGTCGACAAGAAGCGCAAGAGCGAGCTGTTTCTGCATCTGTATCAGGCCAAGCGCTGGAGCCAGGCCCTGGTCTTTGTGAAAACCCGCAAGGGCGTTGACGAGCTGGAAGCCGAGATGCAGCGCCATGGCATCAGCGCCGACTCGATCCACGGCGATAAACCCCAGGCCACCCGTCAGCGCGCCCTGCAGCGGTTCAAGGATGGCGAGGTCAAGGTGCTGGTGGCCACCGATGTGGCGGCCCGTGGCCTGGATATCGATGATATGCCGCTGGTGGTCAACTTCGACCTACCCATCGTCGCCGAAGACTATGTGCACCGCATCGGCCGCACCGGTCGCGCCGGCTCTACGGGGCAGGCCGTGTCGCTGGTCTGCGCCGATGAAGTGCAGCTGCTCTCGGCCATCGAAACCCTGACCCAGCAAGTGCTGCAACGCGTCGATGAGCCGGACTTTATCCCCGACCACCGCGTACCGCAGACCCTGCCCGGCGGCCAGGTGGTGAAAAAGCCGAAGAAGGCCAAGAAGCCAAAAGTAGTTGGCGGCGGCAAAGGCGGCAGCCTGGGGCGCTGGATGGAGGCTGACGAGCCGGCCGCGCCGACGGTCAAGGCGGTGCGCAAGGTGCCGAGCTTTGGCGGTAAGCCGGGCAAGCCCAGCAGAAAGCCCTAAACCGCAATGTTAGCCCGGAGCAATCCGGGCTAAAGCCGCACGCCTTTCAGTCAGGCACCCGCTGGGTGTTCTGCGCAATCCGCCAAAGCACGCCGCTGGGGTCGAAGATCACGAAGTCGCGCATGCCCCAGGGCTGATCCTGCGGTGGCACCAAGCGTACTTCGAAGCGCTCGCTGAGCTGTTCATCCAGCACCTTCTGCCACCAGGCATCGACGTCTTCCACCAGCAGGTGCATGACGAAATTCTCCGCTTGCTCCTTGACGTAGAAGTCCTGCAGCAGAAAGGCGCAATGGTCGCCGTGGCTGAAATAGGCCAAGTCATCGCCGACCCAGCCCGGCTTGAAGCCCAGCGCCTGATAGAACGCCTGACTCAAGGCGAAATCGCGGGCCGGTACGAAGGTTTTCAGTTCAACGCTTTGCAACATTGGATGCTTCCTGCACGAAAGTGATCGAGCAGGCTGATAACGGTTGCGCCGGCCCTCTGTCGGGGCCTGGCGAAGAGAGATTAACGGCTGGCCTGCGCCGCTTCCAGCTGCTTTTTGTGGGTTGCCGCAGCGGTCATGTCGTAGATCACCACGCAGATATGCTCGACATCGCCCTTGGCCCCGGCCAGCGGCAGCAGGGTGACGTTCTGGTACATAAAGTCTTCCTGGCCGGTGATCGGCTGGTAGTTCTTGAAGTGCATCAGGTAGGGGTGCTGCTCCCACAGGCTGAACGCGCGGGTGCCCAATTGCACCACGGTGTCGACCTTGCGCCGTAGCCAGGTTTCGTTGATCTCCGGGAACAGGCTGAACAGGGTTTTGCCGTGCACCTCATCCGGGCCCATGCCGGAGTGGTTTTCCATAAAGCTGTTCCACACCTCGACCTGATATTGACGGTCAAGCACGATGACGCCGACATCGATGCACTGCACGATATCGAGCAGCCAGTGCACTTCTTGGATATCTATCTGTGCGGGCATGGCTTAACTCATCAGGTAGTTGATTTTGTTGGTCAGGCGCTTGATCGAGTCTTCGGTAAACAGCAGCAGCAGGTCGAAGTGGATATTGTGCGCCTCCAGGCTGTAGCTGATTTCCACCGCCAGGGTCTTTTTCCAGCGGCGCTGATTGAGGTGAATCAGCCGCTCGATGGAGGAGTGTTGGCCGAGCAATTGCGGATGGCCCTGGGAGAAGCGCACGTCGATCTGCTCGGCAATTCCCGCCAGGCAGGCGCCGATCAGGATGCTGGCCAAATCCAGAAGCATTTCCGAGGTTTCCAGATCGTCCTTCGGCTGCCAGTCGAGCAGGCGCGCCATATCGGCTACTTCTGAATCATGGAACAACAGCAGCGACTCGCCGGCTATGCCGTCGCCGATAAAGCCCTGGCACACCGCGCTCAGGCGTTCGCCGCGCATGGCATCGGTCAGGGTCATATGCAGCTCGCTGACCTCGAAGATATTCACCTGCGGCACCGGCAACTGCACAAATACCCCGAGCGCCTTGGCCAGCAGCGCGGCGGCGCGGCCCATGGCGACGTTGGTGACCTCGCGTAAGGCGTCGCGGAAATTGACCTTCAGATCATCGAGCACCGCCGCCTGGGCGATGGCGCCGGGTGTGGCTTTGGGGTCAAACAAGCCTAGTTCGAGTAGGGTGGCGCGCAGTACCTCGGGGTCGGCGGGCTTCTTGATAAAGGCCAGCGCGCCGAGCTCCTTGACCCGCCGTAGCGCTTCGTCCTGCACGTCACCGGAAACCACTACTACTTTGCAGGCCAGGCCTTCGGCGCGCAGCGCGGCTAGGGTTTCGTAGCCATCCATTACCGGCATGGTCAGGTCCAGCAGCATCACCTGGCCCAACCCCTGGCGCAGCGCAGCAATGGCTTCCTGGCCGTTGGTGGCCTGGCTGATGGTCACTGGCCATTCGGGCGGTAGGGCGCGGATCAACTGCTTGCGCGCCATGTTCGAGTCGTCGCAGACCACTAGAGGGATCACGGCTGGAGATTACCTGTGCGCGTTGAAGAGCACCGCTCTGGGGCGGTTTCACTCAAGCATAGCCGTTTGAGATTGTGCGCGGAGGCTTATTCGGCCGGGTGTTGCAGCCATTCCAGTATGCCCTGGGCGGCGCGTCGGCCGCTGGCAAAGCAGGCGGTCAGCAGATAGCCGCCTGTTGGGGCTTCCCAGTCGAGCATTTCCCCGGCGCAGAAGGTACCGGGCAGAGGCTTGAGCATCAGCTGTGCGTCGAGCTGCTCGAAGGGCACACCGCCAGCTGTGCTGATCGCTTCATCCAGTGGCCGTGGGCGGATCAGGGTGATCGGCAGGGACTTGATCACGCCGGCCAGCAACGCGGGATCATTGAAGGCAGCAGCGCTGGCCAGTTCGCGCAGCAGCGTGGCCTTGACCCCGTCGATACCGGCCTGGCGATGCAGATGTTTGGCCATCGACTGCGAGCCGCGTGGTTTGCTCAAGGCTGCCTGCAACTTGGCCAGCGGCGTCTGTGGCAGCAGGTCGAGGTGCACTGTCGCGTTGCCATGCTGGTTGATCGTTTCGCGAATATCTGCCGACAGGGCATAGACCAGGCTGCCTTCGATACCACTGGCAGTCAGCACACACTCACCCTGACGCGGTGCTGCACCAGCCAGGTTAAGGCTGACGTTCTTTAGCGGCGCGCCGGCGAACTTATCCCGCAGAAACGGGCTCCAGGCGCTGACATCGAAGCCGCAGTTGCTCGCCTGCAGGGGCGAGATAGTCACGCCACGGTCTTGCAACAGGCTGACCCAGGCACCGTCCGAGCCCAGTCGCGCCCAACTGCCGCCGCCCAGAGCCAGCAGGGTGGCGTCGGTATTTACGGTGTGTTCGCCGGTGGACGAGGCGATACGCAACGCGCCATCGTTAGTCCAGCCCAGCCAGCGATGCCGGGTATGTATCTGTACGCCCAGTTCGCGCAACCGTTTGAGCCAGGCGCGCAGCAGCGGTGCGGCTTTCATATCGGCGGGGAATACCCGGCCCGAGGTGCCGACAAAAGTGTCGATGCCTAGCCCATGAATCCAGGCGCGCAGGGCGTCGGCATCGAAATCCTGCAGCAGCTCTGCTACTTCCGACTGACGCTGGCCGTAGCGGGCGACAAAAGCCGGCTTGGCCTCTGAGTGGGTGATATTCATCCCTCCCACCCCGGCCAGGAGGAACTTGCGCCCCACTGAAGGCATACCGTCGTAAAGATCGACCTGCACACCGCCCTGGGCGAGCACTTCAGCGGCTATCAGCCCGGCAGGGCCGCCGCCGATAATGGCAACGCGTGGAGCTGGCTTTGGCAAGGCACTGTTCATGGCGGTTTCGGCGTGGGGTGTGGCCGCGCATTCTAACCGAGGCGGCGTCCGCCTTGTCATTTGCCCTGGCTTCGGGCAGGGTCGCTGGAGACTTTTCTGCCTGGAGCCCCTTATGTCTGACCTCTACCCCAGCATCGACCCCGACGGCCTGATCGAATACTCGGTGGTCTACACCGACCGCTCCCTCAACCATATGTCGCAGTCGTTTCAGGGCGTGATGAAGGATATTTCCAGCACCCTGAAACAGGTCTATAACGCACATGCGATGGCCATCGTGCCCGGTAGCGGCACCTATGGCATGGAAGCGGTGGCGCGTCAGCTGGCCACCGGACAGAAGTGCCTGGTGCTGCGCAATGGCTGGTTCAGCTACCGCTGGACGCAGATTTTCGAGATGGGCCAGATCCCCTCGGAGTCGATTGTGCTCAAGGCCCGCCCGATGGCCGAAGGCAGCCAGGCGGCATTCTCGCCGCCACGGCTGGTCGATGTGCTGGCGGTGATCGCTGCCGAAAAACCGCAGGTGGTGTTCGCCCCGCATGTGGAAACCTCTTCCGGGATGATTCTGCCGGACGGCTATCTGCGCGCTGTGGCGGATGCCGTGCATGCGGTCGGCGGCCTGTTTGTGCTCGACTGCATCGCCTCCGGCACCCTCTGGGTGGATATGCAGGCCTGCGGTATCGACGTGCTGATCAGTGCCCCGCAAAAAGGCTGGAGCGCTTCGCCGTGCTGCGCCCTGGTCATGTTGAGTGAAGCGGCCCAGGCCCGCGTCGAAGCCACTCAAAGCACCAGCTTTGCCTGCGACCTGAAGAAATGGCTGCAGATCATGCAGGCCTACGAGCAGGGCGGCCACGCCTACCACGCCACCATGCCCAGCGATGCCCTGGCGCGTTTCCGCGATGCCATGCGCGAGGCCGAAGCCATCGGCTTTGCCACCGTGCGTAACCAGCAGCAGGAACTCGGTGATCGCGTGCGCGCATTGCTGGCCAGCAAGGGCTTTAAAAGCGTCGCCGCCGAAGGCTTCGAAGCACCGGGTGTGGTGGTTTGCTACACCACCGACGCCAGCATCAAGAACGGCAGCAAATTCGCCGCCCAAGGCCTGCAGATCGCCGCTGGCGTACCGCTGCAGTGTGATGAACCAGCGGATTTCCAGACCTTCCGCCTAGGCCTGTTCGGGCTGGATAAGCTGGGCAATATCGACCGCACCGTGGCGACTCTGGAACAGGCGCTGGATAAGGTGTTGGCGGGGTAGGTCGAGTCGTAGGATGGGTCGGGCCGCGCAGGTTGAGCGACGCGATACCCATCATTCTATCGGCGTTGCAGCGATACCTGCCGATGGGTATCGCTACGCTCAACGCCATCCTACGGGCTGTTCTGTGCTTATTGCTCGGACGCATTCGTGGCCTTATCCAGCGCGGTCACTATGGCGTGCGCGGCCTTGATTCTGGCGGTGTTGGGGTAGTTCTTGTTGGCCAGCATGACCAGGCCGAGGTTCTGGCTGGGGACAAACACGGCGTAGGCGCCGAAGCCGCCGGTGGAGCCGGTTTTATTGAACAGGCTGTCGCCTGGCTCGGTTTCCGGCGGTGCGAGGCGTTTAGCAGGTTGCGACTCTAGGGCCATGGCCGGCGAGTTGCCGGCTTGCAGGCGTTCCAGGCTAATCGGGTAGGGGTAACGCTCCCAGCCGAGACCCTGGGTCATCTCGCCGACGCGGTAATAGCCCGTGTGGGTAATGGCGATGGCGCGCTGTAGGTCTTCGCTCAGGCCTGCAGAATTCAGATTGGCCTGGACAAAACGCAGCATGTCCTTCGCATTGGTTTTCACCCCGTAGGCTTCGGCGTCGAGCATCCCAGGCGTGACCCGCAGCGGCTGGTTGTCCTTGCTGTAGCCATAGGCATAGCGCGGCATCTGCGCCGCTGGCACCTGGATATAGCTGTGCGGCATGCCGAGTGCGGGGAACAGCGTGCCCTCCATCAGCGTGGGGAACGGCTGGCCCATACTCTTGGCAGCGAGCATGCCCAGCAGGCCGATGCTGGGGTTGGAATAGCGTCTGTGAGTACCGGCGATATGTTCGGGCTGCCACTGGCGATAATAGGCGAGCATGCTGGCCGGGTCGGTCACTCTGTCGGGGAACTGCAGCGGCAGCCCGCCGGCGGTGTAGGTGCCGAGGTTGAGCAGGCTGGCGTGTTCCAACTGGCTGCCGCGCAGCTCGGGCCAGTGCTGGCCGGCGCTGTCGGCGAGGGTCAGCTTGCCGGTTGTCTGCGCCAGGGCGGCGAGGGTGGCGGTGAGCGGTTTACTGAGTGAGCCGATTTCAAACAGGGTGTCGCTGGTCACCGCTTGCTGGTCATCCAGACGCGCCACGCCATAGTTGAAGTAGTGTGCCTGGCCGTTGTGAGTGATCGCCACGGCCATGCCGGCGATATCGTATTCCTCCATTACCGGGCGGACGGTTGCGTCCACCAGCGATTGCAGCCTGTCTGTTGCTTGCGCGACAGTGCAGGTAGCAAGTGCGAGTGCGGTCAGCAGTGTTTTGAGTCTTCCGTGCATGGTGTGCGAGATTCCTTGATCGTGAAGATGCGCGATATGACCGCGCCCGGTGCTGGTTTTATCCCGGCCCTGTGCCGTTGATGCGTTGCCTGACTGGGCAGGCCAGAACCCGTCTTGCAGAGACTGCAACAGGTAGGGTGCGCTGTGCGCACCAAGGATTTCAAACCGGGTTGGTGCGCACGGCGCACCCTACGAGACCAGGCTATCTCCGGCTCAGTGGTGATGGTCGAATGCAATGCTCTAGTAGGCAATACGTTATCCCAACCCGTGCGCCTGCCATACCTTTGCCGCGTTGTGATGCAGTATGCCGTGGCGCCGGGCCAGGGCCATGCGGTCCTTGTCGTAGCCGCCGCCGATCAGCCCCACCACGGGTATATCGCGGTCCAGGCAGTGGTTGAGCACGGCTGCGTCGCGGGCAGCGATGCCGGCGTCCGTCAGGTTGAGGTAGCCGAGGGCGTCGTGCTGGTGCACGTCGACGCCGGCGTCGTAGAGCACGATATCCGGCTGGTACAGCGCCAGCAGGTAGTTGAGGCAGTCATCCACCACCTTCAGGTACTCGGCATCACCCATGCCGTTGGGCAGGGGGATATCCCAGTCGCTGGCGGCCTTGCGCGCCGGGTAGTTCTTCTCGCAGTGCAGTGAAACGGTGATCGCCTCCGGGGTGTTTTCCAGCAGGCGCGCTGTGCCATCGCCCTGGTGCACGTCACAGTCGAAAATCAGCACACGCTGGGCCTTGCCGCTGGCCAGTAGGTACTGACTGATCACCGCTAGGTCATTGAAGATGCAGAAACCGGCCGGATGATCGTAATGCGCATGGTGGGTGCCGCCGGCTAGATGGCAAGCCAGGCCGTGCTGCAGGGCCAGCTCCGCCGCGAGCAGCGAACCGCCCACGGCGCGGATGGTGCGCTGCGCCAGGGCGGAGCTCCAGGGCAGGCCGAGGCGGCGTTGCTCTTCATGGGGTAGTTCGCCGCTGGCAAAGCGCTGGATATAGGCCGGGCAGTGGGTCAGGGCGAGTACATCCGTCGGGCACAGTTCAGGGCGCAGCAGCTCGGCGTCGGTGCTTAGGCCGCTGGCGACGATGTGATCGCGCAGCAGGCGAAACTTCTCCATCGGGAAGCGATGGTTGGCCGGGAAAGGCGGACTGTAATCGTCGTGGTAGACCAGCGGCAGGCGCATGGTGGCGGGCTCGGGCGGAAGTGACCGAAGTATGGCGGCAGGTTTATCCGACACTCAAGCTCGGCTGTCGATTGGCAATAATGCTGCCATTATTGTCCGCATCCATCTTTCAGTCGGGCCGACAAGCGTTGGCAAAGTCTTTACCATCTCGCCCCCAGTTAGGTGCGTTTACAGGAGAGCATGCATGAGTCAGGTGTTGAATGAGTTGGTCGCCTTGCTGACCCTGGAAACCATCGAAGAGAATCTATTCCGTGGCGTCAGTCAGGACCTCGGCTTTCGCCAGTTGTATGGCGGCCAGGTGCTGGGCCAGTGCGTCTCGGCGGCCAGCCAGACGGTGGATACCGCGCGACATGTGCATTCCATGCACGGCTACTTCCTGCGCCCTGGCGATGCCACGCTGCCGGTGGTGTATCAGGTTGAGCGCGTGCGTGATGGCGGCAGCTTCAGCACGCGACGGGTGACGGCGATCCAGAAGGGTAAGCCGATCTTTACCTGCAGCGCGTCGTTCCAGTCTGATGAAGAAGGCTTTCATCACCAGAACCTGATGCCAGAAGTGCCAGGACCGGAAGAGCTGAAGTCGGAAACCGAGCTGGCGCGCCTGGTGGTCGATGCCTTGCCGGAGCGCATGCGTGAGCGGGCGGTGAGCGACAAACCAATAGAAATCCGCCCGGTAACCGTCGGCAACCCCTTTGCGCCAAAGCCCAGCGAGCCGGTCAAACATGTGTGGTTTCGCGCCGCTGGCGAGTTGCCGGATGATCCGCAGCTGCACAAATATCTGCTGGGCTACGCCAGCGACTTCAATTTGCTGACGACTTCGATGCTGCCGCACGGCGTTTCCGTTTGGCAGAAGTTTATGCAGGTCGCCAGCCTCGACCACTCGCTGTGGTTTCACGGCAACCTGCGTATGGACGACTGGCTGCTGTACAGCATGGACAGCCCCTGGGCCGGCAATGCCCGTGGCTTCTCCCGTGGCAGCATCTTCAACCGTCAGGGCCAACTGGTGGCTTCCGTTGCGCAAGAGGGGCTTACCCGCGTGCGTGAGGATTGGAAGTGAGTCTGAGCGCCGCCCGCCATTGGGTGTTCGATATGGATGGCACCCTGACTCTGGCGGTGCACGACTTCGAGGCAATCAAGCGGGCGCTGGATATTCCGCTGGAAGACGACATCCTCGGTCATCTGGCCGCATTGCCTACCGCTGTAGCTGCGGCCAAACACGCTTGGCTGCTGGAGCATGAGCGCGAACTGGCGTTGACCGCCGCGCCGGCGCCAGGGGCAATCGAGCTGGTACGCGCGCTTCACGGGCGTGGCTGCCGCCTCGGCATCCTCACCCGTAATGCCCATGAGCTGGCGCTGCTGACTCTGCGCGCCATTGGCCTGGATGACTGCTTTGCCGTGCCCGACGTGATCGGCCGCGATGAAGCGCCGCCCAAGCCCGATCCGGGCGGCCTGCTGCATTTCGCTAGAACCTGGCAGGTGGCACCGAGCGAGCTGGTGATGGTTGGTGATTACCGCTTTGATCTGGAATGCGCCCGCGCCGCCGGGGCGCGCAGCGTGCTGGTTAATCTGGCGGAAAACCCCTGGCCGGAATTGGCCGATCATTTCGCCGTGGATTGTCGGGCGTTGCAGCGCTCGTTGTAGGGTGCGCTGTGCGCACCGCCTGGTAATCGTTGTGGTGCGCGCAGCGCACCCTACGGGGTGATTGGGGCGTTGTGGTTGCAGCAACCAGACTCCAAATCCTTGAGGATCGGGCAGTCTGGGCGGTCGTTGCCCTGGCAGTTGTCCATCAAATCCCTGAGCGTGTCGCGCAGGCCGCTGAGTTCCTCGATCTTGCGTTCCAGTTCGCTGATATGTGCGGCGGCCAGGGCTTTGACATCGGCGCTGGCGCGTTGGCGGTCCTGCCACAGAGCCAGTAGCTGGCTGACTTCGGCCAGGGAGAAGCCCAGATCGCGCGAGCGTTTGATAAACGCCAGGCGATGCAGATCCTGCTGGCTGTACTGTCGGTAGCCGCTGTCGGTGCGGCCGGCGGCGGGCAGCAGATCGATGCTTTCGTAGTAGCGGATCATCTTGGCGCTAAGGCCGGTTTTCTTGGCGGCTTGGCCGATATTCATGGTTGCCTCCCAATTTGCGGTTTGGCAGTGAAAATGTGATCGCGGGCATGGCCCGCTCCTACGGGTTTATCGGTTCGTCGTGTAGGAGCGGCGGGGACGCCCAGTCCCATGGCCGCGAATAGGGTTAAGAGCGATCCTTGGGCTTCCAGGTTTTCAGCAGCAAGGCATTGCTCACCACGCTAACGCTTGACAGCGCCATGGCTGCGCCCGCGAGCATCGGGTTGAGCAGGCCGGCGGCGGCCAGGGGAATGCCGACCAGGTTATAGGCAAAGGCCCAGAACAGGTTCTGGCGAATCTTGTTGTAGGTGCGCCGGCTGATATCCAGCGCATCGGCCACCAGGCGCGGGTCGCCGCGCATCAGGGTGATGCCGGCGGCGTGCATGGCCACATCGGTGCCGCTGCCCATGGCGATGCCGACATCGGCGGCAGCCAGTGCCGGCGCATCGTTGATGCCGTCGCCGACCATAGCCACCACTGCGTTTTTCTTCAGCTCGCTGATGATCGCCGCCTTGTCCGCCGGCAGCACTTCGGCATGCGCGGCGCTGATGCCCAGGGCTGCGGCCACCGCTTTGACGCTGCCGGGGTTGTCGCCGCTGATCAGGTGGCTGGCGATGCCTTGAGCGGTCAGTGCTGCGATGGCCTCGGCTGCGCCTGGTTTAAGTGTGTCGCCAAAGGCAAACAGCCCGAGCACCTGCGGTTGCGGTGCTAACTCCAGCAGCCAGGACAGGGTGCGGCCTTCGGCCTCCCAGGCTAGAGCGTCGGTTGCCAGTGCATCGTGGTGCAAAAAGTGTTCTTCCAGCAGTCGCTTGTTGCCTAGTGCCAGTTGCCGTTGGCCGATCTGCCCGGCGATACCGCGCCCGGCCAGTGCCTTGCTGTTGCTGACTTCGGCGAGGCTCAGTTGCTGTTCTGTGCACTGATCCAACACCGCTTTGGCCAGCGGATGTTCGCTGCCGCGCTGCAGGGCGCCGGCCAGTTGCAGCAGCTGGGTGCTATGTTCGGTGTCAGGGCCATCAACCGCGCGCAGATGGGCGATGCGTGGCGCACCGGAAGTCAGGGTGCCGGTTTTATCGAAAGCCACCAGGGTCACCGAATGGGCGACTTCCAGTGCTTCGGCGTCCTTGATCAAAATACCGTGGCGCGCCGCCACGCCGGTACCGGCCATGATTGCCGTGGGCGTGGCCAAGCCAAGGGCGCAGGGACAGGCGATCACCAGCACTGCAACGGCATTTAGCAGCGCGGTTTCGATACCTGCGCCAAGCAGCAGCCAGCCGAGCAAAGTGGCCAGCGCGATCAGCAGCACGCTGGGCACGAAGACCTGGCTGACTTTATCCACCAGCTTCTGGATCGGCGCTTTCGCCGCCTGGGCGTCTTCGACCAGGCGAATAATCCGTGACAGCACGGTTTCCGCGCCTAGGGCGGTGGTTTCCACCAGCAGGCGGCCTTCACCGTTGATTGCCCCGGCCGTGACGCTGTCACCCGGTTGCTTGGGCTGCGGCAGGCTCTCGCCGCTGATCAGCGCTTCGTCGGCATGGCTCTGGCCTTCGCGGACCAGGCCATCGACCGGGAAGCGTTCGCCGGGCTTGACCACGATGGTGTCGCCCAGTTGCAGCTCACCCAGCGCCACCCATTGCTCGACGCCGTCCTGCAGGCGCAGAGCGCGTTCCGGGCGCAAGGCCTGCAGGGCACGGATGGCGCTGCTGGTCTGGCGTTTGGCGCGGCTTTCCAGGTATTTACCGAGCAGAATCAGGGTGATGATCACCGCCGAGGCTTCGAAATACAGGTGCGGCATGCTGCCGGCTGGACTCATCGCCCATTGATACAGGCTCAGGCCGTAGGCGGCGCTGGTGCCGATGGCCACCAACTGATCCATATTCCCGGCACGGGCGCGCAGGGCGTTCCAGGCGGCGCGGTAGAAGCGTGCGCCGAAGACGAACTGCACCGGCGTGGCCAGGGCGAACTGCAGCCAGGCCGGCAGCATCCAGTGCAGGCCGAAGGGCTCGACGAGCATGGGAATGACCAGCGGTACGGTCAGCACAATCGCCAGCAGCAGGGCCCAGCGCTCGCGCTGCAGATGCCGCTCGGCCGTTGGCTGAGCCTGGGTTGCATCGTCCAGCACGCTGGCGCGGTAGCCGGCTTGGCTGACGGCCTGCAGTAAAGCATTGGCATCAGTGCCACGCAGCACCTGCAACTGCGCCCGCTCGCTGGCCAGGTTGACGCTGACCGAGAGCACGCTCGGTTGCTGCGTCAGGGCGTGTTCGATACGCCCCGCGCAGCTGGCGCAGGTCATGCCGGAAAGCGCTAGTTCCAGGCGCTCGCTGGGCACCTCATAACCGGCCGCGCTAACGGCATTGACCAGTTGTTCCAGGCTGTCTGCGGGCGCTTCGACACGCGCCTGTTCGCTTGCCAGGTTGATGCTGACACTGGCGACATCGGTCACCTTGGCCAGGGCGCGCTCGATCCGTCCGGCGCAGCTGGTGCAGGTCATGCCGCTGATAGGCAGGTTGAAGGTGGTGAGGCTGGACATGGGTGGTCCTCCATTGAGTTCCAGCACAGGATCAACCTTGCCATGCTGGCAAGGTCAAGACCTTTTATCCCTTGGCCTTACCCTTATGGCAAGGCCAAGACTGCAATTGTCCGGTTACCATGGCGGCTTATTTATTCAGGAGGTTGTTTATGCAGGTTTCTCAGGTTCACGCATTCCGGGTCGATGGCATGACTTGCCAGAATTGCGTCAAGACCATCACCGAGGCGCTGTTGGCTTGTGACCCGGCGGCGGATGTAAAAGTGAAGTTTCCCGGTGGTGAAGTACGGGTGAGCAGCAGCGTGCCGGTCGATCAACTGATGGTGGCAATCGTCGAGCAGGGCTACGGCGTCAGCCTGGCGTAAGCACTGCAGCGTCTGGCCAGTCGCGGATCAGCCCGCGAAAGCAGGCATCGATCATCGGCGCGGTATCGCTGAGCGGGTCGAACAGATTGGGGTCGCGCGACCAGTCGTGAAACAGGCCGATCAGCAGCGCATGCACGATGCGCGCGGCCAGGCGCGGGCTTAGCCCCGGGTACAGGCGCGGGGCGACGGCCGGGGCACTGAACTGCTGCTCGCAGAGCGCGATAAACAGGTTGATAAAGGCTTCGTGGCGCTCTTCGGCCTCGCGCAGCTCTTCGGTGAATTCGCAGCGGCGCAGCAGGATGGTGAAGATGCGCTTCTTCTGCGGCGAGCGGGCGAGGTTCTCGATGGCCTCGATACAGAGCTCACGCAGGGTCATTAGCGGGTCGTGAGCCGGGCAGCCGCGCATGCGTTCGGCCAGTTGTTCGGGCGGCAGACGCACCTGGCCGAGCATGGCGCTGAACAGGTCGGCCTTGTTGGCAAAGTGCCAATACACCGCGCCGCGCGTCACCCCGGCGTGCCGGGCGATGTGCTCCAGGCTGGTGTGTGCCACGCCCTTTTCCAGAAACAGCGTTTCGGCCGCCTCAAGAATGGCGACGCGGGTTTTCTCGGCTTCTTCTTTGGTTCGACGCATGGCGGCAGGCGTATTTCTGGCTAGGCTGAGCACAAAGTGTAATGAACTTAAGGGTAATGTTCTATTTACAAACACTTGTGTATGTAACTAGCATTGCCGGTCTCAAACGTTGCGCCTTGCGTTTTTTCGGAGACACCCATGCTTTTTTCCCGTCGTCTGCCGGTTACTGCCGGTTCCTTGCTGTTGGCTTTTTTGGCCGCCCCGCTGTTTGCCGCCGATGCTCCGCCAGCGCCCGAGGTGGTGGTGGAAACTGTCAAAGCCGAGGCACTGCCGCTGGAGCTTGAATACTCAGCGCGTACTGCGGGTTTCCGTGAAGTGCAGGTGCGCGCCCAAGTCAGTGGCATTCTGCAGGAACGCACCTACCTGGAAGGCAGCCAGGTCAAGCAGGGCCAGGTGATGTTCCGCATTGACCCGCGCACCTACCAGGCCGCGCTGAGCCGCGCCAAGGGCGCGCTGGCGCAGGAGCAGGCGCGCTATCGGCAGACCGAGCGTGACCTCAAGCGCATCCGCGAATTGCAGAAAAAGGGCTTTGCCAGTGAGAGCGAGCTGGACAATGCCATCTCCAATTTCGAGCAGAGCAAGGCCAATATCCAGGCCGCCGAGGCCGAGGTGCAGTCCAAGCAGATTGACCTCGACTACACCACGGTAAAAGCGCCGATCTCCGGTATCACCAGTAAGGAAACCGTTTCCGAAGGCAGTCTGATGGTGGCCGGTGATCCAAGTGCCAGCCTGCTGAGCAACATCACCCAGCTGGACCCGATCTACGTCAACTTCGCCGCGCCGGATTCCGATGTGGAAAGCGTACGCAGCGGCCTGCAGAACGGCAGCCTGGTGCTGCCGGAAGACGGCAAGATGAGCGTGCAGATCAAGCTCGGCGACGGCAGCGTCTACCCGCTGGAAGGCAAGGTGGACTTTACCGACAGCCTGGTGGATCGCGGCACAGGTACCGTCAGCGCGCGCGCTGTGGTGCCTAACCCGGATCAGACGCTGTTGCCGGGTCAGTTCGTGCGGGTGCAGGTCAAAGGCCTGAGCATTCCCAATGCCATGACCCTGCCAGAGCGCGCGATTGCTCAAGGCCCGGGCGGTACCTTTGTCTACGTGGTGGATGAAGGTGGTGTGGCGCGCATGCGCCAGGTCACCACCGGGCATACCGCCAAAGGCCGCTGGGTGATTGTCTCTGGCATCAGCGCAGGTGACCGGGTGATCGTCGAGGGCCTGCCGAAGGTGCGCCCGGACAGCCCGGTAAAAGTTGTCGCCCCTGCCGCCAGCCAATCCTAAGGAGCGTTCCCGGTGATTTCACGCTTCTTTATCGACCGCCCGGTATTTGCCGCGGTCATCTCGATCATCATCGTGCTGGCTGGCCTGATGGCCATGCGCTCGTTGCCGATCGCCCAGTACCCGCAGATTCTTCCACCACAAGTGTCGGTCAGCGCCAGCTACGCCGGTGCCAGCGCCCAGGTGATTGCCGAAACAGTGGCCGCGCCGCTTGAACAGTCGATCAACGGCGTCGAGGGGATGATCTACCAGCAGTCCAACTCCGGCGGCAACGCCATGAGCCTGTCGGTGTACTTCGAGGTGGGCCGCGACCCGGATCAGGCCACCATAGACGTCAACAACCGGGTGCAGGCCGCCCTGGCCAAGTTGCCGGAAGAAGTGCGCCGGCAGGGCGTCAAGGTGCAGAAGAAGTCCTCGGACATTCTCCAGGTGGTCACCCTGTATTCCCCGGATGGCTCGCGCGACCCGGTGTTTATCAGCAACTACGCGCTGATCAACGTGATCGACGAACTCAAGCGCCTGCCGGGCGTGGGTGATGTCAGCCAGTTTGGCTCGAAAGACTATTCCATGCGTATCTGGCTGCGTCCGGACAAGCTGGCGCAGTACAACCTGACGCCGACCGATGTGGTCAATTCGATCCGTGAGCAGAACTCGCAGTTTGCCGCTGGCAGCTTCGGCCAGCAGCCGCTCAAGCAGGAGCAGGACTTCACCTACACGGTGACCACTCAGGGCCGTTTCACCGACCCGAAAGAATTTGAAAACGTTATTCTGCGTACCGACGACACTGGCGCCAGCCTGCTGCTCAAGGATGTCGCGCGGATTGAGCTGGGGGCGCAGGACTACTCACTGATGACCTCGCTCAACGGCCAGCAGAACGCCGCTTTCGGTGTGTACCTGCAGCCCGGCGCGAATGCCCTGGACACCGCCGAAGCAGTGAGCAATACGCTGGCGCGGCTGTCGAAGAACTTCCCCAGTGGCATGACCTACAAGGTGCCGTACGACACCACCAAATTCGTTCAGGTATCGATCAAGGAGGTAATTCACACCTTCTTCGAGGCCTTGATCCTGGTGGTGCTGGTGGTGTTTATCTTCCTGCAGAACTGGCGCGCTACGCTGATCCCGGTGCTGGCGATTCCGGTTTCGCTGGTCGGTACTTTCGCCGGTATGTACATGCTCGGCTTCTCCATCAACCTGCTGACCCTGTTCGGCATGGTGCTGGCCATCGGCATTGTGGTGGACGACGCTATTGTGGTGATCGAAAACGTCGAGCGGGTGATGGCCACCGACAAGATCGGCCCGCGTGAAGCGACCATCAAGGCCATGGAGGAAGTGACCGGGCCGATCATCGCCATCGTGCTGGTGCTCTGCGCGGTATTCGTGCCGGTGGGCTTCCTCGGCGGCCTGGCCGGGGAGATGTATAAACAGTTCGCCATCACCATTGCCGTGTCGGTGGTGATCTCTGGCATCGTCGCTCTGACCCTGAGCCCGGCGCTCTGCGCCTTGCTGCTCAAGCCTGGGCATCACGAGCCGGCGGCGCCGTTCCGCGCGTTCAACCGGGTCTTCGACAAGTTGACCAGCGGCTACACCGCCGGCGTGCGTTTCTTCCTCAAGCGTTCGGCGGTGGGTTTGCTGCTGTTCGGCGCGATGATTGCGCTGATGGTGGTGCTGTTTAACCGAGTGCCCAGTTCGCTGGTGCCCAACGAAGACCAGGGCTATGTGATCAACGCCTACTTCCTGCCGCCGGCCGCCTCGTTGACCCGTACCGAGAAGCTGACCGGCGACGTGACCCAGCAGTTGATGGCGCACCCTGCGGTGCAGGATGTGGTGACCTTCGCCGGCTTCGACGTGCTGACATTTGGCACCCGCAGCAACGCCGGGGTGTCCTTCGTGCCGTTGAAAGACTGGAGCGAGCGCACTACGCCGGAGCTGGATGCGCGCAACCTGACCGGCGAATTTATGGGCATGGGCGCTGCGCAGAAAGATGGTGTAGTGCTGAGCTTTAACCCGCCACCGATCACCGGCATGAGCACCACCGGTGGTTTCGAAGGCTTTATCCAGGATCGCAGCGGCGGCACCACCGCGCAGCTGGCCGAGAAGGTCCAAGCCTTCCTCGCCGCTGCGGCGAAACGCCCTGAGCTGGCTGGAGTGCAGAGCACCTTTAGCGCCAACGTGCCGCAGTACTTTATTGATCTGGACCGGACCAAGGCACGTGCCCTGGGCGTGGCAGTGAATGATGTATTCACTGCCATGCAGGCCACGTTCGGTAGCTATTACGTCAACGATTTCAGTCTGTATGGACGTACCTTCCAGGTCAGTCTGCAGGCCGAAGCGGAGTTCCGCAGCAAGCCGGAAGACCTATCCCAGGTCTATGTGCGCGCAGGTAGTGGCGAGCTAGTGTCGCTGGCCAGCCTGGTCAAGGTTGAGCGGATTCTCGGCCCGGACACCTACGCACGCTTCAACGTCTACCCGGCGGCGAAGATCCTCGGCGGGCCGGCACCTGGCTTCAGCTCGGGCCAGGCGCTGAGCGCGATTCAGGAGGTGGCGGATGAGGTGCTGGGCAGCGATTACAGCATCGGCTGGACCGGCTCGGCCTTCCAGGAAGTGGCGTCGCAAGGCTCGGGCAGCAGTGCCTTTATCTTCGGCCTGATCATGGTGTTCCTGATCCTCGCCGCGCAGTACGAGCGCTGGACCCTGCCGCTGGCGGTGGTGACTGCGGTGCCGTTTGCGGTGTTCGGCGCGATTCTCGCGGTGTGGCTGCGCGGCATTGAGAACGACCTGTACTTCCAGGTCGGCCTGGTTACTCTGATCGGTTTGGCGGCGAAGAACGCCATTCTGATCGTCGAGTTTGCCGTGCTTTGCAGACGTCAGGGCATGGGCATTTTCGAGTCGGCGCTGGAGGCTTCGCGTCTGCGTTTCCGCCCGATCATCATGACCTCGCTGGCGTTTATTCTTGGTGTTGTGCCGCTGGCGATCAGCTCGGGCGCAGGCTCGGCCAGTCGTCACTCGATCGGTACAGGGGTGATCGGCGGGATGATGGCGGCGACCTTCCTGGCGATCTTCCTGATCCCGATGTTCTACCTGTTGGTGGAATCGCTGGCAGAGAAAATCGGCAAAGGCCGGAAAAAGGCCGACACGCCGGCTTGAGCTACTGCCCCTGCTAGCGGGGGCAAGCCGTAGCCCGGGGCTTGCCCGGGCTACAACGGCTCCATCTGTTATTACCTCTCTGGAAACCCATGCCGTTACGTCTTCTGTTGATTCTTGGCGCGCTCAGCGCCTTTGGCCCTTTGGCCATCGATTTCTATCTGCCGAGCTTCCCGACCCTGGCCCGCGCGTTCTCTACCGATGTGGAGCATGTGCAGCTGTCGTTGGCCGCCTACTTTGCCGGCCTGGCCATTGGTCAGTTAGCGTACGGTCCGCTGGCCGACCGTTTTGGCCGGCGCAAACCGCTGCTGGTCGGGGTCATGCTGTTCAGTCTGGCGTCGTTGGCCTGCGCCCTGGCGCCGAGCCTGGAGTGGCTGATCGTCGCGCGCTTTGTGCAGGCCCTGGGTGGCTGCGCCGGTATGGTGGTGTCGCGGGCGGTGGTGCGTGATCTGTGTGACCCGATCAGCTCGGCCAAGGTGTTTTCCCAGCTGATGCTGGTGATGGGCCTGGCGCCGATTCTCGCGCCGCTGGGCGGTGGGCTGCTGCTCAGCACGTTGGGCTGGCCGTCGATCTTTATCTGCCTGACGCTGTTCAGCTTTATCTGCCTGCTGGCGGTGGCTAAATGGCTGCCGGAAACCCTGGCCAAGGACGCGCCGCCGGCCCCCCTGCGCGGTGCGCTGGGAGAGTACAAGCGGCTGTTCGCTGACTTACCGTTTCTCGGTTATGCGCTGACTGGAGGCTTTGCGATTGCTGGGATGTTTGCCTATATCGCCGGCTCGCCGTTTGTGTTTATCGAGCTGTATGGCATCCCTGCCGAGCATTACGGCTGGCTGTTCGGCAGTAATGCCCTGGGCTTTATTCTGGTGGCGCAGTTGAATGCCTGGCTGGTGGCGCGACATGGGCCTGCGTACTGGCTGGGGAAAACCGTGTGGTTCTACCTGGCGTGCGGCCTGGCACTGCTACTGGTGGCATTGGCCAAGCCGCAAGCCTTGTGGCCACTGCTGGTTCCATTGTTCGGCTGCATTGCCAGCCTGGGCATTCTTCTGCCCAACGCCTCAGCCTGCGCCATGGCCGGGCAGGGTAGCCATGCCGGCAGTGCCTCGGCGCTATTCGGTAGTGTGCAATTTGTCATCGCCGCCAGTGCCGCCGCCCTGGTGGGCATGCTGCATGACGGCAGCGCCTGGCCGATTGCCGTGGTGATCTTCGCTTGCGGGGTATTGGCCGTGGGCTTTTCCCTGTTTACCCGTTGGGTCGAGCGTGGCGCGATCCGCGCATAAGGTCGCAGCCGTTGAAACGCGTAGGTGGCTTTCAACGGCCCGTTAGCTGGCGGCGCGCTGTTGCTCGAAAGGCAGCCTATGCGGCGCGCTGAGGCGCGCTTGCAGGGTGCTGACAAACTGGCGGGCCTCGCTTTCACTGCGAAAGGTCACGCTCTGCTTGCCAAAAATTACTTGCCAGCCCGCACCTGCGGCTGTTTTTAACGGTTGGATCATTACGTTCATCGCCGAACCTCCTATGCAAGAGAAGCTAGTTTAGTCGCGTAATGTGAACGTTCATTGACCTGCAACAAATCAATCACGGCTGACGTACCGTTGGTCTGATTCGCCCACGTTGGGTGTGCTGGGGGCGGCCCTGAACTGTACGGCCAGCCCCGCCAGCCGGGTGAATTCGGTGACCAGGGCGATATCGGCTGCGCTCGGCCGGCTGGGCTGCGGGTAGTAGATGCCGAAGGTGCCCAGCACTTGACAACTGTCATCCTTGAACGGCAGTGACCAGCAAGCGTGCAGGCCGGCGGCCAGGGCGACGCTCTGGTAGTCGCGCCAATAGGGATGCTGGCTGAGGTCCTCGGCGATTACTAATTCGCCAGTTGCTGCGGCATGCCCGCATGAGCCAACTTCAAGTGCTGCGCCAATCCCCTCAATCGCCTGGCAATAAGCCTCCGGCAGGCTTGGGGCGGCGCCGAGATGCAGGCGCTGGTGCTCATCAAGCAGCATGATCGACACGCGCATCTGCGGTTGCAGGCTTTCCAGGCTGCTGCTGATGCCGTTGAGAATGCTGTGCAGCGGTTGTAGGCCGAGCAGCTCGTCGAGTACCGCATTGCGCGCCTGCTGCAGATGCTGGGCTTGGTGGCGCTCATGTACGTCATGCAGGCTGCCGTGCAGGCTCAGCTCGGGTAGGCTCAGGTTGAGGTGCAGTTCAACTCGGCGCGCCTGGCCGCTATGGGTCAGTAGCTGGCACTCCAGGCGCAAACTATCCAGTTTGCCGCTGCGCAGGTCTTCCAGGCCTTGGCGCAACATGGTCTGACCCAGCTCCGGTATAAAGCGCTGTAACGGGTTGCCCAGGCTTTCGTGGATCGGGTAACCGCTGATCTGCTCCCAGGCCGGGTTAAGGAAGCTCAGTTTGTCGTTGGCATCGGTAATAAAAACGGCATCACCCAGGTGCTCGACCAGCGAGCGATAGCGGCTTTCGCTGATCTGCAGCTCGCTGTCCATTTTCTTCTGTTCGGTCAGGTCGATATCGACACAGTACAGCTCCATTTGATCGAGGCTGTTGCGCATCATCAGGTGGCTGGAATAGACCCACACCAGGCTGCCGTCTTTGCGCTGCAATTGCACCTCGCCGGCAGGAATTGGTGGGCCGCCGAGCTGCCACAGCTTGATCGCGCTGGCCACTTTGCTACGTGCCTGGAGCGGTACGATCAGCTCTTCCAGGCGGCGCCCCATCACTTCATGCACGGCATAGCCATAGAGCAAGGCGCTGGCCTGGTTCCAGTAAATCACTCGGCGCTCGCGGTCGTAGCCTTGCACAGCAATCCGTGGGGTCTGTTCGAACAGTAGGCGAAAGCGTTGTTCGCTTTCACGCAGGGCGCTTTCATCGCGTTTCTGTGCGCTGATGTTCTGTACGGTGCCGAGGATGCGCCCGTGCTCGTCGACCTCGCCGCGCAGCATCAGCCAGGTGTCCTGGTGGGGCTGGCGTTGCTGCAGGCGGGCGCTCACCATCATGGCACTGCGGCCTTCCAGCAAGGCCAGTAGGGCGCGTTGTACAGCGGAGCGCTCAGCGGGGTGCAGCCAGCTGAGCAGCTGTTCGGTGCTGCACTGCTGGCTGTCAGGTGCGCGGTCGAGCAGGCGGAGCGCCTCTTCACTCCAATGGAAGCCATTAAGGTACTCCCAGCTGCCGAGCCCAGCGTTGCGCTGAGTGTGCTGTAGCAGGCGGCTGTTGTGGGTGAGTTTTTCCAGCAGGTGGCGTTGCGCCTGGCGGTCACGATGGCTGAACAGGAAGATCAGCCCGGTGCTGAGCAGAATAAACAGCAGGCCTTTGCCTGTTTGCAGCTCGGCCACCAGCTCGTTGTCTTTGACCAGTGCGTGCAGCAGATAATCGCTGCCGAAAATCCACAGAGCACTGAACAGGATATATACGCCAGCCAGGCGCAGTGGGCCTTGAAGATCAGGTCGCATCCCTTACCGCCAATGGCTAGCCAAGTCGAAAGAACTGAGAGGGTGTTGCCTGAAAAGAGGCAATGCAATGAGTCTAGCTGTCCGCTTATCGAATGTAGGGTGCGCGATAAAAAAACTGCCCGGCTCACGCGTAATGTGAGCCGGGGTGTTTGCAATGTCTTTAAAAGCCTTCGAGGACGATCTTGCCTTTGGCCGTGCCGCTCTCCAGCAGAGTATGGGCGCGGCGCAGGTTGGCCGCGTTGATGGTGCCGAAATGTTCGCCGAGGGTGGTGCGCAGGGTGCCGGCATCCACCAGTTCAGCCACCCGATCCAGCAGGTGATGCTGTTCGATCATGTCGGCGGTCTCGAACAGCGAGCGGGTAAACATCAGCTCCCAATGCAGCGACAGGCTTTTGCGCTTGAGCTGCATGATGTCCAGCGGTTGCTCCGGGTCATCGATCAACGCCAGGCGGCCTTGTGGAGCCAGTGCTTCGACCAGTTGCGCGAAGTGCTTGTCGGTCTGGGTCAGGCTGGCGACGTGGGTCACCTGATGGATGCCGATGCGTTTTAGCTCTTCACTCAGCGGCAGGCTGTGGTCGATCACATGATGCGCACCCAGCTCACTCACCCAGGCCTGGGTTTCCGGGCGTGAGGCGGTGGCGATTACGGTCAGGCCGGTGAGCTGACGGGCCAGCTGCAGCAGGATCGAACCGACACCACCGGCGGCACCGACGATCAGCAGGCTCTGGCCCAGGTCTGCGTTGCCCCGAGTGATCTGCAGGCGCTCGAACAGCAGCTCCCAGGCGGTGATCGCGGTCAGCGGCAGCGCGGCAGCTTCGGCAAACCCCAGCTTTGCTGGCATACGTCCGACGATGCGCTCATCCACCACATGCAGCTCGCTGTTGGCCCCGGCGCGGTTGATCGCCCCGGCGTAATACACCCGGTCGCCGGGCTGGAACAGGCTGACTTCGCTGCCTACCGCCTTGACGATGCCGCTGGCATCCCAGCCCAGCACTTTGGCGGCACCGTCTTCCGGGGCGACGTTGCGACGAATCTTGGTATCCACCGGGTTGACCGAAATAGCCTTGACCTCGACCAGCAGGTCGCGCGGGCCGGGCGTTGGCGCAGGCAGTTCGACATCCTGCAGGGCGTCGGCGTGGTCGGTGGGTAGGGGCTGGTAATAGGCGACAGCTTTCATGAAGTGCTCCTTAGAGAATACGGTGCATCAGTTGATGATCGACCTGTTCCAGCAGGCTGCCGCAGGTTTCGCCGAAGTGCAGAAAATGTGCGGTTTGCTGGTGCGCGCTAAGGGCGGCGGCGTCCTGCCATTGCTCAATCATGATGAAGCGGTTGGGCTGCTCCTCATGCAGGTGCAGGTTGTATTGCAGGCAACCAGCTTCGGCCTGGCTCGGCGGCACCAACTGGCGCAGGCCTGCTTCAATCGCCTCGGCATGGCCGGGGCGCGCGGTGATGGTGGCAATCAAAGTCAATGGCGTGGTCATGGCGGACTCCGGTTCAAGTGCTGCACATGCTCGGTTATTTGATTGACGAGAAAAACCGCCTGCCACTAGAGTCTCTTTCAATTTTTTTTTGATAATGAATCGCCATGCTGCGTTTTGATGATTTGCAGTTGTTTGTCACCACCGCTGACCTGGGCAACCTTTCGGCGGCGGCGCGGCGCCTGGATATTTCTCCGGCGGTGGCCAGTGCCGGGCTTAAACGCCTGGAGCAGCAACTGCAGGTTCGCCTGTTCAGCCGCTCCACTCGCAGCCTGCGGTTGACCCCGGAGGGTGAGCTGTTTCTTGGTCATGCGCGCCTGGCCTTGCAGAGCCTGGATGACGGTCGGCAGCAATTGGCCGGCAGCAAGGTCGGCATCAGCGGGCCGCTGCAGCTGTCCGCACCCTCGGACTTTGGCCGTAACACCTTGCTGCCCTGGCTGGATGAATTTCAGCAGGCGCACCCGCAGGTGCAGCTGCGCCTGCTGCTGGGTGACCGGGTGGCCGATCTGTTTCGCGAACCGGTGGATATTGCCCTGCGCTATGGCGCACCGGAGGATTCCAGCCTGGTCGCCCTGCCGGTGGCTGCTCTGAATCGGCGCGTGTTATGCGCTGCGCCGCAGTACCTGCACAAGCATGGCGTGCCGCAGTCGGTGGAAGCGTTGGCGGGGCACAACTGCTTGCTCTATATGCTCGGCGGGCGGCTACATGACCGCTGGCGTTTCAGCGATGGCAAACGCGAGCAGGGCATCAGCGTTAAGGGTGACCGGGTCAGTGACGACGCCGATGTGGTGCGGCGCTGGGCGGTCAGCGGTGCTGGGTTGGTGTACAAATCCTGGCTGGATGTGGCCGGCGATGTGCGCGCCGGACGGCTCCAGGTGCTGCTACCTGAGCTGCGCGGCGAGCCGACACCGCTCAACCTGATCTGCGCGCACCGCGCGCAACTGAGCAAGCCGGTGCTCTTGCTGCGTGAGTTCGTTCAACTCCGCTGCGCGGAGTTGTTGGCGGATGCGCCGTGGCCGAACTAAGATTGCCGCCAGCGCGCTGCGGCAATCCATCGCAGAGCGGCTTTGTCACATGCGCCCCGGAGCAATGCTAGAGTCGCGCCCCATGAAAATGACCCGTACTGACCGTCGCTTGCTGGCCTGGATGCTGTATTTCAGCGTTCTGTTCAGTGCGTTCGCCTGCAGTATCGGCCATGGACAGATGGCCGGCCTGCAGCTCAGCGGGCTGGGCAGCCAGTACTGCTCCTTTGAGGGCAACTTCGGCGCCGGTGCTGATCTGGAAGGTTCCGGTGTGGTAGCGCCCAATCCTGCTACCGGTTCCGGTTGCTCCCTGAGTTCTACCTTCAGTGCGATCATCCTGGCGGCGTTCTTCGGTCTGCTGGGCCTGCTGGCGCCCAGTCGCGCACCCCTGCTGACGTTCTTCTTCATTCCTCGACCTGTCCGCTATCTCTGGCCTTCGGCCAATCCCCGCGCCTCACCTTCGACTCCATAGCCATCCGGCTTAAGCCCCGGATATTGCTGCCGTTGCGTCGTACGGACTTGCCGTGCGCCAACGCTTGTCGTGAGCTATCGGAGTCGACCCATGAGCAAAACTGCTCCCTCTTTTTATAACCTGGCCTGGCGCTGGCATTTCTATGCTGGTCTTTTTGTGATTCCGTTTCTGATCCTGCTGTCGGTCACCGGCATCATCTACCTGTTCAAGCCGCAGCTGGATCAGCTGATGTATGCCGACCTGCTGCAGGTAACGCCTGCCGAGCAGGCCCTCTCGGCGGATCAGCAACTGGCCCTGGTGCGTCAGGCGTATCCCAGGGCGAGCATTAGCCAGTACCTGCCGCCGGTAAACGCCAAGCGCAGTGCGCAGTTTGTGCTGGAGGCCGATGGCCAGGGCCTCAATGTGTTTGTTGACCCCTACAGCGCCAGGATTCTCGGTAGCCAGGATGCGCAGCTCAATCTGCAGGCCATCGCTCGCCAGCTGCATGGCGATCTGATGGTCGGCACCCTGGGCGATCGACTGATCGAACTGGCCGCCGGTTGGGGCATCGTGTTGGTGGTCTCCGGTTTGTACCTGTGGTGGCCGCGCGGGCGCTCCGGGGCGGGCGTGCTGTGGCCAAGGCTGAGTGCTCGTGGGCGTTTGCTGTGGCGTGACTTGCACGCGGTGACAGGCTTTTGGGGCTCGCTGCTGTTGCTGTTTATGCTGCTCACCGGCATGACCTGGACCGGCTTCTGGGGCGCACAGTTTGCCGGCGCCTGGAACCACTTCCCTGTAGCGATGTGGGACGACGTGCCGCAGTCCGGCAAGCTCACCGGCAGCCTCAACACCAGCAGTCAGCAGACCGTGGCCTGGGCGGTGGAAACCACACCACTGCCGGCCTCCGATCCACACGCCGCGCATAACGGCCATGCCACTGCCGAGGCGCCAGCCGCCCCGGCCAACCTGCTGCAGTACGTGGTCGATACCGCCGCTGAGCGCGGCGTACAGCCGGGTTACAGCATCACCCTGCCGAAAGGTGAAACCGGGGTGTACAGCATCGCCATGTTTGCCGCTGACCCGCGTAACGACGCCACTCTGCACATCGATCAGTACAGCGGTGCGGTGCTCGCCGACGTGCGCTGGAAGGATTACGGCCTGGTGGCGAAAACCGTGGAAACCGGGGTCATGCTGCATGAAGGCAAGTTGTTCGGCTTGGCCAACCAGTTGCTGATGCTCGCGGTCTGCCTGCTGGTGCTGCTCAGTGCGATCAGCGGCCTGATCATGTGGTGGCAGCGCCGCCCAGCGGGCAAGTTCGGCGTACCGCCGCTGCGCCACGACCTGCCGCGCTGGAAAACCGCGATTGTGATCATGGGCCTGCTGGGCGCGGCCTTCCCGCTGGTGGGCGCATCCCTGCTGCTGATCTGGGCGCTGGATTGGCTGCTGCTCTCGCGCCTGCCTGGGCAGCGTCTGGCCAACGGCTAAATGGAATAACCGGCGCGGGCTTGGCCCGCGCCAAGGCTTCGCGTTACAACACTTGTTATGGACAGTCAGTCCACCACGGAGGAACACCATGTTGTTGAAAAAGACCCTGCTGATTGCCGCTCTGCTAAGCCCGAGCCTGTTTGCCAGTGCCCACGAATACACCGCTGGTGAGCTGCATATCGCACACCCCTGGTCGCGGGAAATGCCGGCCGTAGCGCCCACCGCTGCTGCTTACTTTGTGGTGCACAACAAGGGCGCAGAGGCTGATCGCCTGCTCAGCGTCAGCACCCCGGTGGCCGGCAAGGCCGAGCTGCACGAGCATATTCACGCCGATGGCTTGATGAAAATGCAGCAGGTGCAGAACGTGGCTATTCCCGCTGGCGGTGAAGTGAAGTTCGAGCCCATGGGCTACCACGTCATGCTGTTCAACCTGAAGCAGCATGCCAAGGACGGTGAGCGCTTTCCGCTGACCCTGACCTTCGAGAAGGCCGGTGCGGTTGAGGTGGAAATTGCCGTACACAAGGACGCCCCGGCCGGTGAGAAGACCCATGGCGAAGGGCACGCGCATTAATCTGCGTACCCAGCCCCGCTGCGTTGCAGCGGGGCTGCTGCTGTTCGGTGATGTTCACCGTCATTGATTTGCATCAGCCGCCCTGCTTAGGCCGTTAGTCATACTCGGCGCAGGATTCTTGAGTTGTTGTGATGCCTCCTGATCGCTCCTTCACCGCCCATTATCGCGCGAGCTGGATGGCCCTTTTGGCCATGCTGTTGCTCAATCTCGGGCCGTTGGGGTCGCAGCTCAGTCAGCCTGCCGAACCGGCCTGGCTGACGGAACTGGCCTGTGGGGAGCACGCCGGTGGCCATAACAGCCCGCTGGATCACGATGTGCTGTGGGCCAAGTGCGGCTATTGCACCCTGTTGCTCAACAGCCCGGCCACCAGCTGTGCCAGCCCGACCCTGGCGCTTGCTGCCGTTGTACCTGCCGACCGACATATCGCGCCCGTGCGCAGCGGGGTTGTCCGCTCCGCTATCTTCCCCGGTTCGCGCAGCCGAGCACCACCTGCCTATTCCTGATCGCCATTGCCCTGTTGCCTGTGTCACTACCGCTTAGCGGTGCTGGCCATTCCCTGGTTTTGTCTCGATTTTGGAATAGTTATGTCTACTCGTTCGCTATTGATCAGTGCTGCACTGTTTCGTCTGGCTCCTCTCTGTGCCGGTTTGCTTCTGGCTGGTCAGGGGCATGCCGCACAAACGGCAGAACACATCGCTGAGCTGCAGTTGTCGCCGTTGGTAATTACTGCGGTACAGCAACGCTCACCACTGACTGTGGTGGCCTACCCCAAGGACCCGCGCCAGCCGGTGCCGGCCAGTGACGCCGCCGATTACTTGAAGACCATTCCCGGTTTCTCCGCGATTCGCAGCGGCGGCAGTAACAGTGATCCGGTGCTGCGCGGCATGTTTGGTTCGCGCCTGCTGCTGCTCACCGACGGCGGGCAGATGCTCGGTGCCTGCCCAGGCAGGATGGACGCGCCCAGCTCGTACATCTCTCCGGAAACCTTTGACCTGCTAACCGTCACCAAAGGCCCGCAAACGGTGATCTGGGGCCCTGGTGCCTCGGCCGGGGTGGTGCGTTTTGACCGCGCGCCGGAAAGTTTCGGCGAACTGGGCGCGCGCCTACATGCCAGTGTGCTGGCTGGCTCCAACGGGCGTTTCGACCAGACGCTCGATGGCGCCGTCGGCGGCGAGCGGGGCTACCTGCGGGTGACCGGCAACCGCTCGCATTCGGACGATTACGATAACGGTAACGGCGACACCATCCCCTCGCGCTGGGACAAATGGAACAGCGATGTGGCTCTGGGCTGGACGCCGGATGCCGACACCCTGATCGAACTCACCGCCGGCCGTGGCGATGGCGAGGCGCGCTATGGTGGCCGTGGCATGGACGGCACCCAATTCAAGCGCGAGAGCCTTGGCCTGCGCGTGGAGCGCAGCAACCTCGGTGGTGTGCTGGATAAGGTCGAGGCCAAGGTCTACTACAACTACGCCGACCACATCATGGACAACTTCCGTCTGCGCATGCCCGATCCAACCAGCATGATGCGCAATCCTATGGAGTCGCAGGTTGACCGGCGCACCCTTGGCGCGCGTCTGGCCGCCACTTGGAAATGGGACGATCTCGAGCTGGTCACCGGGCTTGATGCCCAGCGCAGCGAGCACCGTGCGCGTCGCTCAACCTACCGCATGATGGGGGGCGTATTTACTGGTGCTGACCGTTACCCGTGGAAGAAAGACGCGCTGATGCACAACTACGGCCTGTTCGCCGAATCCACCTGGCAGATGGCTGACCGTGATCGACTGATCTCCGGTGCGCGTTTGGATCGCGCCTCGGCCAAGGATTTGCGACCGAGCTTCAGCAGCATGATGGGCATGCCGACGCCCAACCCGACGGCGGACGAGACCCGCGCCGACACCCTGCCGAGCGGCTTTGTGCGTTACGAGCATGATCTATCTGGCTCACCGACCACTGTCTATGCCGGTATTGGCCATGTGCAACGCTTTCCCGATTACTGGGAGCTTTTCTCCGCCGGGCTCAATGGCCCTGCTGGTGCGGACAATGCCTTCGACGGCATCAAGCCGGAGAAGACCACCCAGCTGGATATCGGTATCCAATACAAGGGGGAGGCGCTACAGGCCTGGGCCTCGGCCTATGCCGGCCAGGTGCGTGACTACATCCTGTTCGACTACCGCAGTATGAGCACCCAGGCCGACAACATCGACGCGCGCATCATGGGTGGCGAACTGGGTGTGGCGTATGACCTGAGTGCCAACTGGAAAACCGATGCCACCCTGGCCTACGCCTGGGGCAAAAACAGCTCCGATGGTGAAGCCCTGCCGCAGATGCCGCCGTTGGAAGCACGCCTGGGCCTGACCTACCAGCGTGACGATTGGAGCGTCGGCGGCCTGTGGCGGGTGGTCGATGGCCAGGGCCGCACTGCGGATGGGCGCGGCAACGTCGTGGGGCAGGACTTTGGCGACAGTGCCGGTTTTGGTGTGCTCTCGCTCAACGGCGCCTATCGCGTCAGCAAGCAGGTCAAGCTCAGCGCAGGCGTGGATAACCTGCTCGACAAGAACTACGCCGAGCACCTCAACCTGGGCGGTGATGCCGGTTTCGGCTTCCCGGCTGACACCCGGATCGACGAGCCGGGCCGCACCTTGTGGGCCAAGGTCGATTTCGACTTCTGATCCTGATAGATCTGGCGTTTTGGCAAAGGGCTCATCATTTGATGGGCCCTTTGCGTTTCCTAATACAGCCTTAAGCTTGCCGCGCGACAGTAGTCCCCGCAGACACACAACTTCCCCTGCATCACGAGGATTTCACCATGCGCAAACTGCTTCTGTTGTCTCTGGTTTTGACCAGCCCGCTGACCTTCGCCGCCACCCAATGCACCACCGCCGAGAAGGCGCAGTGGCAGGATCAGGACAAGTTCCAGGCCGACCTCAAAGCCCAGGGTTACGAGATCAAGAAGTTCAAGGTCACCGGCGGCAACTGCTACGAAATCTACGGGTTCAACAAAGATGGCCAGAAGGTCGAAATCTACTTCGACCCGGTCAGTGGCAAGGTCATCAAAGGCGGCGTTGAAGGCTGATGAACACCGTCACCACACGCCTCTGGGACCCGCTGGTCAGGTTGTTCCACTGGTCTCTGGCGAGCGCTTTCCTGGCCAATTACTTCTTTACCGAAGAGGGCGAGAACTGGCACCGCTGGTTCGGTTACTACGCCGTGGCCTGGTTGGCGATTCGCCTGGTGTGGGGGTTTATCGGTACACCGGCAGCGCGCTGGGCGGACTTCTGGCCGACCCGGGCGCGCCTGGCCGAACACCTGCGGGCATTGCTCAGTGGGCGTGATTACCACCGCATGGGGCATTCCCCGTTGGGCGGTCTGGTGATGATCGGCATGATGCTATTGATGCTCGGCCTTGGCGTGACTGGCTTTCTGATGGAGGAGGTCGATTACTTCTGGGGCGCTGATTTACCCGAGGACATTCATGAATTCTGCGCCAACGCGCTGATGGCCCTGGTGGGCCTGCACATCGCGGCGGCGCTGTTTGAAAGCTACCGCCTGAAGGAAAACCTGCCGCTGTCGATGATCACCGGCAAGCGGCGCAAGCTGGATCACTGAGTTTTTATCTGTCGCGGCTAAAGCCCCTCCCACAATTCATACACTCCGTGGGAGGGGCTTTAGCCGCGACGCTTTTGCCTAAACCAGGCGTGCATCCAGGCTGTTTTGCGCCAGGCGCTTGGCTTGCTCCTGGGTCATGCCCAGGCTGTCATGCAGGGCCGCGAAGTTCTCGGTGACGTAGCCGCCGAAGTAGGCTGGGTCGTCCGAGTTCACCGTCACCTTCACGCCGCGTTCTAGCATCTGCAGGATGTTGTGCTGGCGCATGTCGTCGAACACGCAGAGCTTGGTATTCGACAGCGGGCAGACGGTCAGCGGGATCTGCTCATCGATAATGCGCTGCATCAGCCGCTCGTCTTCGATGGCGCGCACGCCGTGGTCGATGCGCCTGATCTTCAGCAGGTCCAGGGCTTCCCAGATGTACTCGGGCGGGCCTTCTTCGCCGGCGTGGGCGACGGTCAGCAGGCCTTCGCTGCGCGCCTTATCGAACGCGCGCTGGAACTTGCGTGGCGGGTGGCCCATCTCCGAGCTGTCCAGGCCGACGGCGATAAAGGCATCGCGAAATGGCATGGCCTGTTCCAGGGTTTTGAACGCTTCTTCCTCGGACAGATGGCGCAGAAAGCTCAGGATCAAGCCGTGGCTGATGCCCAGTTGCTTCTCGCCATCCACCAGCGCCTGTTTGATGCCGCGCAGCACCACTTCAAAGGGAATACCCCGGTCGGTGTGGGTCTGCGGGTCGAAGAACGGTTCGGTGTGGATGACGTTCTGCGCCTTGCACTTGAGCAGATAGGCCCAGGTCAGGTCGTAGAAGTCCTGCTCGGTGCGCAACACATCGGCACCGGCGTAATACAGGTCGAGAAACTCCTGCAGATTGTTGAAGGCATACGCACTGCGCAGCGCTTCGACGTTGTTCCAGGGCAGGGCGATCTTGTTGCGCTCGGCCAGGGCAAACAGCAGCTCGGGCTCCAGCGAGCCTTCCAGGTGCAGGTGCAGTTCGGCCTTGGGCAGGGCGTTGAGCCAGTCGTACATGGTCAGATCTCGTTATCAGGCGTGGTCGCGACAAAGTTTAACCGTAAGGACAGGATTTCGCCGAATCGGCCTGCGTGCGGATCGCGGATGATTGTTCCCACGCTCCGCGTGGGAATGAGGCTACAGATGCTCTGCGTCTATGGGGCGCGGAGCGTCCCAGGCTGGGCTCCCACGCCGGAGCGTGGGAGCCATCCGTCGGTTTAGCTGGCCTGCTCCTCACGCCGATAAGCATATGTATCGGCAAAGCGTGACATCAGGTACTCGGCGCTGGTCACTGACGGATACTTGGGTGGATTGGCGGCGTCCGAGCAATTGGGCAGGCAGCTGATTTCGGTGTCCGGGTGCGGCTCGGCGAAGAACGGCATGGAGTAGCGGTCCACCCCCAGCGGGCTGATCACCCGGTGTGGGGTCGAGGTGTAACGGTCGTTGCTCCAGCGCGCGAGCATGTCGCCGATGTTCACCACAAAGCTGCCGGCAATCGGCGGTGCATCAATCCACTGGCCGTCACGGTGGCGCACCTGCAAACCGCCTGCGTCGTCCTGATAGAGCAGGGTAATGCAGCCGTAATCGGTGTGTTCCCCGGCGCCTTGCTGTTCGGCACTGCTGGCCGTGTGGCGCGGCGGGTAGTGAATCATCCGTAGCACGCTGATCGGCTCATGAAAGCGTGTGTCGAAAAAGTCGCGGTTAATATCCAGGGCAATCGTCATGGCGCGCAGCAGGGTTTGCGCCAGCGCCTGCATATCGGCGTAGTGCTGTTCCATCAGCGTCGCCCAGCCGGGAAGGTCGGGATGGCGATTGGTGCCGCGCAGCGGTTTGCCGGCCAGCACCTCAGGGTGGTTGAGGTCCATATGGAAACCCATGTCGAAGGTTTCCTTGAGATCGCTGGGCTTGCTCGGGTCCAGCTGCTCGGTGGCAATCGCGCCGTAGCCACGGTGGTGGGCGGTCTGGGTGATATCGATCTTGAGCTTTTCTGCAGCCGGCAGGGCGAAGAAAGTCTTGGCGGCGCTCAGCAGTTCGGCGATACGCGCCGCGCTGATTGGGTGGCCGGTGATATAGAAAAAGCCCCAGTCGCGGCAGGCGCGGTCGATCTGTTCAGCCACGGCGGGCCAGGCGGCTTGGTCGTCGCTGTAAAGTGGGGCGATATCGATAATCGGTAGGGTGCTCATAGAGGCTCCGGGTGGGGGCATGCTGCGAGTCTTCTCGTACCCAGGGCAGCGAAAAAGGACGATGCCGGTTAAGGCATCGTCCTTTTGATGCGGTTCTGCCAGAAGGCAGGGACGGCATCTGGGTTATGACTTACTTCGGCAGTTCAGCATTTACGTTTTCCACGTAGTAGTTCATCGAGGCCAGTTCGGCGTTGGTGGCGGCGACGCCGGCCGGGATTTTCTCGACGCCGCTCTGGTCCTTGATCGGGCCGGTGAACGGGTGGAAGGCGCCGCTCTTGATGTCGGCGATGATCTGCTCGGCTTCGGTTTTCACCTCCGCTGGCACCAGGTCGCTGATCGGCAGGCGAATGGTGTCTTCAGCCAGGCCGCCCCAGAAATCCTGTGGTGCCCACTTGCCGTCGATCACTGCCTGGGTGGATTTGACGTAGTGCGGGCCCCAGTCGTTGACGATCGAGGTGAGCACGGCTTTCGGCCCGAAGTGCGCCATGTCCGAGGCGTAGCCCACGGAATAGACGCCGCGGCGCTCAGCGGTCTGGATTGGTGCCGGGCTGTCGGTGTGCTGGAACACCACGTCCACGCCCTGATCGATCAGCGCGTTGGCCGCATCGGATTCCTTGCCCGGATCGAACCAGGAGTTGACCCACACCACCTTGATTTCGGTGCCGGGGTTGTACTTGTCCAGCGCCAGCTGGATGGCGTTGATGTCGCGGATCACTTCCGGGATCGGGAAGGAGGCGACGTAGCCGATCTTCTTGGTCTTGGTCATTTTCGCCGCGAGGAAGCCGCCGACATAACGACCCTCATAGGAGCGCGACAGGTAGGTGCCGAGGTTCTTGTCCTGCTTGTAGCCGGTGGCGTGCTCGAAGGTCAGCTTGGGGAATTGCTTGGCCACTTTCAGCGTCGGGTTCATATAGCCGAAGGAGGTGGTGAAGATCAGGTCATAACCACCCTTGGCCATGTTGCGAATCACCCGCTCGGCGTCCGCACCTTCAGGGACGTTTTCCACGTAGCTGGTTTCAACCTTGTCGCCGAGCTGTTTGATCACCGCCTGACGGCCCTGCTCATGCTGGTAAGTCCAGCCGTGGTCGCCAATCGGGCCAATGTAGACAAAGCCGACCTTCAATGGATCGGCGGCGGAAGCGCCCAACGTGGCGCTAAAGCCAAGGGCGGCAACGAGGGTGCGCAGCAGAGGTTTTTTGCTCTTCTCGAACATGGTCGGTGGAACTCCGATGTGTGTGGGTACGTTGTTGTTAAACAGCTGCCGGTTGAATTGCAAAAAGCTGACCAACTGGACAATTAGCGCACCACGCCGCGCTAAAACGCAGAACCCCGCCGGGGCGGGGTTCTGTGGTGGTGCTGTGCTGGTGCGTAAGAGGGTTGGTGTGCTGCCTGCTGGTGCGGTATTGCTCTTGTGATGTCGCGGCTAAAGCGGAGTGCCGCCCAGCCCCTCCCACAGATCACCACATATTCTGTGGGAGGGGCTTTAGCCGCGACTGGCGATAGTGCGGTTCAAGCAGCTATAACCTCTGCAGCGAAAACTATCAGGAGGCAACGGAATGCCCCATTCAAAGCAGCTACGCATCGGCCGTTTCTCCGAGGATCAGCGCATCTATCTGCTAACGGCCACTGTCGAGACGCGAGAGCCGATCTTTGCGGATTTCCTGCTTGGCCGGCTGCTGGCTGCAGAGCTAAAAGCCGCTCATTTCGATGGTCTGGTTGAGTCACTGGCCTGGGTGGTGATGCCTGATCATCTGCACTGGTTGCTGGTGCTGCATCGCGGCTCACTCAGCGAGTTGATGCGTCGAGTGAAAGGTCGCAGTGCTCGGCAGATCAATCCGCTTGCTGGTCGAAGGGGGCAACTGTGGCAAGACGGTTTTCACGACCATGCTCTGCGCCACGAAGAGGATGTGTTGCCGGTGGCGCGCTATATCGTGGCTAACCCCTTGCGGGCGGGGCTGGTGGAGCGGGTCGGTGATTACCCGCTGTGGGATGCGGTGTGGCTGTAATGGCTGTAAAAGCTGTCGCGGCTAAAGCCCCTCCCACAAGTCACCACGAGCCTGTGGGAGGGGTTAGGCGGCACTCCGCTTTAGCCGCGAAGAAGTAAAAACTCAGTGCCCCGGCTGCCAGGGCTTGCCAAGGGATACCGGCGCAAACAGGCGAGTCTTGATCGCATCCCGCGAGAGCAATACCAGCACCAGAATGGTCGCTACGTAGGGCAGCATCGCCAGCAGGTTGGACGGGATCGACAGGCCGATACCCTGCGCCACCAGATGGATGATGCTGGCTAGGCCAAACAAGTAGGCCCCGAGGAGCACGCGCAATACCCGCCAGCTGGCAAACACCACCAGCGCCAGGGCGATCCAGCCACGGCCAGCGGTCATGTTTTCTGCCCACATAGGCGTGTAGGCCAGTGACAGATAACCGCCCGCCAACCCGGCCATGGCGCCGCCGAACAGTACCGCGAGGGTGCGTACGCGCAGTACCGGCAGGCCCATGGCGCTGGCTGCGTCGGGGTTTTCGCCGACTGCCTGGATGATCAGGCCGATGCGGCTTTTCAGCAGCACCCAGGCCACCAGGGCGAATAGGGCGAAGGACAGGTAAACCAGAATGTCCTGGGCAAACAGCATGCGCCCGATCAGTGGAATCTCGCTGAGCAGTGGAATGGCGATGGGCTCAAAACCCGCCAGCGGTTTGCCGACCCAGGCTGCGCCAACAAAGGTGGACAGGCCGACGCCGAAGATGGTCAGCGCCAGGCCGGTGGCCACCTGATTGGCGTTAAAACCCAGGGCCACGGCGGCGAACAGCATCGACAACAGCATGCCGGCAGCCATCGCCAGCAGCACGCCGAGCCACAGGTTGCCGGTGCTTAGGGCAACGATAAAACCGATCACCGCGCCGAACAGCATCATGCCTTCCTGGCCGAGGTTGAGCACGCCGCTCTTCTCGCAGATCAGTTCACCCAAAGCCACCAGCAGCAGCGGCGTACCGGTGCGCACCATGGCGTAAAAAATATTGCTTAACAGGTCGAGATCCATCGGTTGCTCCGGATTTGGCTATTGCTGCAATTCATCTGCAGAGGCTTCCCCCTCACCCCAACCCTCTCCCCGGAGGGGCGAGGGAGCGGTACTGCGCTGACTTGAAGCCGCGCGCCGTTTCTGTCCCCTCTCCCTTTTTGGGAGAGGGTTATGGTGAGGGGGCGTTCGTTCAGGCTGCCGCTTTTTTCAGTACCGGAAGGCTGGCCCATTTCCACTTCAGCCGTGGCCGATAAAGGATCAGCACGTCACAGGCGAGCAGAAAAAACAGCATCATTCCCTGGAACAGTTGGGTGATCGCCTGGGGCAGGTTCATGGTCATCTGTGCGTTCTCGCCGCCCAGGTAGAGCAGGGCCATCAGCAGGCTGGCGAACAGGATGCCGAACGGGTTGAGGCGGCCAAGAAAGGCCACGGTGATCGCCGCATAGCCGTAACCGGGGGAGACCTGCGGCACCAGCTGACCGATGGGGCCGGCCACTTCACCGACACCCGCCAGCCCTGCCAGCCCGCCGCTGACCAGCAGGGCAAACCACACCAGACGCTTCTCGCGAAAGCCGACAAAACCGGCGGCGCGGCGATCGAGGCCGAGCACCTTGATCTGAAAACCCAGAAAGCTCTTGTGCAGCAACACCCACACCGCCACCAGGGCCAGCAGGGCGAAGTACAGGCCGGCATGCAGGCGACCGTCTTCACTCACCAGCGGCAGGCGGCTGGCATCACCGAACATTGCCGACTCAGGGAAGTTGAAGCCGGCCGGGTCTTTCAGCGGGCCGTGCACGAAGAACAGCAGCAGGTTCAGCGCGATGTAGTTGAGCATGATGCTGGTGAGGATTTCGTTGGCATTGAACTGGGTGCGCAGCCACGCGGTTAGGCCACCCCAGGCCGCGCCGGCCGCCGTGCCGGCGAGCACCACCCAGACCAGCGCCCAGCGGCTGTCCCAGTCGATGATCTGGATCGCCATGGCGCTGCCGGCCAACGCGCCGAGCAGCAGCTGGCCTTCGGCACCGATGTTCCAGATGCGCGCCTGGTAGGCCACGGCCAGGCCAAGGGCGCAGAGCAGAATCGGCAGCGCCTTGACCAGCAGTTCGGAGACGCCATACCAGTCGGCCAGCGGCGCGATCAGCAGGGTGTGCAGGGTTTGCAGCGGGTCATGGCCGAGCAGGGTGAACAGCAGCGCGCCGCTGCACAGGGTCAGCACGGCGGCGAGCAGTGGCGATAACCAGAGCATGGCGCGTGATTGCTGGCCGCGCGGTTCGAGGGATAACAGCATGGAAAACTCCGTCAGCTCATGTTGGCAGCAGGGGCTGCCTGCGTGCTTGTGATAGGGGCAAACTCGCCGGCCATCCAGCGGCCAACATCAACGGCTTCGGTCTCTGCCGTGGCGGCCAGGGGCGAGAGCTTGCCGCTGCACAGCGCGCCGATGCGGTCGCTGATCTGGAACAATTCGTCGAGGTCTTCGGAAATCACCAGAATCGCCGCGCCGGCATCGCGCAGGGCAATCAGCGCGCGATGGATCGCCGCCGCTGCACCCACGTCTACGCCCCAGGTCGGGTGCGCGGCCACCAGCAGTTTCGGGTTCTGCAGGATTTCGCGGCCAAGGATAAATTTCTGCAGGTTGCCGCCAGACAGGCTGCGCGCGGCGGCATCGGCATCTGGCGTTTTTACCGCGAAGCGTTTGATGATCTCGTCGGCCAGGGCGCGCACTTTGCCGCGCTGAATCAGGCCCTTGCTCAGCAAACCCTGCTGGAAGGCGGTGAGCATCGCGTTGTCGGCCAGGCTCATATCCGGCACTGCGCCGTGGCCCAGACGCTCGGCCGGGACAAAGGCCAGGCCCAGCTTGCGCCGCGCATCCGGGTACAGATCGGCAATCGGCTGTGTATCCAGGCTGATGCGTTCGCGCTCGCTGCGCGGCAGGCGGGTTTCGCCGCTAAGCAGTGCCAGCAGCTCGTCCTGGCCGTTGCCGGCGACTCCAGCGATGCCGACGATTTCGCCACTGCGCACCTCCAGGCGGATCTGGCTGAGGTGGCAACCGAACGGGTCGGCGTTGTGCCAGCTAAGGTCATCCACACGCAGACGCGGCAGGCCGCCAATTACTTTCGGGTAGCTGCTTTCCAGACCCTCGGCATCGCCGACCATCAGCCGGGCCAGCTGCAGGTCGCTGCATTCGGCCGGCACGCAATGGCCAGATACCCGTCCGCCACGCAGCACAGTGGCGCTCTGGCACAAGGCGCGTACTTCGCCGAGCTTGTGGCTGATAAACAGAATGCTGCACCCTTCAGCAGCCAGGCGGCGCAGCGTAACGAATAGCTCGTCGGCCTCCTGCGGGGTGAGTACCGAGGTCGGCTCGTCGAGGATCAGCAGTTTGATGTCCTGCATCAGGCAGCGAACGATCTCCACCCGCTGCCGCTCACCGATGGACAGGCTGTGCACCAGCCGGCCCGGTTCCAGGGCCATGCCGTAACGCTGGGAGACTTCGCGGATCTTCGGTTCCAGCTGCTTTGGCGTGCCGGCCGTTGCGCCCATGGCCAGGGCAATGTTCTCCGCCACCGTCAGTGTCTCGAACAGCGAGAAGTGTTGAAACACCATGCCTACGCCAAGACTGCGCGCCATGGCCGGGTCACGCATCTTCAACGGCTCACCCTGCCAGCGAATCTCGCCACTGTCGGGTTGGGTGACGCCGTAGATGATCTTCATCAGCGTGCTTTTGCCAGCACCATTTTCGCCGAGCAACGCATGGATTTCCCCAGGCGCGATGCTCAAATCGATACGGTCATTGGCCAGGCAGCCGGGGTAGCGCTTGCTTATACCGCTCAGCTGCAAGCGTGGAACAGAGGGGGAACTGGACATGGGCAGTGGCTCAGGAATGACAACTGGCCTGGCTAAAGCAAAAAGCTGGCCAGTGAGTCAGAAAAGCCGCTGTGCAGCGTCAGCGTAAGTTTCGCCATAACGCCGCGCCAGCGGGTGGCTCCAGCTTGGTGCGCAGTCTTGATGGCTGGTGCGTTTTGGCGCATCGCGGCCAAGGCCGCTCCTACAAAAGCGTGCCGCGCCCGGCAATCGCGGTGAGGTCGCTATCCCTTGTAGGAGCGGGCTTGCCCGCGATAAATCCTGAGCCCGACGCAGGCTCATAACCACACCGCATCCCACAACGGGTAATCGCCAATGCGTTGCACCAGGCCTGCTCGCAGCGGATTGGCGACGATATAACGAGCCGCCGATTGCAGGTCTTCATCCTGACGCAGTGCCCTGTCGTGATAACCCGGCTGCCAGATCGGGCCCTGTGTGCCGAGGTACTGATTGATCTGCCGTGCGCTGTTGCTTTTGATACGGCGCATCAGTTTATCCAGAGAGCCTGTCTGCATCTGCACAAGCCAATGCAGGTGATCGGGCATCACCACCCAGGCCAGAGACGCAACCTGTTGTTGCTCATGGGCTGAGCGAAGTTCTTTTACCAGCAACCGTGCCAATGTGTAGTCATTGAACAGCGGGCGGCGTTGCAGCAGGGTGGTGGTCAGCAGGTAAATGCGGTCTGGCTCTGAATAGCGGCCGCGCCGCAGGTTGCGGCCATGGGGTTTTACAGGCATTCCATTGCCTCTTGTGGTGTATCCGAGAGTGATCGCGGGCAAGCCCGCTCCTACAAAAGCGTGCAGCGCCTCGCCATCACGGTCACGCCGCTCCCCCTGTAGGAACGGGGGGAACGCCCAGTTATTGCCCGCGATAATTGCTGAAGTTGGCCGCAGACTCACCGCCACAATGCAGAAGCGTAGTCGATCTATTGCGGCCGCAGTTCACTCCGCCCACGGCTGATATCCGCCAGCAGTCGCTGCAGCTCGGCGACCCGTGGGGCGGGGATGGCTAGGTGCAGCTCGGCCCCTGTGGCGTCGTAGTCTTCGCTTGTCAGCAGGCAGTCGAGTTCCGTCAGGCGTGCCTTGAGCAGCGGCAGTTCGGCGAACAGGCAATGGCAGTGGTACTGCTCGCGGGCCACCAACTCGATGCGCGGGGCGCTTTGCAGGCATTTATTGGCGCTGCCGCCGTAGGCGCGAGCCAGGCCGCCGGTGCCGAGCTGGATGCCGCCGTAGAAGCGGATCACCAGCACCGCGACCTGATCCATCTCCTGGGTTTCGATCGCTGCGAGTATCGGCCGGCCAGCGGTGCCGCCGGGTTCGCCGTCGTCGCTGAAGCGGTACTGCTGGCCAACTTTCCAGGCCCAGCAGTTATGGCTGGCGCTGGCATCGCTGTGCGCCGCGATAAACGCCTGCGCCTCGGCCGCACTGGTGACCGGCGCGGCGAGGGCGATAAAGCGGCTTTTGCGAATCTCCTCGCGGTACTCGCAAGGGCCGAGCAGGGTGAAGGGCATCAGGCGTCAGCTATCAAACGTCTGGGGCGGGAGGCGTCAGGCCGCAGCCCTTGAGGATGATGCGGATCAGCTGGTCGCCCGCCACTTCATAGTCCTGCTTGGTCAGGCGCGAGGTGCCGGTAACGCGGCAGATTTGCGAAGAGAAGTCGGCGTAGTGCTGGGTGCTGCCCCACAGCAGGAAGATCAGGTGCACCGGGTCCACTGGGTCCATCTTGCCGGCCTCGCTCCAGGCTTCAAACACCGCGGCGCGGCCACGGAACCAGGTTTGATAATCCTGGCTGAGCATCTGTGACAGGGTTTCGCCGCCGCTAATCACTTCCATCGCATAGATGCGCGAGGCCTTAGGGTGTCGGCGTGAGAATTCCATCTTGGCGCGGATATAAGCGGCCAGCGCGGTGGCCGGATCATCGTCCACGCTCAGGTTGTTGAAGGTGTTGTCCCACAGCTCAAGAATGTTGATCAGCACCGCCTGATACAGCCCCAGCTTGTTGCTGAAGTAGTAATGCAGGTTGGCTTTCGGCAGGCCGACGTTCTGCGCGATGGTGTTCATGCTGGTGCCTTTGAAGCCGTGGCGGGCGAACTCTTCCTCGGCGGCCTTGATGATCGCCTCTTCGTTCTTCTGCCGAATCCGGCCGGCAGGTTTGTTGTTCGGATCGGCTCGGTGCGCAAGTACTTCAACAGTCATGGGCGGTTCCGCAGTGGTCAGGTTTTCGGACGACTGCACTGATAACCCAGCGCCGCTTGGGTGACAAGCGCAAGGGGCAGAAAAACTGACCTAGGTACGCTGTAACCAGGCTTTTGCACCAGGGTTGTGCGTGTAAATGGCGTGCTGCGGTGGTTTTGGGGCTGGTGCTGTACCTGGTAGCCCAGATGTAATCCGGGAAATTTACGGCGCGACATCGAACGCTTCCCGGATTGCATCCGGGCTACGAGTGGTTTTGCTCGAGCAGTGCGGGGGCCGCCTGCTCCCGGCGCCCACCCAGATACCAGCCCAGCGCGCCCCAGGCGGCTGCGCAGAGGGCGCCTGCTATGGCGGCGATCAATACGCCATTAGCGAGCATGTCGAGCAGGGCCTTGGCCCAGGCGCTGACGGCGTCGCCGGCGCGGTAGACCACGGTGTCGATAAAGTTCTTGGCCTTGTATTTACTCTCGGCGTCCAGCGGGGCGAAGAGCATTTCCCGGCCGGGACGCACGAAAGCGTATTCACCGACCCGGCGCACAATCATCAAGGCTGCGAGCATGGCGAAGGTTGGCGCCAGGGCCAGGCCGATAAAGCCCAGGCAGGCCAGCAGCGGCACCCCGGCGAGCAGGGCGCGAATGCCAAAGCGCTGGGCGATGCGCCCGGTGATAAACAGCTGTGCGAGCAAGGACAGCGCCTGCACGCTGAAGTCGATCAGGCCGAATACGCGGATCTGTTCGTTGCGCTCGGTGAAGGTCTCCGCCACCAGGCGCGCCTGCTCGAAGTAGAGAAAGGTGCTGGCGGTGGCTAACAGAATGACGAAGGCGCTGATGCCCAGCAGATAGGGCGAGGCGAGCACGCGCGTCAGGCCGCTAAACGGATTGCCGATCACTGGTCGGTGCGGGCTTTCGCTGACCGGTGCGCCGGGCCGACCGGCACCGCCAATCGCGCGCCAGGCCATCAGTTGCTGCTTGGCCAGAATCGCCATACCCAGCAGCACTGCCGCCAGCAGGATCAGCCCGCTCTGCCCGAAGCGCTCAATCAGCAGCGCGCCGAGCGCTGGCCCGGCCAAGCCGCCGCAGCTGGCCCCAGCGGCGATAAAGGCGAACAGACGCCTGGCTTGGGCGCTGTCGAACACATCGGCCATCAGGCTCCAGGCCACCGAGACGACGAACAGGTTGTAGACCGAGATCCACACGTAAAACACCCGCGCCACCCAGATGTCGTCGCCGCTGTGCTGAAACAGCGCGGCGAAGGCCAGCAGATTGAGGATAAAAAATCCGTACACCCAATCGATATAGCGCGCCCGCGCCACCGTCGAGTTAAGCCAGGCAAACAGCGGCACGGCGGTGAGCATCACTAGAAAGGTCGCGGTAAACAGCCATTGCAGGTTTTCCACGCCGCCGCGAATGCCCATGGCCTCGCGAATCGGCCGCAGCATGAAATAGCCGCTGAACAGGCAGAAGAACAGACCAAACCCGCACAGCACCGCCAGCAGCTCGGCGGGCCGAGCATTGATCGCCTGGGCCAGGCGTTGCGCCGGGCTCATCGCTGATCCTTCTGGTTGCGGGCGCGCCCGTGCATATCAGCTGAACGCCTGGACAATCTTCTCGCGCAGCGCCGCATCCGGCAGGCGGCCGATGCCGGCCTTGAGGTTGTCGGCCATATAGCGCGGGTTGGAGGTGGCCGGGATCACCACCGTCACCGCCGGGTTGGCGAGGATAAATTTGAGCAACAGCTGCGCCCAGGACGTGGCGTCGGTCTCCATCGCCCAGCTGGGCAGCGATTTGCCTTTGACCCGGCTGAGCAGCTGCGCGCGCTGGAATGGCCGGTTGATCAGCGTGGCGATGCCGTGGTCGGCGCAGTAGGGCAGCAGGCGCTTCTCGGCATTGCGTTCGCCCACCGAGTAGTTGAGCTGGACGAAATCCACTGACTCGTTTTCCAGCACCTCCAGCAGGTCGTCGTGGGCCGACTCGATGTAATGGGTGATGCCGATATAGCGCACCTTGCCCTCGGCTTTCAGTTCGCGCAGCAAGGCCAGCTGGGTGCGGGTGTCCTGCAGGTTATGCACCTGCACCAGGTCGAGCGTGTCGGTTTGCAGCGCCTGCAAGCTGGCCTCGATTTGCGCCATGCCGCGCTCGCGGCCGGTGGCGGAAATCTTGGTGGCGAGGAAGGCTTTGCCCTGGGTGTTGGTGCGTTTCAGCAGCTCGCCTGTCACCGCTTCAGAGGCGCCGTAACTCGGCGCGGTGTCGATCAGCCTGGCGCCGCCGTTGATAAAGGTGCGCATCACCGAATCCAGAGGTTTCAGGCTGTCATTGGTGAGGCCGACATCGAAGGTGCGCGAGGTGCCCAGGCCGATCACCGGCAGCATCTCGCCGTTGCTCGGGATGGCGCGTTTCAGCAGTTGGCTGGGGTCGGCGTAAGCCAGGGAAGGCAGCCAGGGCGTGGCGGCGAGAGCGAGCAGGCTGGCGCTGCCCTGGATGAAGTGACGACGGCTAGGCATAAGCTCCTCCGTGGTGACACTGCACAGGTAAAGGGATCAAAGCCGCGCCAGGCGTGGCTTCGACCGAGCATAGACCTGTGAGTCGCGACTCCGCCCAACGTTGCCTGAGCAGTTGTTACCTGGTGTGTCGCTATGCCTCGGCCAGGGCTTCAAGAAAACTTTCCAGCACCAGATGCGGGCGGCGGCCTTTGCGGGTGACCGAGGCCAGGCTGATGTCGTAGAAGCGGCTGGTCGGTTTCAGCACGCGCAGGCGGCCCTGTTGCACCCAGGCCTGGGCGTAGTGATCGGGCAGGTAGCCGATATAGCGCCCGGTGAGAATCAGAAAGGCCATGCCTTCACGGTCCGAGGCGCTGGCAGTGCAATTGAGCGCCTGGTAGTGGCTCTGTACTTCGGGTGGCAGGCGGAAGGTCGGGGCGATGGCTTCCTGAGCATTCAGCCGCTCATCTTCCAGCTGCTGATCATCGACATAGAACAGCGGATGGCCGACCGCGCAGTAGAGCAGCGAACGCTCGTCGTACAGCGTCTGGTATTCCAGCCCGGACAGCGCGCTGGCCTGCGGCACTACGCCGATATGCAGGCGACCGTCGAGCACGCCTTGCTCGACTTCGCTCGGCGGGGTCATGCGGATATGGATATGCACGTCCGGGCCGCGCTCCTTCAGCCGTGCCAGGGCGTTGGTGATGCGCATATGCGGCACCGTCACCAGGTTGTCGGTCAGGCCGATGTTCAGCTCGCCGCGCAGGTGCTGGTGCAGGCCGTTGACCTCGGTGCGAAAGCTTTCCAGCGCTGCCAGCAGCTGCTGGGTGCTCTGGAACACCTCGCGGCCTTCCTCGGTCAGGGCAAAGCCGGCGCGGCCGCGCTGGCACAGGCGCAAACCGAGGCGCTGTTCGAGGTCGCTCATCTGCTGGCTGATCGCCGAACGGCCGATGCCCAGGGCGCTTTCCGCAGCGGAAAAGCCGCCGCACTCCACCACGCTGCGAAACAGCTTGAGCAGGCGAATATCAAAATCACTGACCTGGGCCAGCGGGTCGGGGCGGCGGGTGCTCATGTTGGGAGGCTCATTGTTTAGTGAAGGCTTAACTAAAGATAAGAAGAGTCGTGTTTTCCTGACTCTAAGCCCGTGGCACCTTTACTGGCAACAGATTCGCTTTCTCTGTGGGAGGGGTCGGGCGGCGAATCCGCTTTAGCCGCGAGGATCAACAGCTGTCGCGGCTAAAGCCCCTCCCACAGGACCTAAATTGCTCAGTCGCCGATACGCGAGGCCGCACCATGAACATGCCGCAGACCGAAACCCCGTCCCTGGCCAGCCAGCTCAAGCTGGATGCGCACTGGATGCCGTTTTCCGCCAACCGCAACTTCAAGCGCGACCCGCGCCTGATCGTCGGTGCCGACGGCAACTACTTTATCGACGACAAAGGTCGGCGCATTTTCGACAGCCTGTCCGGGCTGTGGACCTGTGGTGCTGGGCACAACCGCAAGGAAATTCAGGAAGCCGTGGCCAAGCAGCTGGGCACCCTGGATTACGCGCCGGGCTTCCAATATGGCCATCCGTTGTCTTACCAGCTGGCTGAGAAAATCACCGAGCTAACCCCGGCCGGCCTCGATCATGTGTTCTACACCGACTCCGGCTCCGAGTGTGCCGACACCTCGGTGAAGATGGCCAAGGCCTACTGGCGCCTGAAAGGCCAGCCGAGCAAAACCAAATTTATCGGCCGTGCCCGTGGCTACCACGGTGTGAACATCGCCGGCACCTCGCTGGGCGGCATCGGCGGCAACCGCAAGATGTTCGGCCAGATGATGGACGCCGACCACCTGCCGCACACCCTGCAAGCGCACCTGGCTTTCACCAAGGGCATGGCGGCTACCGGCGGTGTCGAGCTGGCCAACGAGCTGCTGAAACTGATCGAACTGCACGACGCCTCCAACATCGCCGCAGTGATCGTCGAGCCGATGTCCGGCTCCGCTGGCGTGATCGTGCCGCCGGTTGGCTACCTGCAGCGCCTGCGCGAAATCTGCACTCAGCACAACATCCTGCTGATCTTCGACGAAGTGATCACCGCCTACGGCCGTATGGGCAAGTGGACCGGTGCCGAATTCTTTGGCGTTACCCCGGACATCATGAACACCGCCAAGCAGGTCACCAATGGCGCGATTCCGCTGGGCGCAGTGATCGCCTCCAGCGAGATCTACAACACCTTTATGAACCAGGCGATTCCCGAGCACATGGTCGAGTTCGGCCACGGCTACACCTACTCGGGCCACCCGGTTGCCTGCGCCGCCGGCCTAGCAACCCTGGAACTGCTCAAACGCGACAACCTGATCGAGCAGTCCGCCGCCCTGGCACCGATCTTTGAAGACAAGCTGCATAGCCTGAAAGGCAGCAAGAACGTCATCGACATCCGCAACTGCGGCCTGGCTGGCGCGATCCAGATCAGCCCGCGTGACGGCGACCCGGTGATCCGTCCCTTCGAGGCCGGTATCAAACTGTGGAACGCCGGTTTCTACGTGCGCTTCGGCGGCGACACCCTGCAGTTCGGGCCAACCTTCAACACCACGCCCGAGCAGCTGGACTCCGTGTTCAACGCCGTCGGCGATGTGCTGAACAGCCTTGATTAAGCCAAACCCTATTCCCTGTAGGAGCGGGCCATGGCCGCGAAACGCATCGCGGCCATGGGCCGCTCCTACACAACAAGATCCGTTATTAAGGAATTGCCATGACCATCGTTAACCACCTGATCCACGGCGAACTGACTGCCGGCACCGGCCGTAGCGCCGATGTATTCAACCCGTCCACCGGCGCGGCTACCAAGAAAGTTGCCCTGGCCGACCGCGCCACCATGCAACTGGCCATCGACTCGGCCAAGAGCGCCTTCCCGGCCTGGCGCAATACCCCGCCAGCCAAGCGCGCCCAAGTAATGTTCCGCTTCAAGCAACTGCTGGAGCAGCACGAAGCGACCATCTCCAAGCTGATCAGCGAAGAGCACGGCAAAACCCTGGAAGACGCCGCCGGTGAACTCAAGCGCGGTATCGAAAACGTCGAATTCGCCTGCGCCGCCCCGGAAATTCTCAAGGGCGAGTACAGCCGCAACGTCGGCCCGAATATCGACGCCTGGAGCGACATGCAGCCCATCGGCGTGGTCGCCGGCATCACCCCGTTCAACTTCCCGGCCATGGTGCCGCTGTGGATGTACCCGCTGGCCATCGTCTGCGGCAACTGCTTTATCCTCAAGCCGTCCGAGCGTGACCCAAGCTCCACCCTGTATATCGCCCAACTGCTGATCGAGGCCGGTCTGCCAAAAGGCGTGCTCAACGTGGTGCACGGCGACAAGGAAGCGGTGGACGCGCTGATCGAAGCGCCGGAAGTCAAAGCCCTGAGCTTTGTTGGCTCCACGCCGATTGCCGAATACATCTACAGCGAAGGCACCAAGCGCGGTAAGCGCGTACAGGCCCTGGGCGGCGCGAAGAACCACGCCGTACTGATGCCCGATGCCGACCTGGACAACGCCGTCAGCGCACTGATGGGCGCGGCCTACGGTTCTTGCGGCGAGCGTTGCATGGCCATCTCCGTGGCCGTGTGCGTAGGCGACCAGATCGCCGATGCCCTGGTCGAGAAGATCGTGCCGCAAATCAAGGCCCTGAAAATCGGTGCTGGCACCTCCTGCGGCCTGGACATGGGCCCGCTGGTTACCGGCGCGGCGCGTGACAAGGTCAAAGGCTACATCGACGCTGGCGTGGCCCAGGGCGCAAGCCTGGTGGTGGACGGTCGCGACCTGGTGGTTGCAGGCAACGAAAACGGCTTCTTCGTCGGCGGCACCCTGTTCGACAAGGTGACCCCGGAGATGACCATCTACACCGACGAAATCTTCGGCCCAGTGCTGTGCATCGTTCGCGTCGGCAGCCTGGAACAAGCCATGCAGCTGATCAACGACCACGAATACGGCAACGGCACCTGCATCTTCACCCGCGACGGTGAAGCGGCGCGCCTGTTCTGCGACGAGATCGAAGTCGGCATGGTCGGCGTCAACGTACCGCTGCCTGTACCGGTCAGCTACCACAGCTTCGGCGGCTGGAAGCGCTCGCTGTTCGGCGACCTGCACGCCTACGGCCCGGACGGTGTGCGCTTCTACACCCGCAAAAAAGCCATCACCCAGCGCTGGCCGCAACGCGCCAGCCACGAGGCGGCGCAATTCGCCTTCCCGAGTAATGGCTAAGTAACACCCAAGGGGGCTGATCGCAGGATCAGCCCCCTTTTTGGATGTGGATGACGACCGTAGGAGCGGCCTTGGCCGCGATCTTTCGCGACCATCCGTTTGCATGCGATCAGTCCCCTCGCCCCTCTGGGGAGAGGGTTAGGGTGAGGGGATATCTGCCCTCACCCCCAGCCCCTCTCCACTAGGCGTGCCCCCAATAAATGGGAGAGGGGAGCAGTACAGCTTTACGAAACAAACCAGCCGCGCGGGCGCGGCGTTGGTGCAGTGACCGCAGGTTACGGCACCCCTTGGGTGAGCGGGTTCAGGGTTTCCTGACCCGTAAGCCCGCTCTCCCAAGGGCAGCCCACTTCAATTATTAATGAAGAGGACTCCTTGCAATGAGCAAACCCATGATTGGCCTTCCCCCGTGCCGTTGGCAGCTGACCAACCGTGATATCGGCTGGTTTCACCTGGTCGGTGAGAAGTACATCCACGCCGTCACTGGCTTCGGTGCCTTCCCGCTGATGATCCCGGCTTTCGGCGACGACCTGGATATGGACACCGTGCTGGATAGCGTCAGCGGCATCATGTTCGGTGGCTCGCTCTCCAACGTGCACCCCAGCTTCTACGGCGACGACCATCCCGGCCTCGGCCTGGCCGACAAACCCCGTGATGAAACCGTACTGCGCCTGATGCGCGCCTGTATTGATCGCGGTATTCCCTTCCTTGGTATCTGCCGGGGCATGCAGGAAATGAACGTGCTGTTTGGCGGCACCCTGCACCGCGAAGTGCATGAAGTTGAAGGTCGTCTTGATCACCGTGAGGTTAAGGACGTACCGGACGACGTAGCCTACGGCCCGATGCACAACGTAGCCCTGACCGAGGGCGGTGTGTTGCATTCGCTGTTCGGCGAGCGGCAGATCAAGGTCAACTCGTTGCACGGCCAGGGGGTTGATCGTCTCGGCGAGGGCTTACAGGTTGAGGCCGTGGCCGAGGATGGGCAGATCGAGGCGGTCAGTGTGATTGGTGCCAAGGCCTTTGCCGTTGGGGTGCAGTGGCATCCCGAGTATCGCTATTGGGAGAAGGCGGATTACAACGCGCTGCTGGGGGCGTTTCATCAGGCGGCGAGGGAATATCAGGTGAGGAAACTTGAGCGTCGCAGCGAGGCTGCGTTGGTCTGAGCCTAGTGGCGATTTAAACAAAAGGCCCATCGATTGATGGGCCTTTTGTTTTGAGAGTTGATGGGTATCGCGTTGCTCAACCCCACTCTTCAGGTTCGCGGTCTGTCAGCAATGAGCAAAGATAAGCTTAAAGTTCGGAGATTTCACTGATGATGTTGTCTATGACTTCATCAATTTTGTGATACTTCCTATAAATGGACTGATGGAGAGATAATAGTAGTCTGAACTCACTTGGGCTGTTTTCGTCGTAGTATATGCGCTCAATCTGAATTCCTTGATCGTTCAAGATGCAAATGTCTACTACATGCTCTTCTTCGTCGCTGAATTCATGTCCTGCCATATAGCTATCTACAGTTATTGCGCCGCTTCCTGTTTTGCAAATGAATTCATTATCTCTTGAGGTTCTTTCCCATTTTATCTTCGAAGTACTAGTTTTATCAGTTAATGTGCCAATTAGGTTTCTGATTTTTTCGTCCACAATCTTATCCTTTGTTCTTTGTGATGCTTTGAATTTCGTTAAGCAGATCGATGGTTGCCTCCAGCGTGTTATTTACGCGGGCTACCTCTTCTCCGCTCATTTTTGCTCTAGTGTCTTTTTCAAAGCCGTTAATTATAATATTTAGACTGATAATTTGATTTGCTGCGTTGGTGCCGTGAGTGTTTTTGATTTCACTATTTGCGGCGTTAACAATATCCTGCAATATCTGCTTTAATTCCTGGATTCGCGGAATTGCAATCTCTCTTTTTCCGCTGCGGCAGTATATTTGCACTTCTTGTGCGACTTTAACTCCTCTCGCCCAATCTGCTATGCACGTAAGGAGGAGAACTTGCGACTTTGTCTCCTTGGCTGTTTCAGAAATAACCTCTGATTCTTTTCTCATTAAAGCTATTTGTGCGATTGCGTATGCTAAGCCCGTAATGGTTCCAAGTGTGCCGAATATTGAAATGTACTTGTTTTGGAATTCAGTTAGGGTGACTCCTGCAAGTAAATATGAGCCGCTGGCTATACCTATGATCGAGACTATTAACGCTATTCTCATTTGTCTGCGTCCAATTTCATTCCTCGTTGAGCCCGTAGGATGGGTTGAGCGTAGCGATACCAATCAATAATGGCTATACCTATTCACCGCTCAACCCCCGCCCAATCCCCATGGCAATAAGCCCGCCCGTACATAACGATGAAACGACGACCACAGCTAATTGACCAGGCGCTGCATACCTGTTGCGCGGTCTAACGGTTCCGCCCTTACGGCGGCTCACTTTTGGCAAACGCCCCAAAAGTAAGCAAAAGGTCTTGCCCCTTGCATCCGGGTCTCGCTGCGCTCGACTTCCCTCGTTTCATCGTTGCTCCAGAGGCCCGCCGCGAAGGGCCATCCCTGGCCCATCGCGGCTCTCGCGGCATCCATGCCGCTCAACCCCTTACGCAACGATTCCACTCGGCCTTCTGATGGGGCGTTTTGGTGTCGTCTGTGTAATCGCGGATTGAAAAGCAAAAAGCATGGCGTGTTTCACCCGCCCTACAGGTTACGACTACGAACTCGTAGGAGCGGCCCATGGCCGCGATGCTTTTGGTCTTTGTTCTGCTCTTGCCTTTCGTTCTGCTATCCAGAAATCGCCCAGTCAGCGCGGTCCCCGAATCCCGTCAGGAGGCCGAAACGTAGCGCAGCGGAGTAACAGCCGAAGGCTGGCCCGAAGGGTGAGCGCAGCGAATCAAGTAACTCGCCGTAAGGGCGAAACCAGTAAGTAGGGCCAATCAATCAGCGGCGGGTGTACCGTAATCGTCATGCCGTAAGCCCTAATCTGCCGCCACTTGTGGCAGTGTCGATTTGCTCGGCTTTCGATTTCAGACGGCGAACGCTTTGCGACCTATCGCGGTGGACAAGTTTCGCGTTGTCCACCCCATATATGATCACCACCGCGACAGTGGTGCGCAGTGCCCGCGTGATGCCTGGGCGGCCAGCCTGAACCTGGCAATGGGCGCCACGGGGGGATTTTTACACTAGAGTGAAGGCATTCCCTGCGCAGGCCTTGAACATGAGCGATTACCCACGCCCGGTTAACGATGGCGCGCGCATACGTGCGCTGGACGCGCTTGAGCTGATGGGCTCCGCGCCGGAGCGGGAGTTTGATCGCGTGGTGCAGATGGCCGCGCGGATTTTCGATGTGCCGATTGCTCTGGTGTCGCTGGTGCACCGCGACCATCAGTTCTTCAAGGCGCGAGTGGGGCTAGATGTCTGTGAGACGAGCCGGGAGTTGTCCTTCTGTACCTACGCAATCATGGGCCAGACGGCGTTTGTCGTGGCTGATGCCCATGACGATGAGCGCTTCAGTGCCAATGCGCTGGTAACGGGCGCACCGAATATTCGCTTTTATGCGGGGTTTCCGCTGTTAACGGCCGACGGTCATGCGCTGGGCAGCCTGTGTGTGATCGACCAGAAACCGCGGCATGATTTTTCCGTGCGTGACGAGCAGATCCTCAGGGACTTGGCAGCGCTGCTCAGCGAGTACATCGACCAGCGCTGTTTCGCGCGCGAGGGCGATGAGTTGCGCAGCCGCTTCCGGCATATTGCGGCCACTTCACCCGACGGCATCATATGCTCCAACAGCCGCAACCTGATCACTTCCTGGAACGAGGCGGCCGAGAAGCTGTTCGGCTACTCGGCGCAGGAGGCCATCGGCCAGACGCTGGATCTGATCATCCCTGCCCCGATGCGTGGGCACCATGCCGCCGGGGTTGCACGGGTTGCCGGCGGCGGCGCGCCGCGGCTGATTGGTTCGTCGGTCAATGTGCATGCGCTGCGGCGCGACGGTTCGCAGTTTCCCATCGAGTTATCGTTGTCGCAGTGGCAGGAGGAGGGTGAGCGCTGTTTTGGCGCGATCATCCGTGACATTACCGCACGCACCGAGCTGGAGAAGCAGCTCAAGCATGCGGCGGAACACGATTACCTGACCGGGCTGGCCAACCGTGCGCGGCTTAAACGCTGCATCCAGGAGGCGCTGGCCGCGCAACAACCGGCCACCCTGCTGCTGATCGATCTGGATGGCTTCAAGGATGTCAACGATACCCTGGGCCATAGCGCTGGTGACTTCGTGTTGCAGGTGGTGGCGGCGCGCTTGCGCGAAGCGGTGCCGCTGGAGCAGATGGTCAGCCGGCTCGGTGGCGATGAGTTTGTGGTGTTTGTGACCGGCAGTACCGATCAGGAGTCGGCGCGGGCTTTGGGGCTGGAGCTGATTGGGGTCATCGAGGAGCAGATCGAGTTTGATGATCAGCCCATTTTCATCGGGGCGAGCGTGGGCGTGGCGATCCACTGCGGCACCGGTGAAAGTGATGAGCAGTTGCTGGGCAATGCTGACCTGGCGCTCTACCAGGCCAAGTCCGATGGCCGCCATCTGGTGAACATCTTCAACCCTGAGTTGCGCCAAACGGCTTCTCGCAAGGGCGCGATCAGTTCGTCGATGCGCCAGGCCTGGGAGTGTCAGGAATTTGAGATGTATTACCAGCCGCAGGTCAACCTGGCCGACGGTTCGTTGTGTGGGGCCGAGGCGCTGATTCGCTGGAACCATCCAACTCAGGGCGTTACCGCGCCAGCGGTGTTTTTGCCGGTGCTGGAAGCTGGTCTGTTGGCCATCCCCGTGGGTGAGTGGATTCTGCGTACAGCCTGCCGGCAGGCTGCGCAGTGGCGCAGCATGGGCATTGGGCACTTTCGGATCGGTGTGAACCTGTTCGCGGCGCAGTTTCGCGCCCGTGATTTCGCGGACATGGTTAAAGCCATCCTGGCCGAATTCAATCTGCCGGCCAGCGCTCTGGAGCTGGAAATTACCGAGAACACCATTTTGCGCAACGAGCAACGCATTATGCAGCCGCTGCGCCACCTGCGCGCGCTGGGGGTAGGGATCGCCTTCGATGATTTCGGCACCGGGTTCGCCTCCCTCAGCATGCTTAAGGATTATCCCGTCAGCCGCCTGAAGATCGACCGATCCTTCGTCAGCGGAGCCGACCGCAGCCTGCGCGATGAGGCCATTGTCGAGGCGGTCAGCCGGCTGGCAGCGGGGTTTCAGCTTGAGGTGATTGCCGAGGGGATCGAGACGCATGAGCAGGCCAGGCTGATGCAGCACTATGCCTGCGGCGAAGGCCAGGGCTACCTGTATGGCCGGCCGATGACCGCCGACGACTTCACCCGTCGTTACCTGGGTGGTCGGCCTGTCGCCAGCGAGTAGTCGGAGCGCTCCTGCGCTATAGGCGTGTCGGTCATCGGTGTGTCCGGACAGACCAAGTCGCTGCAACTCATACCTATTACAGGCCCCGCAACTGTGGGTAATGCTGTTCACTTTAGGTCGCATGCTTTTTACTCCCCTCTCCCATTTATGGGAGAGGGGCTGGGGGTGAGGGCTGAAAACACCGCCAAACTGGAGGCCT